>NZ_CP150917.1:1502500-1802500 GCF_039908645.1 Pseudomonas helvetica
AGCGCCATGCCGAAGAGTCGGCGCAGTTGTTGCGCGAAGAGCAGCGGCGTCAGCAAGCGCGCGACAAGCGTCGCCGCGAAGCCGAAGAGGACCCTGAAGAGCACTTGGCTGTGCCGGGTGACGAGTTGAACGCCGACAATACGGTGCCCGTTGTCCCGCTGATAGACGATCAGCCGCGCCAGGGATTGTGGGTCGATGTCGAGGTCTGACGCTTACTCACTTTTTGTTGCGCTGTGATGTTGCTGGCGACTGGTCAGCGCCGGCTATTGGCCGCATTATTGGCAAACCCTGAGCGGGCAGGGTGACAGTAGTCACTTTGCTACGCCTGTATTGACCTTGAAGATGTAAGCCACGCCATGAGCCAAGATGACAAGCTGATTGACCTCAACACCGAGCGTGCCAAGCGCGTGCATGACCTTAATGAAAAGCGCCTGAACGAAGTGCGCCAGGCTTTCGAGCAGGCCATGCCTTTGGGTAAAGCGAAGAAAAAGCCGAAAAACAAACCGAAAAAGCGTTGATCCTCCCTGTTTCCATTGATGCAGGTCAGTTATTTCCCTTCCTTTTACGCCCGGTCTTGGGCGGCATTGATCCCGGTCAATTTTCTTCTGCGCCCGATTGGGTAACTTAGCCCCATCGCAACAGGGCAAGTGCAGGAGGCCAGTCATGTTTTTCGATAATGTGGTGATTGCCGGAGTGCTGACAGTTGGCCTCATGGTTCTGTTTTTTGCCGGGTTTGGATTTTTTATCTGGAAAGACGCACATAAGCGTAAAAAGCCTTAGGTCTTTCTGGAAGCACGAGCACGCAAGGCATTTTGGGCGACTTCGGTCGCCCTTTTTTTTTGCCTGCGGTTTTTTGTGGAGTCAGCGCTTGCAGGTGTACATATCCGTTGCTGCGGTAACGGCCGCTTAGGGTTTCGCCCTTACGGCGCCTCACTTTTCCAAACGCCGGGGTGCCGGCCCAGCGAAAAGTAAGCAAAAGTCTTCGCCCCAAGCGTACGGCACCTCGCCTAGGCTCGGCGTCCCCTTGCTCCGGTGTCCATCAGGGGGCATCGCCTACGGTCTGCTTCGCGACGACCTCCTCTCGATGTGTCCGGCTACGCCGTACGGCGCTACGCGCCCACCCCCTGATGAACACCTCCACTCGGCCTTCCGAAGGGGCGGGTGGATCAAGATCAACAGCCACAGCACGGCGGCCTGACAGCCGGCCTGAGTGGTTGGGGTGTGTGGGGTTTGAGATCGTTCCCCACGCTCTGCGTGGGAATGTCGCCCGGGACGCTCCGCGTCCCTTCACGGACATGGAAACGATCATCAAATTCTTGCAAATCCTGCAGGCACAAAAAAAGCGCGACCTCCAGGAGGGCGCGCCTTTTTTGTACGGCGTGTGTCCCGTCCTGAATAAGGTTTACACCTTCTGATCTATTTTCAGGAGGGAATAATGGAATCAGCAAAAAGGCGTAGTCAGCGAGACTACACGCTGACTTTTAAATTGTCGGTCGTCGACCAGGTCGAAAAAGGCGAGCTGAGTTATAAAGAGGCTCAGGAGCGCTACGGGATTCAAGGCAAAACGACCGTTCTGACGTGGTTACGCAAGCACGGTCGGCAAGATTGGAGCCCAGGCACATACATTGGCTCGCCGAGGATGGGGTCTATGCCCGACAAAAACCGACCATTAACGCCAGAGCAACGCATCAAAGAGCTTGAAGAGCAGCTAGCTCTGTCCAATCAGAAAGCGCAGTTTTTCGAAGCTGTCGTGGATGTCTTGAAGAATGACTACGGCCTTTCTGTCATAAAAAAGCGTCCCGGCAAGTCCTCGCGCAAAAGCGAGTCCAAAACCTGAGTATCAGCAGGGCTTGCCAGTTCATGGGGATAAGCCGACAGGCTTACTACAAACGCAATCGCGCCGATGCTGCTCGTCTCGTTCTGGACCAGAAAGTTGCCGACTTCGTTCAGCAAAAGCGTCAGCGGCAGCCGCGCTTGGGCACCCGAAAGCTGCATTACTTGCTGCATTGCCAGCCTCAACTTGAGCTGCAAGTGGGTCGAGATCGGCTGTTTTCGATTCTGCGCGAAAGGCGTTTATTGGTGGTCCGCAAGCGGGCCTATCACAAAACGACCGACAGCCATCATCGCTTTCGACGCCATCCGAACCTGCTCAAGCCCGGTCCTGATCAGGTTGTTGCAAGCGGCCCGGAACAAGTCTGGGTGGCGGACATCACCTATTTGCCAACTCAGG
The DNA here is from genome assembly GCF_039908645.1 of Pseudomonas helvetica. Taxonomy (NCBI): domain Bacteria; kingdom Pseudomonadati; phylum Pseudomonadota; class Gammaproteobacteria; order Pseudomonadales; family Pseudomonadaceae; genus Pseudomonas; species Pseudomonas helvetica. Next base: position 1,504,731 of record NZ_CP150917.1, read on the forward strand.
AAGGCGTGGCCTATCTAAGCCTTGTGACGGATGCTTTTTCGCGAAAGATCGTGGGCTATCACGTCCATGAAAGCCTGCACGCCGAGTCGGTAGCGCATGCGCTGCGCCGGGCGGTGAAACGCCGTCGAACGGAGCAGTCGCTGGTCCACCACTCGGATAGAGGCAGCCAGTATTGCTCGGGAATGTACCAGGAACTGCACGCGAAACACGGCATCCGGTGTTCTATGACGGACGGCTATGACTGCTACCAAAATGCATTGGCAGAGCGGGTCAACGGGATATTAAAGACAGAGCTTATGCTCCAGCGACCGCAGGATTTGACGCAGGCGAAGAAGATGGTGAGTGAGTCGGTATCGATCTATAACGGCGAGCGACCGCACTTGTCTTTGAAATACAAAACGCCCGATGCGGTGCATCGGGCGTTGAAGTGAAACAGGTGTAAACCTATTTCAGGACTAGACAGCGGTAGATCAGCTGCCGAGTGCCTTCGATGCCAGCCAGAACAGGCCGGCCGACAGGGCCACCGTTGCTGGCAGGGTCAGGACCCAGGCCAGCAGGATGGTTTTCACGGTGCCGCCTTGCAGGCCGCTTTTGTTGGCGATCATGGTCCCGGCCACACCCGAAGACAGCACGTGGGTGGTCGATACCGGCAGGCTGAAGATGTTCGCCAGGCCGATCATGCCCGCCGTGGTGATTTGTGCCGACATGCCTTGAGCGTAAGTCATGCCTTGCTTGCCGATTTTCTCGCCGATGGTCAGTACCACGCGTTTCCAGCCAACCATCGTACCCAGGCCGAGTGCCAGGGCGACCGCCAGAATCACCCAGAACGGGGCATATTCGGTGGTGGTGGTCAGGTCTTTGCGCAGTTTGTCCAGGTCAGCCTTTTCGCGGGCATCGAGGCCAGGCAACTTGCCGACCTTTTTCGCCGTATCGTCCAGGCAGAGCAGGTAGCGACGCACTTCAATGCGGCTTTCTTGCGACAGCGAGTGGTAGTCCGCTACACCCTTGAGCGTGCCGAGCAGGGCGGTGATGGTCGGTTCGGTCTGTTGCGGGTTGCAGCGGAATTTCTCCGGCAAATCGCCATCCAGGCTTTTGCCCAAGGCCAGGAACTCGCCCAGGGTATCGGCATTACGCTTATAGAACTGGCTCAGGTGCAGGGTCGCATCGCGAGTCCGCTCGATCTGGTAGGTGGTGCTGCTCAGGTCGAGTACGAACTGGGCCGGCACGATACCGATCAATACCAGCATGATCAGGCCGATGCCTTTCTGGCCATCGTTGGAGCCGTGAACAAAGCTGACAGCCATTGCCGAGATCACCAGAACCAGGCGGTTCCAGAACGGCGGGTGTTTCTTGTCGTCAAGTTTGCGGCGTTGGTCCGGTGTCTTGTGCATCTTGGACAGGGGACGCCACCATTTCAGGCCAACCAGCACCAGCGCGGCTACCAGGAAACCGGCTAATGGCGAGAACACCAGCGAGGCGCCGATATCGATCGCTTTCTGCCAGTTGACACCGTCAGCCAATGGAATGTCGTTGATCAGGGCGTTCGCCAGACCCACACCGAGGATCGAACCGATCAAGGTATGGGAGCTTGAGGCCGGGATACCGAAGTACCAGGTCCCCAGGTTCCAGGTGATGGCCGCAGCGAGCAACGAGAACACCATCGCCAACCCGTGGCCGGTATTCACATTGATCAGCAGTTCCACCGGCAACAGGTGGACGATGGCATACGCCACGCCAACGCCGCCCAGCAATACGCCGAGGAAATTGAACACACCGGAAAAGAACACTGCCAGATGAGGCGGCATGGCTTTGGTGTAGATAACAGTGGCAACCGCGTTAGCGGTGTCATGAAAGCCGTTGATGAACTCGAAGGCGAGGACAAAGGCCAGGGCGAGCAAGAGGCTCACAAGCACCCAAGCATCCAGTCCGCTGAATAAATCGATCATGAAGGTTTTCTGACCCGGTCATAAGGGGGCGCGATTATGCCAGAAAACCCTGCTAATCAATGCACTTGCTGCTCATCGGTTACATTCTTCAACGAATTAGTGTGTAACAAGGCCCTAAGTCCCAGCGTTGCCGTAGGTTTTTCAAGCCTTTGATTTCATTGGGTGTTGTGGCGCACGCCAGCATTTCAGCGACTTCGATGGGAGGCCGAACGGGGTGTGTGAAATATCTGTAAGGAGGGCCAGCCAAGCGCCAATAACCTCATCCGGTAGGAGTGAGGTGGCAATCGCCGGCTTTTAGCAGGCGCGATATGGGACGCCATTTCATTCAGCGTGTAGCTGAAGGTGACGCAGGCCCTGAAAACTCAAACCTTCGCGATTATGGCTCTTCGGCTTTGAGTTCCTTTTCCATCTTCTGCAGTTCCTGGGTAAAGGCCTGATCGAGGATGCTGGCGCGTTTACGCCAAGGTTTGCGTTCCGGGTCGGGCTGAGCGGCGTAGGTGGTGACTTCCCCGCCGTAAACTTCCTTGTAACGTTGTTCCTGGCGCTCAAGTTCCGCGCGCAGTTCTTCTTTCGTCACAGTGTTACCTAATTGAGTTGAGATAAATTCTGGTGATACGCACTGCATTCGTTGTGTCGGTCACACGCCTCTCAAGCAGAGTGTCCGGGAAGACACCCATTGCGAAAGCGTTGTGCTTGACAGCTTCCTTCGTGCAGGCGGCCACGGCACCAGAGTAGAACCACTGACGTAGCATCAGTTTCTTTGTTTTTTGCAAACGCATGGGTCGGGCATTCGAAATGAGCGTCAGGCGTTTGCCAGCAGGAAGCAGGGTTGAAACCTCGCGCTGCCTGAGTGATTGGATCCCGTAGTTGCCAACAAGCACGGTCATCACTGAGTTGCATTATAGCGACCGATTGGCAGAACACTATCTCGAATAACTTAAAAGTGCTTCGTTCTGTGAATTTGTGTTGTTACCCGCAAGTCGTGTGTGCAGTGCACTTTGGGGCAACGTCTTTAACAAGCCCATTTCCTGGCGCCATTAAGTCGTACAAGTTGAGTGGATTAGAACGTGGTTGTTATTCAGTGTCAGCTAAAGTGTCAAAATCTGTAATGAACGGTTCCCGGTCTTATCGGAAAATGTACCGCAGGCCTTATGCCATTGGGTCGTGCGTCGGTTGATTGCGATTATCGATTAATGGTTCGATAATCGCCCAACCTTGGCTGCCGATGCTTGTACACAAGCTCCGGAGCAGCTTGTAATAGCTATCGAACTCTGGGGAATGACCTGAAATGAACGATCAATTGCGCAATTCCTTTGCTTCAGTGGCGCCGCCGATCGTTGCTTCGCCGGCCAAGCGGATTCAGGCATTCACTGGCGATCCGGACTTCATGACTTCCCTGGCCCGCGGCCTGGCGGTGGTGCAAGCCTTCCAGGAGCGCAAGCGGCATCTGACCATCGCGCAAATCAGCCACCGTACGGAAATACCCCGCGCTGCCGTACGCCGTTGCCTGCATACGCTGATCAAGCTCGGCTACGCAACCACCGATGGCCGAACCTATTCGCTGCTGCCCAAAGTCCTGACCCTTGGCCATGCCTATCTGTCCTCGACGCCGCTGGCGGTATCGGCCCAGCCTTATCTGGACCGCATGAGCGAACAACTGCACGAGGCGTGCAACATGGCCACGCTGGAGGGGGATGACATCTTGTATATCGCCCGTTCGGCCACGACCCAGCGTTTGATCTCGGTCGATCTGTCGGTGGGCGGGCGTTTGCCGGCTTACTGCACCTCCATGGGGCGGATTCTTCTGGCCGCGCTGGACGATGCATCGCTGCACGATTACCTCGAACATGCCGAATTGCAGGCCAAGACCAGCCGCACCCTGCATACGCGCGAGTCATTGCTTGAATGTCTTCAGGAAGTTCGGCAGCAAGGCTGGTGCATTGTCGATCAGGAACTCGAGCAAGGCCTGCGCTCGATTGCCGTTCCGGTGTACGACGCTTCCGGTCAGGTGCTGGCTGCGCTGAATGTCAGTACACACGCTGGACGGGTCAGTCGCAATGAACTGGAGCAGCGCTTTTTGCCCGGGTTGTTGAGTGCCAGCCGTGAGTTGAGTGCCCAGCTGTTTGCGTAAGCTGTTCGGTAAACGCACAGAGTCGCGTTTGGCGAATTGACGCTGTTTCCCTTGCCTCATTAATGTCGCGGCAGCGTCATCCGCTGCTGTTGGCCACTGCTCCTGGCACCGGAAGACGACCGAATAATAATGAAGAGGCGATTGCCTGCGCGTATTCGCCTGCGCTTCTTGCCTGGGATAAAAATAATGAACCAGCCTCAATCCGCTGTCGGGAACTGCCTCGATGTGCAGTCCTTTATCAATGCCCAACCGCTGTCGCGCTATCAATGGCGGGTGGTGATCCTGTGTTTCCTGATTGTGTTTCTAGATGGCCTGGACACCGCGGCCATGGGTTTTATCGCACCGGCGCTGTCCCAGGATTGGGGGATCGACCGCGCCAGCCTCGGCCCGGTGATGAGTGCCGCGCTGATCGGCATGGTCTTCGGCGCGCTGGGCTCAGGACCGCTGGCTGACCGTTTTGGACGAAAAATCGTACTGGTCGGCGCGGTACTGTTATTCGGCGCCTTCAGTCTGGCCTCGGCCTACAGCACGAATGTCGAGCAACTGCTGGTGCTGCGTTTCCTGACCGGGCTTGGCCTGGGCGCCGGCATGCCGAACGCCACCACGCTGCTGTCGGAGTACACCCCGGAGCGCAAAAAATCCCTGCTGGTAACCAGCATGTTCTGCGGCTTCAACCTGGGCATGGCCGGTGGCGGTTTCATCTCGGCCAAGCTGATCCCGGCGTTTGGCTGGCACAGCCTGTTGCTGATTGGCGGGGTTCTGCCGCTGATTCTCGGCGTGGTGCTGTTGCTGTGGCTGCCGGAGTCAGCGCGTTACCTGGTAGTGCGCAATCGCGGCACCGACAAAGTGCGCAAGGCGCTGGCGCCGATTGATCCGGCGACTATCGCCCAGGCGTCGAGTTTCAGCGTACCCGAACAAAAAACCGTGAAGGCCCGCAATGTGTTCGCGGTGATTTTCTCCGGCACTTACAGCACCGGCACGTTATTGCTGTGGCTGACCTATTTCATGGGGCTGGTCATCGTCTACCTGTTGACCAGTTGGCTGCCGACCCTGATGCGTGACAGCGGCGCGAGCATGGAGCAGGCGGCCTTCATTGGTGCGCTGTTCCAGTTTGGCGGCGTGCTGAGTGCAGTGGCGGTGGGCTGGGCGATGGACCGGTTCAATCCGCACAAGGTGATCGGTACTTTCTACTTGTTGGCCGGGGTGTTTGCCTACGCGGTAGGGCAAAGCCTGGGCAACATCACACTGCTGGCAACGTTAGTGCTGGTCGCCGGGATGTGCGTCAACGGCGCGCAATCGGCGATGCCGTCGCTGGCGGCGCGCTTCTATCCAACTCAAGGTCGGGCCACGGGCGTGTCGTGGATGCTCGGGATTGGCCGTTTCGGTGCGATTCTCGGCGCCTGGATGGGGGCGACGTTGTTGGGCCTGGGCTGGAATTTCGAACAGGTGCTGACGGCATTGGTGATTCCGGCGGCGTTGGCCACCACGGCGGTGGTGATCAAAGGCATGGTCAGCCATGCGGATGCGACTTGAGCAGAGTTTTTTGTTGAAGGTGCCGGCCTCTTCGCGGGCAAGCCGTGCTCCTACAGGATTTCAGTCGTTTACAAATGGCGTGATCAACGTCCCGTCGTAGGAGCAAGGCTTGCCCGCGATGCTTTTCGGTAGCGCAATGGGAACGATAGGGAGGCAACAATCTGTTCGATAAGCGAACACTTAGTCGATTATCGGATTGTTTGGGGTTTTTCGGCGGCTTAATCTTCAGTCATTCCGGCGCTGCTCATCGCGCTTTGTCCTCCACATCGGTTTACTGATAATCGGGAGTCCAACCCCATGGCTGAAATCCTTTCGCTGCACGACGCGGTGAAGCAATTCGTCAACGACGGCGATACCGTCGCACTTGAAGGCTTCACGCACTTGATTCCGACCGCAGCGGGTCATGAAATCATTCGTCAGGGCAAGAAAGATCTGACGCTGGTGCGCATGACTCCTGATCTGGTCTACGACCAATTGATCGGTGCCGGTTGCGCTCGCAAGCTGATTTTCTCCTGGGGCGGTAACCCGGGTGTAGGCTCCCTGCACCGTCTGCGTGATGCCGTCGAGAAACAGTGGCCGCACGCGCTGGAAATCGAAGAGCACAGCCACGCCGACCTGGCCAATGCCTACGTTGCGGGCGCTTCCGGCCTGCCGTTCGCAGTGCTGCGGGCCTACGCCGGTTCCGACTTGCCGAAGGTCAACCCGTTGATCAAAAGCGTGACCTGCCCGTTCACCGGTGAAGTGCTGGCGGCGGTGCCGTCGGTGCGCCCGGACGTCACGGTAATCCACGCGCAAAAGGCCGATCGCAAGGGCAACGTCTTGCTCTGGGGCATTCTTGGCGTGCAGAAGGAAGCCGCATTGGCCGCCAAGCGCTGCATTGTCACCGTTGAAGAAATTGTCGACGACCTGAAGGCGCCGATGAACGCCTGCGTCTTGCCGACCTGGGCCTTGAGCGCGGTTTGCCATGTGCCCGGCGGCGCGCATCCGTCCTACGCCCATGGTTACACCGAACGCGACAACCGCTTCTATCAGGCCTGGGACCCGATTGCCCGCGACCGTGAAACCTTCACCGCGTGGATCAACGAATACATCCACGGCAGTGCTGACTTCAGTGAATTCCAGGCCAAGCTGGCTAAAGCGTCGGAGGCTCAATAATGGCTTACTCCACCAACGAAATGATGACTGTCGCCGCCGCTCGCCGCCTGAAGAATGGCTCAGTGTGCTTCGTCGGCATCGGCCTGCCGTCGAAAGCGGCCAACCTGGCGCGTCTGACTTCCTCTCCAGATGTAGTCCTGATCTATGAATCGGGTCCGATCGGTGCCAAGCCGACGGTATTGCCGCTGTCGATCGGTGACGGCGAGCTGGCGGAAACTGCCGACACCGTTGTTCCGACCGGTGAGATTTTTCGCTACTGGTTGCAAGGCGGGCGCATTGACGTCGGTTTTCTCGGTGCTGCTCAGGTCGACCGTTTTGGCAACATCAACACCACCGTGGTTGGCGATTACCATCAGCCGAAAGTCCGCTTGCCGGGTGCTGGCGGTGCGCCGGAGATTGCCGGCTCGGCGAAAAGCGTGTTGATCATCCTTAAACAGTCGGCTCGTTCGTTTGTCGACAAACTCGACTTTATTACCTCCGTCGGCCATGGCGAAGGCGGTGACTCGCGCAAGCGTCTCGGCCTGCCGGGCGCCGGTCCCGTGGGGATCATTACTGACCTGTGCATCATGGAACCGGAAGCCGGTAGCAATGAATTCGTGGTCACCGCGCTGCACCCGGGCGTGACCCGCGAGCAAGTGATCGCCGCCACTGGTTGGGCTGTCCGCTTTGCCGATCAGGTGGAGCACACCGCCGAACCGACCGACATCGAATTGGCTGCGCTGCGTGATCTTGAAGCGCGTACTGCTGCCGCCCACGGCCAAGCACCGGGAGAAGCGTGATGCGCGAGGTTTATATCTGCGATGCGATTCGCACACCGATCGGCCGTTTTGGCGGTGGTTTGTCGACGGTTCGCGCTGACGATCTGGCTGCCGTGCCGATCAAGGCACTGATGGAGCGCAACCCGAGTGTCGATTGGAGCGCCGTGGACGAAGTGTTCCTCGGTTGCGCCAACCAGGCCGGCGAAGACAACCGCAACGTGGCGCGCATGGCATTGCTGCTGGCCGGGTTGCCGGACAGCATTCCCGGCGTGACCCTCAATCGTTTGTGTGCCTCGGGCATGGACGCCATCGGCACGGCGTTCCGGGCAATTGCCAGCGGTGAGATGGAGCTGGCGATTGCCGGCGGTGTCGAGTCGATGTCCCGCGCACCGTTCGTGATGGGCAAGGCCGATGCGGCGTTCTCGCGCAACATGAAACTGGAAGACACCACCATCGGCTGGCGCTTCATCAACCCGTTGATGAAGGCTCAATACGGCGTCGACGCGATGCCGCAGACGGCCGATAACGTGGCCGACGATTACGCGGTTTCCCGCGCCGATCAGGACGCTTTCGCACTGCGCAGTCAGCAACGTACAGCGGCCGCGCAAGCTGCCGGCTATTTCGCCGAAGAAATCGTCCCGGTGCGCATTGCCCACAAGAAGGGCGAAAGCGTGGTCGAGCAGGACGAACATCCGCGCGCTGACACCACTCTGGAAACCCTGAGCAAACTCAAACCGGTCAACGGCCCGGACAAAACCGTCACCGCTGGCAACGCCTCAGGCGTGAACGACGGTGCCGCGGCGCTGATTCTCGCGTCTGCCGAAGCGGTGAAAAAACACGGTCTGACCGCCCGCGCTCGGGTATTGGGCATGGCCAGCGCTGGTGTTGCGCCGCGAGTGATGGGCATCGGCCCGGTGCCGGCGGTGCGCAAGTTGACCGAACGGCTGGGCGTGGCGGTCAGCGATTTCGATGTGATCGAACTCAATGAAGCCTTTGCCAGCCAGGGCCTGGCGGTGTTGCGTGAACTCGGTCTGGCCGACGACGCAGCGCAGGTCAACCCGAACGGTGGCGCCATTGCGTTGGGTCATCCGTTGGGCATGAGTGGTGCGCGGCTGGTACTGACGGCGCTGCATCAGTTGGAAAAAACTGGCGGCAAGAAAGCGCTGGCGACCATGTGCGTTGGTGTTGGCCAAGGCCTGGCACTGGCCATCGAACGGGTCTGATGCGCCGCTGCGCTATCGAACAAGAAAAGAGGAGGTTTCATGACTGACAAGCCTGGTTACCGTCGCCCGCAAGCGGGCACCCAGCCGGAATATTTGCATCCGGCCTATCAATCGACCAATCGCCGTTCGCCGTCCAAGCCGTTGGTGTTTTTGCCTCACTCATTGTCGGAAATTACCGGCCCGACCATTGGCGCCGAGTCGCTGCAAGAGCGGGACAATGACCTGACCGCCCAGCATCAGGGCGCGCCATTGGGGGAGCGGATCATCATTCACGGCCGTGTGCTGGATGAGAACGGCCTGCCGGTGCCGGGGATTTTAGTGGAGATCTGGCAGGCCAACGCCGCTGGCCGCTACAACCATGACCGCGACCTGCATGACGCGCCGCTGGACCCGAACTTCACCGGCACCGGCCGCACCGTGACCGACGCCGATGGCTGGTATCAGTTCCAGACCATCAAGCCTGGCGCTTACCCGTGGGGCAACCACCACAACGCCTGGCGCCCGGCGCATATCCATTTCTCGCTGTTCGGGCCGAGCATTCTGACGCGCCTGGTGACGCAGATGTATTTCCCCGGTGATCCGTTGCTGGCCTACGACCCGATTTACAACTGCGTACCCGATACCAGCGCCAAAGAGCGCTTGATCGCCAGTTTCGACCTGGAAAAAACCATCCCGTCCTACGCCCTCGGTTATCGCTGGGATATCGTTTTGCGCGGCCGCGATGCCACGCCGATGGAGAAATAAGATGACGCTGAACGCGACGACGTCCCACACGGTCGGGCCGTATTACCACATCGGTCTGACCTGGTTGAACCGTGAAAACCTGACCGTTGAACAAACTCTCGGCGAGCGTGTGACGATCACCGGGCAAGTGGTCGATGGCAACGGCGATTTCGTCAACGACGCGATGCTGGAAGTCTGGCAGGCCAATGCCGCCGGCAAGTATGACCATCCAGAAGACGAGCAAGACAAACCGCTGGACCCGAACTTCGAAGGGTTTGGCCGAGTGCCGGTGGACGCAGAAGGGCGATTCCGTTTCACCACCATCAAACCGGGGACAGTGCCGGGGCTCAAGGGCAGCACCCAGGCGCCGCACCTGGTGGTGCTGGTGTTTGCCCGAGGCCTGGTCAAGCACTTGCTGACGCGAATCTATTTTGACGGCGAACTGGCCAACACCAGCGACCCGCTGCTGGCCTGCGTGCCTGAAGAGCGCCGCACGACCTTGATGGCGAAAGCCAATGGGACGGGCGCGTTGCAGTGGAACGTGATCCTGCAGGGCACCGATGCCGAGACGGTGTTTTTCGATTATTGAGTTCACCGCACTTTTGTGGCGAGGGCGCTTGCTGTGGCGAGGGGGCTTGCCCCCGTTCGGCTGCGAAGCAGTCGTAAAACCTGCGAACGCGTTCTATCCGACAGATCTCGTTCGCAGGATTTGGGCTCGCTTCGCAAGCCAGCGGGAGCAAGCTCCCTCGCCACAGGTTTATCGCAGTGTTCGGGTTTGTTCTGTGGAGCGGGGCTGTTGCAAAGTATGTCTAGACTCTCTCTGTCCCCATCGAGTGAAAAACCATGACAACAATAACCAGTCTCTACACCGCTGAAGAGCGTGGCAAAAGGATCTTTGCAATTGTCGGGGCGTCTTCCGGCAACCTGGTCGAGTGGTTCGACTTCTATGTTTACGCCTTCTGCGCAATCTATTTTGCCCCGGCGTTTTTCCCCTCCGACAACCCCACGGTGCAACTGGTGAACACCGCCGGAGTGTTCGCCGCAGGGTTTTTGATGCGTCCCATCGGCGGCTGGCTGTTTGGCCGGGTGGCCGACAAACACGGGCGCAAGAATTCCATGATGATTTCGGTGCTGATGATGTGCGCCGGCTCATTGCTGATCGCCTGTCTGCCGACCTACAAGGACATCGGCGTCTGGGCTCCGCTCCTGCTGCTGGTGGCTCGCCTGATCCAGGGCGTGTCGGTGGGCGGTGAATATGGCACCACCGCGACCTACATGAGTGAAGTCGCGCTCAAGGGCCAGCGCGGTTTCTTCGCCTCGTTCCAGTACGTGACCTTGATCGGCGGCCAACTGTTGGCAGTGTCCTTGGTGGTGATCCTGCAACAGTTCCTGACTGAGGACGACCTGCGTGCCTGGGGCTGGCGGATTCCGTTCGTGGTCGGTGCTGCTGCTGCATTGATTTCGCTGTTCCTGCGTCGTTCGCTGAAAGAAACCACCAGCAAGGAAATGCGCGAAAACAAGGATGCCGGCAGCATGGCCGCGTTGTTCAGGAACAACACCGCCGCCTTTATTACGGTGCTCGGCTTCACCGCTGGTGGTTCGCTGATTTTCTACACCTTCACCACCTATATGCAAAAGTACCTGGTGAACACCGCCGGGATGCCCGCCAAGACCGCCAGTTACATCATGACCGGCGCACTGTTCCTTTATATGTGCATGCAGCCGTTGTTCGGCACGCTCGCCGACAAGATCGGCCGGCGCAACTCGATGCTTTGGTTCGGTGCGCTGGGGACTTTGTTCACCGTGCCTATCCTGCTGACCTTGAAGTCGGTGACCAACCCGTACCTGGCGTTTGGGCTGATCACCGTGGCATTGGCCATCGTCAGTTTCTACACCTCGATCAGCGGTCTGGTGAAAGCCGAAATGTTCCCGCCGCAAGTCCGTGCGCTGGGGGTGGGCCTAGCCTACGCGGTGGCCAATGCGATCTTCGGCGGTTCGGCCGAGTACGTGGCCTTGAGCCTGAAATCGGTGGGTATCGAAAACTCCTTCTACTGGTACGTGACGGCGATGATGGCAATCGCCTTCCTGTTCAGCCTGCGTTTGCCGAGGCAGGCAGCGTACCTGGAAAACGAACTTTGACTTGTCGGCGCGCGCCTGAAGCGGGCGCGCGCCGCGTAAGGAATCCCCTATGCAACGACCGGGCAATCAATTGTTCGATGCCTATTTCACGGCTCGAAATATGCGTGAAGTGTTCAGCGATCAGGGCCGGGTTCAGGCCATGCTCGATTTTGAAGCCGCATTGGCTCGGGCCGAGGCGCGGGTCGGGCTGATTCCGGCATCTGCCATTGCCCCGATCGAGGCGGCTTGCCGGGCCGAGCACTACGACTTTGCGGCCCTTGGCGAGGCGATTGCGATTGCCGGTAACTCGGCGATTCCGTTGGTCAAGGCGTTGGGCAAGCAAATCGCTGCGCATGATCAGGACGCCGAACGTTACGTGCATCTGGGCGCAACCAGTCAGGATGTGATGGACACCGGGCTGGTGCTGCAAGTGCGCCAGGCACTGCACTTGATCGACAGCGATCTGGCGCGACTCGGCGAAGCGTTGGCGATCCAGGCCCGGCACCATGTGCTCACGCCACTGGCCGGACGTACCTGGCTGCAACATGCGACGCCGGTCACGCTGGGGATGAAAGTCGCCGGTTGGCTGGGGGCGGTGACGCGCAGTCGGCAACGTCTGCACGCACTCAAGCCGCGCCTGCTGGTGCTGCAATTTGGTGGTGCCAGCGGAACCCTCGCAGCCCTCGGCGAGCAGGCCATGCCGATTGCCGAAGCGCTGGCGCAGGAGCTGCAACTCACATTGCCGGAACAACCCTGGCACACCCAGCGCGACCGGCTGGTGGAGTTTGGCGCAGCGCTGGGCCTGATCGCCGGCAGCCTCGGCAAACTCGGCCGTGACATCAGCCTGCTGATGCAGACCGAGGCGGCGGAAGTCTTCGAACCTTCGGCACCGGGCAAGGGCGGCTCCTCGACCATGCCGCACAAACGCAACCCGGTGGGCGCGGCGGTACTGATCGGTGCTGCGACGCGTGTTCCCGGATTGCTGTCGACATTGTTCAGCGCCATGCCGCAAGAGCACGAACGCAGCCTCGGGTTGTGGCATGCCGAGTGGGAAACCCTGCCGGAAATCTGCTGCCTGGTGTCCGGTGCCTTGCAGCAAGCGCTGTTAATTACAGAAGGGCTGGAGGTCGACGCCGAGCGCATGGCGCAGAACCTCGACTTGACCCAGGGTCTGGTGCTGGCCGAAGCCGTGAGCATCGTCCTCGCCCAACGGATCGGTCGCGATAAAGCCCACCATCTGCTGGAACTGTGCTGCAAACGCGCGGTGGCCGAGCAGCGACATTTACGTGCGGTGCTCGGTGATGAGCCACAGGTGACTGCCGAGCTCTCGAGCGCTGAACTCGATCAATTGATGAACCCTGCGCACTACCTTGGTCAGGCTCAAACCTGGGTTGAGCGTGCGCTGGCCGAACATGTTGCCCTGACTGCCTGAAGGAGAATTTCTGTGGGATTCGTACAACTCGCCGACGGCGAACTGAACTACCAACTCGACGGTCCGGAACACGCCCCGGTGCTGGTGCTGTCCAACTCGCTGGGTACCGACCTGCACATGTGGGACGCGCAGATTCCGGCGTTCACCCAACACTTTCGGGTGCTGCGTTTCGACACTCGCGGTCATGGTCGTTCGCTGGTGACGCCGGGGCCTTACAGCATCGAGCAGTTGGGCCGTGACGTGCTGGCGTTGCTGGATGCCCTGAACATCGAGCGCGCCCATTTTTGCGGTCTGTCCATGGGCGGGTTGATCGGTCAGTGGCTGGGGATCAATGCCGGCGAGCGTCTGAACAAACTGGTGGTGTGCAATACCGCGGCAAAGATCGGTGATCCTTCTGTGTGGAACCCGCGGATCGAAACCGTGCTGCGCGACGGTCCGGCAGCGATGGTCGCACTGCGCGATGCATCGATTGCCCGTTGGTTTACCCCGGACTTTGCCCAAGCCAATCCGGCGGTGGCGAAGCGGATCACCGACATGCTCGCCGCCACTTCACCGCAAGGTTATGCCGCCAATTGCGCGGCGGTACGCGATGCCGATTTCCGCGAGCAACTGGCATCGATCACGGTACCGACCCTGGTCATCGCTGGCACCGAAGACGCGGTCACGCCACCTTCCGGCGGGCACTTTATTCAAGAGCGGGTGAGAGGCGCCGAGTACGCCGAGTTCTACGCCGCCCATTTGTCCAACGTTCAGGCCGGCAGCGCGTTCAGTGACCGGGTGCTGAGTTTTTTGTTGGCTGAAAAGTCTATCTGAGGAGTGATTTGTGGACGAGAAACAACGTTACGCCGACGGCATGCAAGTGCGTCGCGCGGTGCTCGGCGATGCTCATGTCGATCGCAGCCTGGCGACCCTGACCGAGTTCAATTCGGAGTTTCAGGACATGATCACCCGCCACGCCTGGGGTGACATCTGGACCCGCCCTGGCTTGCCACGCCACACCCGCAGCCTGATCACCATCGCCATGCTGATCGGCATGAACCGCAACGAAGAGCTGAAACTGCACCTGCGTTGCGCGGCGAACAATGGCGTCACCCGCGCCGAGATCAAGGAAGTGCTGATGCAGAGCGCGATCTACTGTGGCATCCCGGCGGCCAATGCAACCTTCCACCTGGCCGAGTCGGTGTGGGATGAGTTGGGTGTCGAATCGCGCGAGTAATTACCTTAGGCCCTGACGCGATTGTCAGGGCCGCAACGCTTCAGCGACGGCGTACCTCAATGAGAGTTGCTGTCCCAGAACCAGCTCCACACGCCAGGCAAATGCACCGGTTGGTTGGCATCGCGCACGGTACGGGCCATGGCGGCGCGTTGCACGGCAGCCTGGTCGTCGTAAAACGGTTTGGCGGCGGTTGTCACACCGGTCTCGCGGGCGCAGTCGAGCAGAATCTGTAGATACTCCCCCATGTGCCAGGACGTGTAGCGATTGAGGTCGTGAAACGTCACCACCACTGGAATAACACCGTCGACTGTCGGCAGTTCACCAGCCGCAATCCGTTCGCGCACCTCGGACATTTGCCTGAGCATGTTGGAACGTCGGCGCGGGCTGCCATTGAAGCCCCATATCTTGCCGTCATTGGCGCTCAGGTCGGTCAGCAGTACATGCAAACCATGTTGTTGATAGGCGGCGAAGGTGCGTTTGTCGTAATTCCAGAACGGCGGCCGCAACAGCACCGGCGTGCTGCCGGTGATCGCCGCAATGTCCGCAGAGCCTTGGGTGAGCGACTGTTCGAGTTCTTCCGGGGAGAGCGAGCGGTGATTGGTATGCCACTGCGTGGCGGTGTGGAAGCCCAGGGTCTGGCCCTCGGCATGTTCACGCTGCATGATTTTTTTGCCCAGTTCGCTGCCACCGGCCCGGGGGGCTTGTGTCTGCACGAAGAACACCGCCTTGATACCCGGCTCAATCGGGTTGTTGGCAAGCACGTCGAGAACGGCACTGGTCGGATTGAAAAAACTGGACGCGCTTGGACCATCGTCGAAGGTCAGCAAAAAGCGGATCGGCGGGGTCGAGCGCAGAATCTGCTCGGTCTTCGGGGTCAGTTCGATCGGCGGGCCGATACAGCCGCTGAGGCCGACCGTTACGGCAAGGACGGATAAGACAGCAGCGATCAGTTTCATGTGTTTGCTTTGGCCTACGACAGATCAGGACGAATGCAGACTGTCGGTGCGCGGTTATTCACCACGCCGCCAACCGTCGCTCCCATGGAAGTCTCCATAGGAGCATAACGGTGCTGAACGGTTCATGTCCTCGCGGTATTTTTATCGCTTTAGAGCAGGCTGATCGGATAGCTGACGATCAGGCGGTTTTCGTCGAACTCGTTGTTGCTGTAGTCCCGACGCATGGTCGAGTTGCGCCACCTGACGTTGAGGTTTTTCAGGCTGCCACTTTGCACGGTGTAGCCGATTTCGCTCTCGCGGCCCCATTCCTTGCCGTCGGTGACGGTCCCGGTGTGCACATTAGAACCGCTGATGTAGCGGTTCATCAGGGTCAGACCGGGAATGCCGAGGGCAGCGAAGTTGTAGTCGTGGCGCAGTTGCCAGGATTTCTCCCGGGCGTTGTCGTAGCTCGAGTTGTAACTGTCGTTGGCCAGCGTCCCGCCGCTGGTGCCATTGACCCGCATCCAGGCATTGTCGCCGGTGAGTTTCTGCAAGCCGACATAGAAGGTGTTGCCGCCATATTTGGCCGAGAACAGCCCGGACCAGGTTTTGTTATCGAGGTCGCCGGCCCGTGCGCTGCCATCTTCCTTGCCATAGAAGAAGCCAAGGTTGGCGCCCAGCGTCCAGTCGCCCAGTGGCTGGGTGTGGACCAGGTTGATAAATTGCTGGCTGTAGATGTCCTTGAGCTGGGCATTCCACACCCCGATTTGCGTGCGCTTGTCGTTGAAGCTGTATTCGGCGCCTTCAAAGTTGAAACGGTCGGAGGTGAAGGCGGGTTTGCCGGTCATCGACATGTCACTCATGCTGCTGTCGTCACGCGGGCTGTTAGCGCGCATCTGACCGCCGTAGAGCGTCAGGCCGTCGATTTCCTTCGAGGTGATCTGGCCACCGCGAAACGTTTGCGGCAACGAACGCCCATCGTCCGAACGCAGGATCGGCAACACCGGCATCCACTCACCGACTTTCAACTCGGTCTTGGAAAGCTTCGCCTTGAACGCCACACCCAGACGTCCGAAGTTATCGGCGGGGCGACCATCGTGGTCCAGCGGCAGCAGCTGCGTCCCGCCGGTGCCGCGTCCGCCATCGAGCTTCACCGAGTACAGGCCCAATACGTCCATGCCGAAACCGACGGTGCCCTGGGTGAACCCGGATTTGGCATCGAGGATGAAGCTTTGCGTCCATTCTGCCGCTGTTCCTTGCGCCTTGGTCGGGTTGGTGAAATTGCGGTTGAAGTAGAAGTTGCGCAGGTTGAGGTTGGCCTGGGCGCCGTCTAGAAAGCCTGACTCTTCGGCTAGCGCCGGGAGGGCTGCGCTGACCAGTGCGGTGGTCAATAGAGTCGGCAAAAGCTGTTTTGCACAGGTGGAAGGCTTCATGAAGTCGGGTCTCTCTAATTGTTAGGGATGAAGCAGGACGCAGCCGCAACCAAGGGGTTGCAGACAAAAATTCGAATTCGGGTCAACGAACGGGAGAGATCAGCCGGAGCGGGTAGGGTGTGCAGTCATGGTGCCGGACCTGTTGTTATTGGTTCTTGTAGGTGGGGGAATGGTGCGGGGGATCAAGGGCGGGATTCAATCGGGCGTACCGGGTTTTGGGCGATAATCGAACACAAATCGACGCCTGTCGGATCACCAGCGGTATGAAGCATTGTTAATTAAATCCCATAGTTATTCGGGGCAATAATGGGTGTCTGCCTGTGTGTTCTATTAATGACGCATTGCTGTCCAGTGGCTATTAAATAGAAGGGCCTATTACTTTGGTTGTAAGCGCTTTCTTACAGTTCTTGTTGTCATTAAACGACTATCGATAATCGCCAGTTAACCTTAAGAAACGGTGTTATCGATTATCGTGAAACGGTTTAAAGGGAGCCGTGGGGATGGCTGGAAAAGAGCAGTGGTCTTGCTATATTCAAAGTCCCCAGGACGGGCGAGGGAAAGTTACATGCTTCGTCAGGGGTGCATTTTTCGTCGTGCCGAAATAACAAGGAGAAGTACCATGAGCAATAAAGTCAATCAGCAAACCTTGGCCACGGTTGTTGGACGTGCGGTGCTGGATCCGGGGTTTGCCGATGCACTTCACAATGATCCTGCCTCGGCAGCTAAAAATATTGGTGTGCATCTAAGTGCTGATGAAATTGCGGCGGTTAAAGGCATTGATGCTGCAAAACTGTCGGCTGCCTCTGCCGGTATTCGAAATAATCTGGGGACGCGTGCCATATTTGATACCCAGCAACAGCAAGCGCGCATGGATTAACGGCCGGTGATGCCATTTGGCGTACCCCGAAAGGTGGGTCTTTCACGCAGGTACGCCGAATGGCTTTATGAAGTGTCATGAGGCACAGCGGTCGAGCGCGGAGTGAATGACTCATGCCTGTCACCTTGGCTCCAATGGATAACGCGGACTTTGCAACGTTCGCCGAAAGAGCCGTTGCTGAATATGGTGACGGTATGGTCGTCTCGGGTGAGTGGGCCCATGAGGAGGCCTCGCAAAGGGCACGCAGTGTCTTCGAGCAGTTGTTGCCGCAAGGGCGACTGACTGAAAAAAACCAACTCTGGGTGATCAAGGATCAGGAGCGTCGTATTGGCGAGTTGTGGGTCGCCGAGCGACACACCGGTGCCGGCAAGAGTGCCTTCATCCTGGATATCTACATTGACCCTGGAGAGCGCCGCCAGGGTTATGCGAAACAATCACTGTTGGCCCTCGAGTCATGGGCACGCCAGGCGGGATGCGAAGAAGTGCGACTGCACGTCTTTGGTCGCAACGATGCGGCGCGTCGTCTTTATGAACAATCAGGGTATGGCATCGCCAGTCTGACGATGGCGAAGCCGTTGCCGCCTACCTAAGGGAAGGTTGAAAAATGGAAATCGGGAACAGTGGTCTGCGTGAGCTATCCGATGACGAGTTGTTTCAGGGCACGACATTCCTGCCGGACACGGATCCTTCACGATTTGACGTATTGCTGGAACGTGTCAGTCGAAATCGCTACACAAGTTTTGTTGCGCTGTACACCGAACTTTTTCAACTGTTTCCCAATGCTCCGCAGTTGGCGGAGTTTTTCGAGCAGGCATTCAATCTTATTGTGCCGCCGACCCGCGAGCAGCGCGTGATTATTAATGATCCGGTGTTTCAAGTGTGGAGTGTATTGACGGCTCATTATGCCAACCTGGTTATCACGAAAAAGGCGGCGAATACCGATGAGTTAGAGCGCATGTTGATCGAGTTCCCACTGATGCTGGCGCGGGTGAAAAAGAACGACAGTGTTCACATGAATGATTATTGCCCGCCGGTGTATCGTTTTAATGTTGATCCGTTGGTGATGAGAGTGGCACCGCCCAGTTATGAGTTTCCGGAAGATGAAGCAACCCGTAAACAATTGGAACGTCATGGTCATTCCGTGAGTTTCTTTTGCGATGTGGTGAATATCGCGCTGTTGCGGATAGAACACTCGTGGCCCGCCTGTCGCGAGCAGTTTAGAAAACTGGTCAAGTCCATATGTTATTTGCCCGATGGTTCATTTCGAAGCTGCTCGGCTTCGCGCTTCACCGGGATCATCCTCATCTCGAACCGGGATGATTCGATTCTCGACCTGGAAGAGTCGCTGGTGCATGAGGCCACTCATCAGTTGCTCTACAACATTGTCGAAGTGTGCCCGGTCGTCAGGGATGAGACCTCGCGGGAGGCATTGTTCACCTTGCCGTGGTCGGGGCAGAAGCGTGACCTCTATGGTTATTTTCATGCGTTTTTCGTGTACGTCGCGTTGGTCAAATACCTGGAGCGGGTTCGTTCGCGCTCGTCCCATGAACTGCAGCGGGCACAAAAACGCCTGGTGTTCATCCTGCAAGGCTTGATCAAGGCGTTACCGGATTTCGAAGCGTGCGCGGATTTCACCCCTCAGGGCCGCCAACTGCTGGAAAACCTGATCAAAGAAGTCAGGGCGCTGGAAACTCAACACGCCGCGTTGTTGGCGATATCGGGCGCTGCGGCGGGGGCTAAACGCATGCTGGGCCTGACCGGTTGACGCCAGGGAGGCGGACATGGCGATGTTTGATGCTTCGCAATTTCCGGAGGCCGGCGTCGGGCTGGAATACCATTTGCCACGGCACACGCCTCAGGATGAGTTATCGGAGGAGGGGCTCGACCCGACCGTCGAACGGATTCTCGCCGAGGGCTTGCCACATTTTGATTACGTCGAGTTTCAGCCGACGCACTGCATTCTGGAACCGCGTCTGCTTGAGCTCGGTGCGCAAGTACCGAGCTTGCTGCATTCTTCCAGTTTGTCCTTGGGCAGTGTGGGCATCGCGATGGACCGCGAGTTTCTGAAAATGACTCGGCGGCTGTGCGAGAAGACCCGCTCGCCCTGGCTGGCCGAGCATATTTCCTGGTCGCGGTTTCACGGAGGCGACACTCAGCATTTCATTCTGCCGACCCTGGCCCAAGAGGTGGCTGACACGGTGGTGGCCAACGCCATTGAATTGCGTGACCTCACGGCAACGCTGCTGGTACTGGAAAACGCGCCGCGGTTGTTTTCGTTGCAGGATACACAAGAACAATCTGAAAGCGCGTTCATCTCTCGGGTGGTGGAACGCAGTGGCTCGGGATTTCTGCTGGACCTCGACAGCGCAATCGCGACCGCCAGAACCCTGGGTTACGACCTGAACACCTACTTGCGTTCGTTGCCGCTGGACCGGCTGATTGAAATTCATACCGGCCATCCGCAGCGGGATTGGGACATCTTGCGTCATTTGTTTGATTCATCGCCGGTGAAAGCGATCACCCTTGAGTGGGATATTTCCCGCAAAACCGATGATGCAGAATTGTTGACGTTGATCACGGCCATCAAGTCCCTTCAGCCCAAAGCCCTGTTCTGGCAGGGTTTTGCCCGGCCAGATCCGCAAACGCAACTCGAGCAGGGGGCGCAAACCCTGTTGAAACTCAGGGAAAGCACCTGGCTCAGCGTCGGCTCGGCATCGTTTTTTATCCGCGATCGGCAGTGCGACCTGAGTCTGGAATTCGGTGTGATGTTTCTGCCGTTGCTGCGCCACTTCCTGACGCCCCAGACATTGGGCAGTGCCTTGTTGCTGCCGGGTGTTTTGCAGAGTCCCGAGCAGGACGACAACCTGGCGTTTCTGCGGCAGCTGATCAGCCAGGGTGTCCTGCAACCGGTCGAGACGCCATCTGACACTGGTGCTTGCGTTGAGCGTAGCCATCCGGCCAGCCTTTGGGCCCATTGGGACGCGGCGCTGGAGTTTTACCTGAGCACTCGGACTGGGTCGCACACGCCCTACATCAGCGTCAGCGATCTGGAAGCGCAGCTTGAGCAAAAGGCCTTGGCGCGACGTCAGCCGTCGGCGTTCAAGGATTATTTCTCCCATCCTTTCGTTGCCCTGGAAAACCCGCTGCTGGCGCCTTCCAGCGTGATCGCTCAATCGACATTGCTCGACTCACTGTGCGAGCGCCGCACGTCGCGAACCTTCAGCGACCAGCCGCTGAGCGCGCTGCAATTGTCTTTGTTGCTCTACTACACGTGGGGCGCGACGGTCATGGAACAGAACCGCATGGGGGATTATTTCCTGAAGAAAACCTCACCGGCCGGTGGTTCGCTGCAGGGCACCGAGGTGTATGCGGTGCTGATGAATGTGCAAGGCTTCGAACGCGGTCTTTACCACTATTCGGTTCGCCGTCACGGGCTCGAGCTGCTGTCACGGGAAGACCCGCGAGTCTGGATCAGCGACGCCTGTGGCGAGCAGCCGTGGATCAAGGACGCAGCGGCAGTATTTGTATCCACGGCGCGGGTCGAGCGAATGGCCTGGAAGTACGAGTTCAGCCGGGCACTGCGGGTGGCGCTGATGGATGCCGGGCATCTGAGTCAGACCTTTTCACTGGTGGCCACGGCCCTTGGGCTGGGCTGTTTCACCACGGCGGCATTACGCGATGAAGTGTTCGAAAACCGGCTGGGGCTCCACTATCTGGAAGAACCGGTGTTTCTGGTCAATGGCGTTGGAGGTTGAGGTGTTCTGTCATTTCTAAAACCGGTGATCAAGGCTAATGCCGCTCAATTAAGCCGTAACGCGATTCGTAGCAGCTGCCGAGCCCGCGAGGCTGCGTTCGGCCGCAGAGCGGTCGTAAAATCAGGCAACACGTTCTGTCAGGTAAACCGCGTACGCAGGATTTGCGAGGACTGTGTCCGAACGCGGCCCGCCTCTAACGCAGCCTCGCGGGCTCGGCAGCTGCTACGACGGGTGTTTAAGCTTGCCCACGCTGTGCCCATCAGAGGCTACAGCGCCTTGCGTCACGGCCTACACCTGCGCCAGAATCCGCCGGCTTGTGCGCCTTGGTCCACGCCTCTATCGTTTCCGTGTCGCTGATTATCAGCGATCGGGTTTGGTAGCCCGGACACATGGCGCACAGCGTCACCTTATGCAGGTGCTTTTTGTCGGCATTCGCTTTTATGGTGGCCATGCGCAGGGCGCCCTCGGGCGCGCCGGTTTCCAAGTGTCCGGTCTACCAACCCGCGTACGGCCACCACCCTTCGTTTGGTAGCGAGGGTGATGGCTCCTCTACTTACATTTGGAGTTTCATCATGTTCAAAGCCACACCGAATCCCCCCGAAACCGATCCGGTTTCCCCCTACGCCTCCCTCGACTCAAAAGAACTCCACGCCGCCGCACACCGCGCGCTCGACCATTACCTGGTGCTGCCCGAAACCAAGCAGTTGTTAGCCGACCGACGCCCCGGCTGCATTTTCGTCATCGCCCCCGACGTCGACTCTGAAACCCTATTGGCCCACGCCTGCGAAACCCTCGCCTCGGTCAATGTCATGGCCAGCGATCTGGCGTTCGACCTCGAAGGCCCCAAACGCAATACCGCACTGGCGATCCAGCAGATGATCTCGCTGGCCGAGTTGGCGGTGAATCGGGCGCTGGATTACCTTGATCCACCTGAACCGACATAGGCGCAGGCTCCTACGCGGGACACAGCCCACAAAAAAGCCCACCAAATGGTGGGCTTCGTTTTTACGAGTGTTATCAGAACATCTTCAGCTTCGGTGCTTCTTCTTTCACCGGCTCGTTCTTCGCGGTTTGTGCGTTCCAGCCACCACCGAGAGCCTTGTACAGATTCACTTCGCTGATCAGTTGCGACAGACGGTCGGTGATCAACGATTGCTGCGCAGTGAACAACTGACGCTGGGCGTCTAGGAAGGTCAGGTTGCTGTCGACACCGATGCGGTAGCGACGCTCGGCCAGGCGGTAGTAGTTCTGGTTGGCGGCCACCAGATCACGCTGGGCCTGCAACTGTTCGTTGAAGGTCAGGCGTGCGGCGAGGCCGTCGGAGACTTCCTGGAAGGCGGTCTGGATCGACTTTTCGTACTGCGCGATCGTGATGTCTTTCTGGATTTTCGAGTAATCCAGGCTGGCGCTCAGGCTACCGGCATTGAAGATCGGCAGGTTGATTTGTGGCTGGAACAGCCAGGTCCCCGAACCACCCTTGAACAGACCGGACAGATCCGGGCTCAGGGTGCCGGCATTGGCGGTCAGGCTGATGCTCGGGAAGAACGCTGCGCGCGCCGCGCCGATGTTGGCGTTGGCAGCCTTGAGCTTGTGTTCGGCTTCAAGGATGTCCGGGCGACGTTGCAGCAGGTCGGACGGCAGACCGGCCGGTACTTCGCTGAGCAGGTCATCGGACAGCGGCTGGCCCGCGGCCAGATTGGCCGGTACACCGGTGCCCAACAGCAGCGCCAGGCTGTTTTCGTCCTGGGCGACCAGGCGAGTGAATTTCGCCTGCTGGACCCGGGCGGTCTCCACGGCCGTACGCGACTGGCTCAGGTCCAGCGCCGACGCCACGCCGACTTCGTTGCTGCGGGCGGTGAGCCGGTAGCTTTCTTCGAAGGTGGCGAGGGTGTCCTGGGACAATTTCAGCTGTTCCTTGTCGGCCTGCCAGGTCAGGTAAGCGTTGGCCACGCTGGCCACCAGGCTGATCTGGGTGCTGCGGCGTGCCTCTTCAGTGGCGAAGTAGTTTTGCAGCGCTTGTTCGTTCAGGCTGCGAACCCGACCGAACAGGTCGAGCTCATAGGCGCTGACGCCCAAGGTGGCCGAGTAGCTGGCACTGATGCCCTCTTTACCAGTCTGCGAGGCACGCGCCGGAATCCGCTGACGGCTGCCGGTGCCGGTCGCCGAGACGGCCGGGAACAGGTCGGCCCGCGAGATGCGGTATTGGGCCGCAAAGGCGTCGATGTTCAACGCCGCGACACGCAGGTCGCGGTTGTTTTCCAGAGCGGTCTGGATCAGCTGTTGCAGCGCCGTGTCACGGAAAAACTGCTTCCAGCCTTGTTCGGCGGCCGCCTGGTTCGCGGCCTGGGCCGGCGAGTACGCCGGACCTTGTGGGTATTGCGATGCAATCGGTGCGGCAGGCTGCTGATAATCCGGTATCAGCGAGCAGCCACCGAGCACGAACGCGGCGATGGCTAGGGAGAGTAGCGACTTGCTCATTGGCCAGCCTCTTTAGAAGTTTCTATAGCGACGTCATCCTGATCCGCAGTTTTGCGTTGACCCATCGACGACACAGTGACAAAGAACAGTGGGACCCAGAAGATCGCCAGTACGGTGGCCGTCAGCATGCCGCCGATAACCCCGGTACCGATCGCATGCTGGCTACCCGAGCCTGCGCCGGTGGAAATGGCCAGCGGTACCACACCGAGGACGAACGCCAGCGAGGTCATGATGATCGGTCGCAAACGCATCCGGCACGCTTCGATGGCTGCGTCACTCAGGCTGCGCCCTTGTTCATGCAGTTCCTTGGCAAATTCGACAATCAGAATGGCGTTTTTCGCCGCCAGACCGATGGTTGTCAACAGGCCCACCTGGAAATACACGTCGTTGGACAGACCGCGCAGGCTGGTGGCGAGCAGGGCACCGATGATCCCCAGCGGTACAACCAGCATTACCGCAATCGGAATCGACCAGCTTTCGTACAGCGCCGCCAGACAGAGGAAGACCATCAGCAACGACAAGGCGTACAGCGCCGGAGCTTGCGAGCCGGACAGACGTTCCTCATACGACAGACCGGTCCAGGAAATACCCACGCCTGCCGGCAGTTTCTGGGCCAGGGCTTCGACTTCGGCCATGGCTTCACCGGTGCTGTAGCCAGGTGCCGGGGAACCGAGGATTTCCACCGCTTCTACGCCGTTGTAACGCGCCAGCTTCGGCGAGCCGTAGATCCACTCGCCCTTGGCGAACGCGGAGAACGGAACCATGGCGCCCTGGCTGTTGCGTACATACCATTTCTTCAGGTCTTCAGGGCTCATGCGAGCACCCGGCTGGCCTTGTACGTAAACCTTTTTCACTCGACCACGGTCGATGAAGTCGTTGACGTAGCTACTGCCCAGCGCGATCGACAGCGTGTTGTTGATGTCGGTCATCGTGATGCCCAAGGCACTGGCCTTTTCATCGTCGATTTCCAGCTGGTATTGCGGTTCGTCGTTCAGACCGTTCGGACGGACCTGCGACAGCACCTTGCTCTGCGCCGCCATACCGAGGAACTGGTTACGGGCAGCCATCAACTTGTCGTGACCGATGCCGGCGCGATCCTGCAGGAACACGTCGAAACCGGTGGCGTTACCCAACTCCAGTACCGCCGGTGGCGCGAAGGCGAACACCATGGCGTCGCGGAAGGTGAAGAAGTGCTGTTGGGCACGGGCCGCAACCTTGAACACGCTGTTGTCGGCGTTCCGCTCGGCCCATGGCCTGAGCATGATGAACGCCATGCCCGAACTTTGGCCACGGCCGGCGAAGTTGAAGCCGGTCACGGTAAACACCGAGTTCACCGCATCGCCTTCACCACCGTCCTTGCCTGGACGCAGCAGGAATTCACGCATCTCGTCCACGACCACTTGGGTGCGCTGGGAGGTAGAGCCGGCCGGGGTCTGGACCTGGGCAAAGAGTACACCCTGGTCTTCTTCCGGCAGGAACGCCGTTGGAATGCGGGTGAACAGCCAGATCATGCCGACCACGATGATGATGTAGGCCAGCAAGTACGGCGCTTTGTGCTTGAGCATGTTGCCGACACCGCGCTCGTAGCTTCTTACGCTACGGTCGAAGTTGCGGTTGAACCAGCCGAAGAAGCCGCGTTTCGGAGTGCCGTGCTCGCCTTTCGGAATCGCCTTGAGCATGGTGGCGCAGAGCGCCGGGGTGAAGATCAGGGCAACCAATACCGAAAGGGCCATGGCCGAAACGATGGTGATCGAGAACTGCTTGTAGATCACCCCGGTCGAACCGCTGAAGAACGCCATCGGCAGCAGTACTGCTGACAGAACCAGTGCGATACCGACCAGCGCGCCCTGGATCTGGCCCATGGATTTCTTGGTGGCTTCCTTGGGTGAGAGTCCTTCTTCGCTCATCACCCGTTCGACGTTTTCCACCACGACGATGGCATCGTCCACCAGCAAGCCGATGGCGAGCACCATACCGAACATGGTCAGGGTGTTGATGCTGAAGCCGAACGCCGCGAGGATCCCGAAGGTACCCAGCAGCACCACCGGTACGGTCATGGTGGTGATGACCGTGGCGCGGAAGTTTTGCAGGAACAGGAACATCACCAGGAACACCAGCACGATCGCTTCGACCAGGGTTTCAACCACACCCTTGATCGACTCGGTCACCACCGGAGTGGTGTCGTATGGGAACACCACTTCCATCCCTTCCGGGAAGAATGGCTTGAGGTTGTCGATGGTCTTGCGCAGGGCCTTGGCGGTGTCGAGGGCGTTGGCGCCGTTGGCCAGCTTCACTGCCAGACCGGAAGCCGGGCTGCCGTTGAACTGGGCGCTGATGCTGTAGTTTTCGCCACCGAGGCCGACATCGGCAACGTCAGACAGGCGAACCTGCGAGCCGTCCTTGTTGACCCGCAGCAGGATTTCCTTGAACTGCTCGGCCGTCTGCAAGCGGGTCTTGCCGATGATCGTGGCGTTCAGTTGCTGGCCAGGCAGGGCGGGCAAGCCACCGAGTTGACCGGAGGAAACCTGGACGTTCTGCGCGGCGATGGCGGTTTTGACATCGACCGGGGTCAGGTTGAAGTTGTTCAACTTGGCCGGGTCGAGCCAGATACGCATGGCGTACTGGGCACCAAACACCTGGAAGTCACCGACACCGGCTGTCCGCGAGATCGGGTCCTGCATGTTGGAAACGATGTAGTTGGACAGGTCGTCCTTGGTCATGCTGCCGTCGCGCGAGACCACGCCGATGACCATCAGGAAGTTTTTCACTGCCTTGGTCACGCGGATACCCTGTTGCTGCACTTCTTGTGGCAGCAGCGGGGTGGCCAGGTTCAGTTTGTTCTGGACCTGGACCTGCGCGGTATCGGAGTTGGTGCCCTGCTCGAAGGTCGCGGTAATGGTCATGCTGCCGTCGGAGTTACTTTCCGAGGACACATAACGCAGGTTATCGATACCGTTGAGCTGCTGCTCGATCACCTGCACCACGGTGTCCTGCACGGTTTGTGCAGAAGCACCTGGGTAGGTGACGGAAATGGCGATCGCCGGCGGGGCGATGCTCGGGTATTGGTTGATCGGCAACTTGAGGATCGATAGAGCCCCGACCAACATGATCACCAGGGCAATTACCCAGGCGAAAATCGGACGGTCGATAAAAAATTTCGACATGGTTTACTCCCCTTTACCGCCAGTGGCAGTGTTAGCTGCCTGTGCGGGGGCTGGGTTCTTTGCGCCAACGTTAGTCGCTTCAGTGGGCTTGACTACGACGCCAGGTTTGACGAATTGCAGTCCTTCAGTGATCAGGCGGTCGCCGGCCTTGAGGCCATCTTCAATCAGCCATTGGCTGCCGACCGTACGGCTGGCCTTGAGCTGACGCAGCTCGACCTTGTTGTCCGGACCGACCACCAGAGCAGTTGGCGTTCCCTTGAGGTCACGGGTCACGCCCTGTTGCGGTGCGAGAATCGCGGCAGCGTTCACCCCGGCTTGCAGCTGGGCGTGAACGAACATGCCAGGCAACAAGGTGTGATCAGGGTTCGGGAACACTGCGCGCAAGGTCACGGAACCGGTGGTCTGGTCAACCGACACTTCGGAGAACTCGAGCTTGCCCTGTTGCTTGTACTGGCTGCCGTCTTCGAGGGTCAGCTTGACCATGGCGGCATTCTCGCCGGCCTTTTGCAGACGACCGCTTTCCAGTTCGCGGCGCAGCTCCAGCAGTTCGACCGAAGACTGGGTAACGTCGACGTAGATCGGGTCCAGTTGCTGGATCACGGCCATGGCGTCGGCCTGGCCATTGTTGACCAGTGCGCCTTCGGTGACCGAAGAGCGGCCGATGCGACCGGAAATCGGTGCGTAAACCTTGGTGTAGCGCACATTGATCTCTGCGCTTTTCAGGGCGGCTTCCGATTGCAGGCGGTTGGCCACGGCAGTGTCGTATTCCTGACGGCTTACGGCTTGCTCGTTGACCAGTTGCTTGTAGCGATCGGAAATCGACTTGGTCGATTGCAGGTTGGCTTGTGCGCTGTTCAGGGTGGCCTGATAGACCGAAGGATCGATCTGGTAAAGCTGCTGGCCTTCCTTCACGTCACCACCTTCCTTGAACAGGCGCTTGAGAATGATGCCATTGACCTGTGGGCGAACTTCCGCGATGCGGTAGGCCGTTGTGCGGCCCGGCAGTTCGGATGTCAGAGTAAAGGCTTGAGGTTGAAGGGTTACGACGCCGACCTGAGGGGTTGGAGGGGCTGGGGGCGCCTCTTCCTTTTTACATCCGCTGAGCAGCGATGCCAGGGCGACGGCAGTAACCAGAGCGGTAACAGCTGGCTTGAATTGCATGAAGATCCTCGGGTCAGGCGCGCAACATGCGCACAAGAAAAGTGTAAAGGTAAAAAAACTGTGCTGGGTGGATAAGTAGCTTGCTAAGGAATATACTTACGTTCATGGTTGTTTGTAAATAGCCTGGCTCAGTACCCATCCGGTTACAAAAGTCGATGCAAGGTGAAAATTGTAGGCTGGGGATGAGATCTCAGAGAGCTCGCACCCACATTTATTCAGACGGTGTACAGACATCGCTGAAGCATTCCTGATTGAGGTTTTACTGCCATGGTCCGTCGCACCAAAGAGGAAGCTCAAGAAACTCGCAGCCAGATACTCGAAGCGGCAGAAAAAGCCTTTTACGAAAGGGGCGTGGCGCGCACGACACTGGCGGACATTGCGACCCTGGCCGGTGTTACGCGTGGGGCCATCTACTGGCATTTCAGCAACAAGGCTGATCTGGTTCAGGCGATGCTCGACAGCTTGCATGAACCGCTGGATGAAATGGCCAGGGCGAGCGAAAGCGCAGAGGAAGAGGATCCGCTGGGATGCATGCGCAAACTGCTGATTCATTTGTTTCATCAAGTTGCCCTGGACCCGAAGACCCGACGCATCAATGAGATTCTGTTCCACAAGTGCGAATTCACTGATGAAATGTGTGATCTGCGCCAGCAGCGTCGCACCGTCAGTCTGGAGTGCAATGTGCGTATCGAACTGGCATTGCGTAATGCGGTGAAACGAGGCCAGTTGCCGGAGAATCTCGACACGGCCCGCGCAGCGATCAGCATTCATGCCTATGTTGACGGCATCCTGTATGGGTGGCTGCTCGCTCCCGACAGCTTTCAGCTGCACGCTGAAGCCGCGCGCTGGGTCGACGCGGGTCTGGACATGCTGCGCTTGAGCCCCAGCCTGCGCAAATGAAACAAGATGCGTAATTGGATCCGATTCTGTCAATAGACGCGGGCGAAGATCAACTCTTCGCCCGCGTTGTCGTAATGGGTGCTTTTATATACGGACGCGCTTCGGGATGACAGGTAGCAAGCTACGTATTTTGTAGGAGTTTTGTGTCGTAGATGTGAAAAGGTGAGAACAATCCGGAAGGGGCGTTGCTTCAGCCCAGCCTGATTTCCACCTCGAAATTGAAAGGCTCACTCTCTCCCATGCTCGTGATTTGGGTTGAGCAATTGATTTTGGATGAGCCAATGGAGGTGACGGTGTTTTTTACCCTTGCCCTGTGTGTGGGCGACAGAACGCCGAAGGACGTATTCATTATCATGCCGAGATCAAAACGAACCCCGACGTTCTGATCGATAAAATCCACGAACTGATTGAACATGATTTTGTTTTTTTGCCAAGGATAGGCGTAGGTATAGGCGAAATCGGATTTGAATGCTGTATTGCCGTACGCGGGGAGCAGGAATGACTCACGCTCTGATGTGTGCAGTGGCAAGCTGGTCTGTGCAATTTTAAACGTGTGAGGGGAGTTATTGATGAGTTTGACTATCACGCGAGTGATGTTCGAGCGCTTGTTTTCATTTCGCCACTGTTCGATTTGTTTGTTCTGGGCGTGCTCCGAATTAATTTGATCTAACAGGCTGATCAATTCAACCTTGGCGACCCCAATCAACTCATCCAGTGCTTGCTGGTTTTCCTCGCTGAATAGAAGCGGCGTCAGGTTGTAAAGCATTCCAATGGAGGTGTAGTTGAAAAACGAGAGCAGCTCTTCGTAGTTGTTGCTGGTGTCTTTGATGTCGTTCATGTCGATTCCTTTCGATTAAGTAAGTGGTTTCAGGGGCTTTGCGGGCCACGGCTCAGCCCTCCAGGACGATCAGCTGTGTGTTAAGTGGCATGACGTTGGAAGGGAAGGCTGACGGGGTGTCATCCAGCATGACGTCGTTGCGTCAGACTATCGAGTCAGTGAGGTTGCTGAGTGTCAGTGTGATAATAAGTTTGTGTGCGGGGGCGTCCATGTTAGATAACGTGTTAGTCGTGTTGGTGGTTGAAGTTAACCCCGCTGTCAGTGTCGGTGCAATGTTGATGTTGTTTCATTAGTTGAGCGTTTTCCAATAAAGAAGCCCCGGGTATTTCTACCCGGGGCTTCTTTATTTAAACGGAGTTTACAGCGTCGGATAGTCGATGTAGCCGACCGGACCCTTGCCGTAGAACAGTTCTGGGCGCGGCTCGTTCAATGGCGCATCGGCTTTCAGGCGTGCCGGCAGGTCCGGGTTGGCGATGAACGGTACGCCGAAGGCGACCGCATCGGCCTTGCCGCTGGAGAGCCAGGCATTGGCGCTGTCCTTGGTGAAACGTTCATTGGCAATGTATGCGCCGCCGAAGGCTTCTTTCAGTTGTGGGCCGAGGCTGTCGCCAGCTTCTTTCTCGCGGGAGCAAATGAACGCGATGCCGCGTTTACCCAGTTCGCGAGCGACGTAGGTGAAGGTTTCGGACAGGTTGTCGTCGCCCATGTCGTGGGAGTCGGCGCGGGGTGCCAGGTGCACACCGACGCGACCTGCGCCCCAGACCTCGATGGCAGCGTCGGTCACTTCCAGCAACAGGCGAGCACGGTTTTCCAGGGAGCCACCGTAATTGTCGGTGCGCTGGTTGGTGCTGCTTTGCAGGAATTGGTCGAGCAGGTAACCGTTGGCGCCGTGGATTTCCACGCCGTCAAAACCGGCAGCCTTGGCGTTTTCCGCACCGACGCGGTAAGCGTCGACGATGTCGGCGATTTCAGCGGTTTCCAGTGCGCGTGGCGTTGGGTAGTCGGCCAGTGGGCGAACCAGGCTGACATGACCTTTTGGCTGGATGGCGCTCGGTGCAACCGGAGCTTCGCCGTTCAGGTAGGACGGGTGGGAAACCCGGCCCACATGCCACAGTTGCAGGAAGATCTTGCCGCCGGCGCCGTGTACCGCTTTGGTCACGTTGCTCCAGCCGCGCACCTGGTCGTTGGACCAGATGCCCGGGGTGTCCGGGTAGCCGACGCCCATCGGCGTGACCGAGGTGGCCTCGCTGAGGATCAGGCCGGCGGACGCGCGCTGCACATAGTATTCAGCCATCAGTGCGTTCGGCACGCGGCCTTCGTCGGCGCGGCAGCGAGTCAGTGGCGCCATGATGATGCGGTTTGCCAGTTGCAGGTCGCCAAGCTTGATCGGATCGAAAATAGTCGTCATTTAATACAACCCTCGTGAGGTATCAGTTGGTAGCAGGAGCCAGTTCGGGATTACCGCTCTGACGGAAAGTAATCAGGGTCACCAGCAGCGCCAGGATCGCCAGCGCAGCGGCCGCGAGGGGCACGCTGGTCAGGCCGAAACCATGGGCGATGACGCTGCCGCCAACCCAGGCTCCGAGTGCGTTGCCGACATTGAAAGCGCCGATGTTCAGGGTCGACACCAGGTTCGGTGCCGCCTTGCCAAAGGTCACTACGTTCACTTGCAGGGCGGGGACGGCGGCAAAGCACGCGGTAGCCCAGAGGAACAGGGTGATTTCGGTCGGGATCACTGCAACGCTGGTCCAGGTCAGCACGGTGGAGACCACCGCCATGCTGATGAACACGCCAATCAGTGTCGCCGCCATGCCTTTGTCAGCCAGTTTGCCGCCGATGATGTTGCCGACTGTCAGGCCCAGGCCGATGAGCATCAGGGTCCAGGTCACGCCGCGTGGCGAGACACCGGTGACTTCGCCCAACAGTGGTGCGACATAGGTAAACAAGGTGAAGACCGATGCGGCGAACAGTGCGGTCATGCTCAACGACAGCCAGATACCGGCCCCTTTGAGGGCGCTCAGTTCGGCGCGCATGTCGAGTTTTTCTTCGTCACGTTTGGCCGGCAGGAAGCGGATCAGGCCGATCAGCGCAATCACGCCGATCACGGTCACTGCCCAGAAGGTCGAGCGCCAGCCCGCTTCCTGACCCAGCGCAGTGCCCAGCGGTACGCCCAACACGTTGGCCAGGGTCAGGCCGGTGAACATCAATGCAACGGCCGACGCACGCTTGTTGGCAGGCACCAGACCTGCCGCCACCACCGAGCCGATACCGAAGAACGCGCCATGGCACAGGGCGGTGACGACACGGGCGAACATCAGCACCTGATAATCACTGGCGAGGGCGCAGAGCAGGTTGCCGACAATGAAAATGCCCATCAACGCGACCAGCGCAGCCTTGCGTGGCAGTCTGGCGGTGGCCAGTGCCATGAACGGCGCACCGATGGCCACGCCCAGGGCGTAGCCGGTCACCAGCCACCCGGCGCCAGGGATCGACACACCAAGGTCGGCCGCCACATCGGGCAGCAAGCCCATGATGACGAACTCGGTGGTGCCGATGGCAAAGGCGCTGAGGGCCAGAATGAGGAGCGAGAGGGGCATTGTTGATTCCTTATCGGCGTACTGACGTAAAGGGTCAGAGCTCTTTGCTGAAGGTGCGGAGGAATTCCTGAATGGTTTCCTCGTTGCGTTTGAAAAAATGCCACTGGCCGACTTTACGGCTGCTGATCAGGCCGGCGCGTTGCAGGGTCGCCAGATGGGCGGAAACGGTGGACTGCGATAAACCGCAACGTTGATCGATCTGCCCAGCGCAGACGCCGTGCTCGTTGCTGTGGGATTGGTCGGGGAATTCGACGGTCGGGTCTTTGAGCCAGTGCAGGATTTCTCGCCGTACCGGGTGCGCCAGGGCTTTTATTATTTCGTCGAGGTCAATGGTGGACATGGCAGTGCTCGGGTTGGGTAAAACGTTATATCGCGATGAGGCGAACTTTAAATCGGTATTTCGCGATATACCAATATGATTTTGATCTGATGACAGCCTAAATCGGTATATCGGGTTATAACGATATTGAGGGCGCAGTGCTAAGCTACGCGGCATGAACTATCTCGCACATCTTCATCTCGGTGGCCAGCGCCCCGGTCAAATGCTCGGCAGTTTGTATGGCGATTTCGTCAAGGGTCGGCTGCAAGGGCAGTTCAATCCGGAGATCGAAGCGGCCATTCAGCTGCATCGCAGCATCGACGTGTTTACCGACCGCCATCCGTTGGTCGACCTGGCGTTGTCGCGCTTTACGCTGACGCGACGGCGTTATGCCGGGATCGTGCTCGATGTGTTTTTCGACCATTGCCTGGCGCGGGACTGGAGGCTTTACGCGGACCAGCCGCTGGAGCAGTTCACTTCGGATGTGTACCGGGTGCTGGCTGCCGAACCGCAGTTGCCAGGGCGACTCGCGCAGATTGCCCCGCACATGGAGGCGAATGACTGGCTTGGCTCTTATCGGGAGTTTGCGGTGCTGGACCAGGTGCTGCGGGGGATTTCACGGCGCCTGTCACGGCCTGAAGAACTGGCTGCAGCGATGGAGGAATTGCGGCGGCTGTATGAGCCGTTGAGCGAGGACTTTCGGTTGTTCTATCCGCAGCTTCAGTTTTTTGCACAAGACCATCTGGAGCGCCTGAGTCCGTATCCGTAGGAGCAAAGCTTGCTCGCGATCGATGCGCCGCGGTTTTTCTGAACCACCGCGTCATCGTTCATCGCGAGCAAGCTTTGCTCCTACGGGATTGGGTCGGGATCGGGATCATGCGGCAATCAGTTCGCCAGCGCGTCGTGGTTCCGCAGGTTTTGCCACGTCGCCAAACAACGCCTTCTGCACCGCTTGTTGCGCCGCAAACGCCAGCGCCGCGCGTTCCTGACCGTGGCAGGCAATCGGTTTGAGCAGATGGATCTCGACGTCGCCCTGATCGTTGGCGAACAAGCGCATCAAGTGCGAGAGCAAGTCGTCATCACCAATGAACGGGGCGAGCGGGTCGATCTGGCCGTCGCGCAGATAACGAACGGCCACCGGTTGCAGCGCCACGTCCGCGTCGATGGCAGCCGACAGCAAGCGACCATGAAAGGTGCGCAACGAACGGCCATCGGTGGTGGTGCCTTCCGGGAACATCAGCAACGGATGGGCTTGCTCCAGGTGGCGGCTCATCTGCTTGCGGATCAGTTGGCTGTCACCCGAACCTCGACGAATGAATAGGCTGCCAGCCTTGGCCGCGAGCCAGCCGGCGACCGGCCAGGTACGCACTTCGGCCTTGGACAGGAAGGACAAGGGCGTGAGCATGCCCAGTAGCGGAATGTCGGTCCAGGACACATGGTTACTGACCCAGAGCATCGGCTTTTGCGGCAGTTCACCGTGAACCGTCACGCGAAAGGGCAGGGCGTTACTCAGACGGGTCATGAAAAAACGCGACCAGCGTTGGCGCCGCACCATCGAGTTGGCCACCCCCATGCGTTCGAACAGCCCGAACACGCTGGCCATGCTCAAGCCCAGCGCGACCACCAGCAGCACTCGCGCGATCCGCGCGTACACCCGCAGCCGGCTCATCAGACTGCCGCCTTGAAGTGTTTGGCGTAACGCGGGCACAGTTCGTCACGCTTGAGCAGGATGAACACGTCGGCGACCTGGAAGTCTTCGTCCCAGCACGGCTCACCGCAGATCTTCGCGCCCAGGCGCATGTAGGCCTTGAGCAGTGGCGGCATTTCGGCGATCACGTTGGACGGGATGTCGAGGGCCGGCAACGGTTTCTTCGGTTCGGCGCGCAGGTGCTCGGTGCACAGATAGCGTTCACGCAAGCGTTGCATGATCGCCTGGGCCTGAATGCCGCCGTCTTGCATCGGGATGCTCGCGCAGCCCATCAGGTAGCTGTAGCCGCCCTGATTCAGCACTTCGGCCAACTCGCCCCAGAGCACGGCGATGGTGCCGCCGTTGCGGTAGGCCGGGTCGACGCAGGTGCGACCGATCTCCAGGATCGGCCCTTGCAGATGGACCAGGCCGTGCAGGCTGAATTCTTCTTCGCTGTAAAAACGCCCCAGGCTGCTGGCGGCCTGATGGTCGAGCAAACGCGTGGTTGCTACCAGGCGTCCGCTATTCAAATCACGCACGCCAATGTGGGCGCAGTGAACATCATAGTCATCCATGTCCAGACCCAACTCTGCGCCTTTGAGCTTGGCGTTGAACTCGCCACTGAAAACGTTGAAGCGCAGGGCCTGGGCTTCCTGCAACGCCTCGGCGCCGATCAGGCGTTCGGCTTGCAGGCGGCGTTCATTGCCGGTGTCGCTGATGCGGGCGATCTGAGTCATTGCGAATCTCCGTACGGGCTGCTCACCCGTCTTGGGTTGCAGTCGATCGACTTTGTTGTGCAAAGTCAGGCTATGTAGCCCCGGTGTCATCGCCATGAAGCTTTGGTGATGCTTGTGTGACAGCCCCCAGAGGATCCGTTTATGCCTTGGCAAGCCTTGTTGAACTGTAACCAGCGCCAGCCCGAAAACCCCGACCTTGCGGAGGGGTATGCGACGTTGCTGCAGGTATTGGGTGCGGTGACACCGTTCGAATTGGCGGTGCACGGCGGGCGGATGATGGCAACGCCGGGGTTGGCTTTTCTGGTGGGATACCAGGCGGCGTTGCGTATGTTGTGGCCCAGCGCACCGCCGAGCCTGGGGGCATTGTGTGCGACTGAGCAGCGCAGCCTGCGCCCGGCAGACCTGCAAACCCGGCTCAAGGATTTGCGTTTGAGCGGGCGCAAGGATTTCGTGACCGCCGGTGATGCGGCGGACTGGCTGTTGATCGCCGCACGCAGCGAAGAGCAGGGCGAGTCAGCGCGTTTGAGTCTGGCGGTGGTGTATCCCGGCGAACCCGGCGTACGGGTTGAAAAGCTGCCGGCCATTGCCTTGATGCCGGACATCAGTCACGGCCGGCTGTTTCTCGACAACGCGCTGTGTGAGCTGCTCGCTGGAGATGGCTGGGACGCGTACGTCAAACCGTTCCGCACCCTGGAAGACATCTATGTACTCAGCGCAATGAGTGCCTGGCTGTACGGTGTCGGTCAGGACAGCGCCTGGCCGCAAGACCTTCAATTGAAGTTGCTGGCACTGTTGGCCGGGTGTGCGGAAGTCAGCCGCCAACCGCCGAACAGTAGCGCCGGGCATGTGTTGCTGGGCGGGTTGTTTGCGCAGTTCGATGGGCTCAAGCCAGTGCTCAATGAAGCCTTTGCCGCCGGACCGCCACACTGGGCGGCGTTGTGGACGCGCGATCAGGCGGTGCTCGATCTGGCGGCGGGGGCGCGGGCCAAGCGGTTGGCCAAGGCGTTGGCGGGATCTGACTAGCGCCCCAGCGTGCGTGCTTTTGTAGCAGCTGAGTAGTTGCTGGTTGGGTACTTACATTCGAAACCGTCATCTGCCTCGACTACGCTCAGAGGGTTAATCCCTCTGAGTGCCTACCGTGTTCAAACGCCTGACTCTGCTGTTCATGTTGCTGGCCAGCCTTCCGGTTCTGGCGGAAAACTGGCCTGCCGAGCAATGGTCACCCGGCCCGAAAATCAGTGGTCCGGCGCTTCAGGCCCTGGAAGATTACGCCTTTGCACCGCGCGACGACGGCAGCCGCACAGGCGTTCGTACCGATGCCTTGTTGGTGATTCGTGACGGGCAATTGATCTACGAACGCTACGCCGGCCCAACCACAGCCGAGACACCGCACCTGACCTGGTCCGTCAGTAAAAGCCTGATGGCCACGGTGTTGGGCGTGGCCTATGGCGAAGGTTTGTTCAAATTGCAGGACCCGGCCGTGAAGTTTTATCCACCCTTGCAGGGCCATCCGAATGTATCCATCGCGGATCTGCTGCATTGGGCCTCAGGGCTGGACTGGCAGGAAACCTATGAATATGCACCGCTGAATTCTTCGATAGTGGCGATGCTCTACACCCATGGACGCCAGGACATCGCCGCGTTTGCTGCCGGCCATGATGAGTTCGGCCCGCCGGGGCAGGCGTTTCGTTATTCCAGCGGTGACAGCAATCTATTGTCCGCAACGCTGAAGACCATGGTCGGTGCGCAGCGCTATGCCGACTATCCATGGACTGCGTTGTTTGGCCCCCTGGGGATTCGCAGTGCGGTTTGGGAGACCGATGCCACGGGGACGTTTGTTGCCTCGTCCTATGCCTATATGACTGCGCGCGATCTGGCGCGGATCGGCCTGTTGATGCAGCGCGACGGTCGCTGGGGTAACCGGCAGTTGCTGCCAAAGGACTGGGTCGAGTTCAACCGCCAACCGTTCATGCGCTTCAAGGCCAATCAGGATGAAGCCGTTCCCGGCGGGCATTGGTGGCTCAATCGGGCGGTCGGCGGCGCCGAAAGACCCTGGGAAGACGCACCCGATGACACCTTTGCCGCACTCGGCCATTGGGGGCAGGCGCTGTACGTGGTGCCCAGCGAGAACCTGGTGATCGTGCGCTATGGCGATGATCGCGACGGCAGTTACCGGCACAACGAATTGCTCAGGCTGGCACTGGCGGCATTTGCGCAGAAGGTGCAGCCATGAATCCTGGAATTATTCTTCGTCGACCACGGCTCAGCATGCTGCTGTTGTTGAGTGTCGTGCTGCTCGGCTGGATTTGGCAGGAACGGGTCGCTTTGTGGGCATTTCCCGACATCATCAGCGCCTACACCGCCAAGGAATATTGCTCGTGCCGGTATGTCGAGAACAACCCGGCGGATTATTGCCAGGGCTATGTGACGCAGTACGTGCCCGTCAGCAGTTTTCTCGATGACGCTCCCAACAAACGCGTGACGGTCAGCGGCATGGGACGCAGTCATATCGCCGCGTGGCTCGGGGCTCGTCAGGGGTGTCGGTTGAACCCATAGAGGCGGTCTTTTGCCTTGCGCGGTTTGCAAGCGCGTTCACTCAGGCTAAGGTTCGGCTCAGGTTTACTTGCCCATGAGTGTTTATGTTCAAGCGGTTTTGCTGCACAGCCCTGGCCTTGCTGCCGTTGGCTTTCGTTACCTCGCCAGCCCACGCCGACTGGTATCTGGACGGTGAGTCTTCACGTCTGTCGTTTATCTCCACCAAGAACGCCAACCTCTCCGAAGTTCAGCGCTTTCTGGTGCTGCATGGCAAGGTCGATGCCAACGGCCAGGCGCAAGTGCAGGTCGAACTGGAGTCGATCAACAGCGGCATTCCGCTGCGCGATGAGCGCATGCGCAAAGAGCTGTTCGAGATCAAGACGTTCCCTGAAGCGCTGATCAGCACGCAGATCGATCTGCGGCCGATCAAGGATCTGGCCCCCGGTGCGCAACTCGAATTGCGTTTGCCACTGACGGTCAGCCTTCACGGCAAAGAGCACGCGTACAACGCCGAGTTGCTGGCGACACGCCTCGATGATCGGCGCTTTCAAGTGGTGACCCTGGAACCGCTGGTCATTAAAGCGGAGGATTTCGATTTGCTGCCAGGGCTGGAAACCCTGCGCACAGTCGCCGGCCTGTCGGCCATCAGTTCGTCGGTGCCGGTGGGTGCGGTGCTGATTTTCACGGCGCGCTGACATGAGCGGTGCAGTGTTTCCCTGGCGCGACGGCAATCGCTATGAGCTGTTGATCGACGGGCCGCAGTTTTTTCCACGGATGCTGGCGGCGATTGCCGCTGCGCAGGAACAGGTCGAACTGGAGCTGTACCTGGTGGAAGCGGGCGCCTGTGCCGAGGCGATGGTGCAGGCGCTGGTGCGAGCTGCCGAGCGCGGCGTGCGCGTGCGTTGCCTGTTCGATGACTATGGCAGCCTGGCATTCACCCTGAGTCTGCGGCGACGCCTGATCGAGGCCGGCGTGGAGCTGCGTTTCTACAATCGCCTGAGCTGGCGGCGCTGGGTGCGCAACCTTTACCGTGACCACCGCAAGTTGCTGTTGGTCGATCAGTCGCTGGCGGTGGTCGGCGGCACGGGCGTCACCGACGAGTTCTGGACCCCAGGTTGCGAAACCAGCGAGTGGCATGAAGTGATGGTGGAAATCGGCGGCCCGCTGGTGCTCGACTGGCAGTTGCTGTTCGACCGCCAATGGATCGCCAACCGCCACCGCCGCGCCTGGAAACCTGCCTCCCATTTCGGTTTGCCGCGTCTGCCACGGGTGCCGCCGATGGGTGAAGGCATGGGGCGGGTAGCGTATGCCGACGCCCGGCAACATCGGGACATCCTGCAATCGCTGTTTCGTGCACTGAACAGCGGTCAGCAGCGAATCTGGCTGGCCACGCCTTACTTCCTGCCGACCTGGAAAGTCCGCCGCTCGCTGCGCAAGGCTGCTGCACGGGGCATCGATGTGCGCCTGCTGCTGACCGGGCCGCGCACCGATCATCCGTCGGTGCGCTACGCCGGGCATCGTTATTACCCGCGCTTGCTCAAGTCCGGGGTGAAGATCTTCGAGTACCAGCCGTGTTTCCTGCACCTGAAAATGGTCCTGATCGATGACTGGGTGAGCATTGGCTCATGCAATTTCGATCACTGGAATCTGCGCTTCAACCTGGAGGCCAACCTCGAAGCCCTCGATCCGACGTTGAGCCTGGCAGTGGCGGCGAGTTTCGAGAGGGACTTTGCCCTGAGTCATAGGGTCAGTCTTGAGGAATGGCAACGCCGACCGTTGTGGCGACGGATCAAGCAGCGGGTGTGGGGATGGGTGGATCGGATGGTGGTGAATCTGCTGGATCGGCGGGGATAGCCGGTTACGTGGAACTGTGGCGAGGGGGCTTGCCCCCGTTTGGCTGCGTAGCAGCCATAAAACCTGCAAACTCATTCTCAGGACAGAACGAGTTTGCAGGTCTTAGGACCGCTTCGCGGTCCAACGGGGGCAAGCCCCCTCGCCACAGGAGCTCGCCAGATTTCAGGGGGGTTAAAGCAACTCAAAGCTCTGCTGCGTCACGTCCTCGGAATCGAGGCCGATCTGCACGTTGAACTTGCCAGGTTCTGCTGCATATTTGAGCTGGGCGTTGTAGAACTTCAGGTCGTCCTCGTCGATGGTGAAGTGGATGACTTTCTGTTCGCCGGCCTTGAGCATCACTTTCTGGAAGTTTTTCAGTTCCTTGAGCGGGCGAATCATCGAACCGACCACGTCCTGAATATACAGCTGCACCACGGTTTCGCCGTCGCGCTTGCCGGTGTTTTTAACGGTCACGCTGGCGTCGATCTTGCCGGACTTGTTCAGCGTGGTCGACGACAGGGCCATGTCCGACAGGCTGAAGCTGGTGTAGCTCAGACCGTAGCCGAATGGAAACAGAGGACCGGTGGTGTCATCGAAATACTGCGAGGTGTAGTTGCCCGGTTTGCCAGGGGTGAATGGGCGACCGATGCTCAGGTGGTTGTAGTAGGTCGGAATCTGCCCCACCGAACGCGGGATGCTGATCGGCAGCTTGCCGGACGGGTTGTAGTCGCCGAACAGCACGTCGGCAATGGCGTTGCCGCCTTCGGTACCGGTGAACCAGGTTTCGAGAATCGCGTCAGCCTGGTCCTTCTCGTCGAGAATGGTCAGCGGACGGCCGTTCATCAGCACCAGCACCAACGGTTTGCCGGTGGCTTTCAGGGCCTTGATCAGGTCGCGCTGGTTGGCCGGGATGTTCAGATCGGTACGGCTCGACGATTCGTGGGACATGCCACGGGATTCTCCGACTGCCGCCACCACCACATCAGCCTGCTGCGCGGCTTTCACCGCTTCGTCAATCATGACCTGCGCCGAACGCGGGTCATTCACCACTTCCGGGGCATCGAAGTTGAGGAAGTTCAGGTAATCGAGGACTTTCTTGTCCTCAGTGATGTTGGCGCCACGGACGTAAGTCAGCTTGGTCTGATCACCCAGGGCACGGGTCATGCCGTCGAGCAACGTTACCGACTGTTCCGGTTTACCGGCGGCAGCCCAGCTGCCCATCATGTCGATCGGTGCCTTGGCCAGCGGGCCGACCAGAACGATTTTCGCAGTCTTCTTCAGCGGCAGGGTTTCGTTCTGGTTCTTCAGCAACACCATGCTGCGACGTGCAACGTCACG
The DNA here is from genome assembly GCF_039908645.1 of Pseudomonas helvetica. Classification (NCBI taxonomy): domain Bacteria; kingdom Pseudomonadati; phylum Pseudomonadota; class Gammaproteobacteria; order Pseudomonadales; family Pseudomonadaceae; genus Pseudomonas; species Pseudomonas helvetica. The sequence goes on from NZ_CP150917.1 coordinate 1,545,553, forward strand.
GGCCTCGGCGCGGTGCAGACGGTTTTCGGCGTAGGTGTCGGCCGGATCATCCTCGGCCTTGCCGATACGCAGGTACGGGTCCTTGAACAGGCCCATGTCGTACTTGGCACCCAGCACTTCACGCACGGCGTTGTCGATGTCGCTTTGCTGGATCTCGCCGGACTTCAGCAGCCCTGGCAATTCCTTGCCATACAGGGTGTCGTTCATGCTCATGTCGATGCCGGCCTTGATCGCCAGCTTCGCCGCTTCACGCCCGTCGCGGGCCACGCCGTGCTTGATCAGCTCGAAGATCGCCCCGTGGTCGCTGACCGCCAGGCCCTTGAAGCCCCACTCCTTGCGCAGCAGGTCCTGCATCAGCCACATGTTCGCGGTGGCCGGAATGCCGTTGATCGAGTTCAGCGCAACCATCACCCCACCGGCGCCGGCATCAATCGCGGCGCGGTACGGTGGCAGGTAGTCCTGGTACATCTTCACCGGGCTCATGTCGACGGTGTTGTAGTCGCGACCGCCTTCGACCGCGCCGTACAGGGCGAAGTGCTTGACGCTGGCCATGATGCTGTCGGCCGCGCTCGGGGTCTCGCCCTGATAGGCCTTGACCATCACTTTGGCGATGCGCGAGACCAGATAAGTGTCTTCGCCGAAACCTTCGGAGGTGCGGCCCCAACGCGGGTCGCGGGAGATGTCGACCATCGGCGCGAAGGTGATGTCGAGGCTGTCGGCCGCGGCTTCCTTGGCGGCAATGCGCCCGCTACGGCCAATTGCGTCCATGTCCCAGCTCGAGGCCAGGGCCAGGGGGATAGGGAAAATGGTCCGGTGGCCGTGGATCACGTCATAGGCGAAGAACATCGGGATCTTCAACCGGCTGTGCATGGCCGCGTCCTGCATCGGACGGTTTTCCGGGCGCGTGATCGAGTTGAAGGTACCGCCGATGTTGCCGGCGGCGATTTCCTTGCGGATCAGCTCGCGGGGCATTTCCGGGCCGATGCTGATCAGGCGCAATTGGCCGATCTTTTCTTCCAGGGTCATCTGCTTCATCAGGTTGCTGATGAAAGCGTCCTTGTTTTCAATCGGTGCAGGCGTTGTGTCGGCCCATACCGAGTGACTGGCCAGGCCGATGGCAAGGCCCAGCAAACACAGCTTCTTCATGAATAGTGATCTCAAAAGCCTAAACGGACGCAGTGGTTACGCGCCGGTCAGCCAAAAATTAGGGGGCGTCTGTTGTTGTTCGACTAAATGCCGCAAACTTCTAAACTCTTTCAGCGCTGGGCATCTTTTAGCCGATTGGCCCGATGCAATCCAGTGGCGGCGGCAGATTATGCCCCAAGAGTTCGAGTTGAAGGCGCGCAGGAATATTTCCAGGGTAATGGGCAAGGGAGCATCACTCGCATGAATGTACAACAGCGCTATCGTTCGGGCTGGCAAATAGCAGTATTGATGGTGCTCAGCACGGTTCTGGCCGGCTGTGGCATCAACACCATACCGACCCTCGACGAGCAGGCCAAGGCGGCCTGGTCGCAAGTGCAGAACCAGTACCAGCGTCGCGCCGACCTGATCCCCAATCTGGTGGAAACGGTCAGGGGTTACGCCAAACATGAAGAGGAGACCCTGACGGCGGTGGTCGAAGCGCGGGCCAAGGCGACCTCGATTCAGGTCGATGCCAGCACCCTCGACAACCCGGAAAAACTCAAACAGTTCCAGCAGGCCCAGGATCAGCTCAGTGGCGCCCTCAGCCGTTTGATGGTGGTGTCCGAGCGTTATCCGGACCTGAAGGCCAACCAGAACTTCCTGGCGCTGCAATCGCAACTTGAAGGCACCGAAAACCGCATCGCCGTGGCGCGCCGGGATTTCATCCTGGCGGTGCAGAACTACAACACCGAACTGCGGACGTTCCCTGGCCGTTTGTGGCACAGCGTGCTGTACAGCGACCTGCCGTTGCGCGACACCTTCGAGGCCACCAGCCCGGGTGCCGACAAGGCGCCGCAAGTGAAGTTCTGATCAGCGCAGGTTCCCGGCGGGTTTTCAATTCTGTCGGGATACCACCCCATGAATCATGAGGAAAGAGCCATGAGGCATGAGCCATTAGGGATGAGGTGCCAATGCGCGTTTTGAAAATCAGCCTGGTGGTGATGCTTTGGATCTTTGCCATCACCACTCAGGCCGAGCTGAAGTTTCCGGCGCTGACCGGTCGGGTGGTGGATAACGCCCAGATGATCGAGCCTGCGGTGCGCGAGCAACTGACTCAGCAGCTCCTGGCCCACGAACAAGCCACCGGCGAGCAGTTGGTGGTGGTGACGCTGCCGGACCTGCAAGGCACCAGCATCGATGACTATGGTTATCAGCTGGGGCGTTACTGGGGCATCGGTCAGAAGGGCAAGAACAACGGCGCCTTGCTGATCGTCGCTCGCGCCGAGCGCAAGCTGCGGATCGAAGTCGGGTATGGCCTGGAGGATCGGCTGACCGATGCGCAAAGTTCGGTGATCATCAATCAGGTGATCACTCCGGCGTTCAAGTCCGGCAATTTCAGCAAAGGCATCAGTGACGGCGTTGCCGCGATGCTGGTGGTACTGGGCGGCAGCCCACTGGATGAACCGTCGACGATATATGATTCGGGCGGAGATCAGGGCAGCGACTTTATCGGGCGTCATCCGACAGTATTCGTGTTATTGGCGGTGCTGTTTATCCTGACGATTTCTATCATGCAGATGCTCGGTATCCTGCCCCGTGGCGGCGGTCGCGGAGGTTCCGGCGGGTTTGGCGGCGGAGGCTTTGGCGGCGGTTTGGGAGGGGGCGGCGGCAGTTTCGGGGGCGGCGGTTCGTCGGGCGGCTGGTGATAACAATAATGAGCGAGCATTCAAAACCATGGCATTACTGACGGAACACGAACAGCGCAAAGTCGCCGAGGCCATCGCGCGTGTCGAGCGCGACACCGACGCTGAACTGGTCACCGTGCTCGCGGCCCGGGCCGACGACTACGCGTACATCCCGCTGCTCTGGGCCAGCCTGCTGGCGTTGATCGTGCCGGGCATCGTGCACTACGTTACCGGCTGGCTGAACATGCACAGCTTGCTGCTGGTGCAGTGGGTGAGTTTTATCGTGCTGTGCCTGGTGTTCCGGATTCCGTCGATCACCACCCACCTGATCCCGCGGTCGGTGCGCCACTGGCGCGCCTCGAACCTGGCGCGTCGGCAGTTTCTGGAGCAAAACCTGCACCACACCGTCGGCGGCACCGGCGTGCTGATTTTCGTCTGTGAAGCCGAGCGCTATGTGGAGATTCTGGTGGACGAAGGGATTTCCAGGCGGCTGCCTGCCAAAAGCTGGGATCCGATCGTCGCAGCCTTCACCCGGCAGGTGAAACAGGGCCAGACGTTGCAGGGCTTTGTCACCTGCATCGAGGCCTGTGGCGAGTTGCTCAAGGTGCATGTGCCGGTGACGCAGGCGCGCAATGAGTTGCCGAACCGGTTGGTGGTGTTGGGCTGAAGCTGGTTCTGGGATTTAGAACCGGGAACTATGTGGCGAGGGAGCTTGCTCCCGCTGGGGCGCGAAGCGGCCCTAAAACCAGCAAACAGGGGCCATCAGGTAATCGCGGTTGCCTGTCTTGCGGCTGCTTCGCAACCGAGCGGGAGCAAGCTCCCTCGCCACAGGATGTGCACCGTTCGTAAATAACTGCGTGTCCCGACGCGCCATCCCCCCTAAAATACCGGTCATTCCCCGATCCGCACCGCCCGAGGCGCTTTTTACATGTCTGTTACCGCAACTCCCGCCAGCCTCACGCCGGATCATCACGCGCAATTTATCGACCTGCTGAGCACCAGCCTGGCGCAGAACGCCTTCATCAAACTGGTGCTGGCCAAGTACGTCGGCGCTGAAGTCGACTTGCAGCGAATCATCATCAAGCAACTGACGGTCAAGGATCAGCCGTGCCTGTCCTTCGTCTATCGCTACAAGACGCGTGACATCACCAAGAATTTTTCGATCGAAGAGGGCATCGCGACGATTGCTGCGCTGTTGCCGCAGGACTTCAAGAACGCTCACCTGCTGGCGCTGACCGATGAAGCCCAGCTCGAATACAGCAAGAAGGGCAAGAGCTCGCTGTTCAAGAGCAAACCCCAGCAACTGCGCGAAGTGCCGTCCGCCGAGCACAACCGTGAGAAGAACCGCTTCCTCGACCTGACCCGACCGTTTCTCGCGGATCTCGGTGTAACGAACAGCAAGCACGAGCTGATTCCGGCGATGTCGCGCAAGTGGAAGCAGATCAACAAGTTCATCGAAGTCTTCAGCCATGCGCTGACATCTTCACCGCTGGCGCTGGATAAACCGGTACGGGTGGCGGACTTCGGTTCAGGCAAGGGTTACCTGACCTTCGCCATTCACGATTACCTGCGCAACACCTTGCACGCCGAAGGCGTGGTCACCGGTGTCGAGTTGCGCGAAGACATGGTCAATCTGTGCAACACCGCTGCGGCGCGCCTTGAACATCCGGGGCTGGTGTTCAAATGTGGTGATGTGCGTAGCGTGGCACCGAGCGAGCTGGACGTGATGATCGCCCTGCATGCCTGTGACATTGCCACCGACTATGCGATCCACACCGGCATCCGCTCCGGTGCGGCAATCATCATGTGCTCGCCGTGCTGCCATAAGCAGATCCGCCTGCAAATCCAGAGCCCGGCGCTGCTCAAGCCGATGCTGCAATACGGTTTGCACCTCGGTCAGCAGGCGGAAATGGTCACCGACAGCCTGCGGGCGTTGTTCCTCGAGGCCTGCGGGTATGAAACCAAGGTCTTCGAGTTCATCTCCCTGGACCACACCAACAAGAACAAGATGATCCTGGCAGTCAAACGTGCGGAGCCGGTGGACCCGGCCCAGCTGTTGGTGAAAATCCAGGAGCTCAAGGCGTTCTACCACATCAGCGAGCATTGTCTGGAAACGCTGCTGCGAGCCGATGGGCTGCTTATTTGAACGGCTTGATCTGAATACCCGCCGGTAACGTACCCGGTTGCGCCGGGCGCACTGCCGTCTTGCGCCCGAGCATCACGGTGACAATCACCCCGACCGCAAACAGCCAGGTAATCGGTTCGATGTGTTCGCCAAAGAACAGCGCCGAGAAGGCGATGGTGAAGAAGATCTGCAGCAACTGGATCTGACTGACCCGGGCGATGCCACCCATCGCCAGCCCGGCGTACCAGGCGAAGAAGCCGATGAACTGCGAGAACAGCGACACGTAACCGAAGGCCCACCAGGTTTTCGCCGAAATCTCGCCTTGGTGTTGCAGCGCCAGATACGTCACCGGGCCGATCAACAGCGGTGTCGACAGCACCAGCGCCCAGCAGATCACCTGCCAGCCGCCCATCTCCTTGGCCAACCGGCCACCTTCGGCATAACCCAGACCACCGATGGCAATCGCCCCGAGCATCAACAGATCACCGGCCTGGATGCTGCCGGCACCGCTGATCAAGGCGTAACCCAGAACCAACGCGCTGCCCAATGCGGCACAGGCCCAGAAGGCTTTCGACGGTCGCTCATGGGACAACCACGCTGCATACAGCGCTACGCACAAGGGCTGCAAACCGTTGACCAGTGCGCCATGAGACGCCGGCAGTGTTTGCATCGCCCAGGCCGAGAGTACCGGGAAACCTAGAATTACTCCGGCAATCACCAGCGTCAGGCCTTTGATCTGTTTCCAGGTCGGCCATTTCTCCCGCCGCCAGAGCAGCAACAACGCCGCCGGAATCGCCGCGAACAACGCTCGGCCCAGGCCATTGAGCAGCGGATGGACTTCTTGCACCACGATCCGGGTGAAGGGCAGGGTCAGGCTGAAGATGACGACGCCGAGCAGGCCCAGCGCCATGCCGGTGTTTTCGCGGGAGGACATAACGGTAACCAGAATTCGAAAGTGGCGGGAGAGCGTTCATCTAGCCATAAACCTGGAGCGCAGCGCTGCTACAGCTAGGCACAGAGTGACACGTACAGTTTTGAAGCAACCGCAAATCCTGTGGCGAGGGGGCTTGCCCCCGTCGGCCGGTCCGCGTTCGGGTGAAGCAGCCGTAAACAGATTGACGCGGTTTGTCTGAAAGAAAACGGTGTAGGGGTTGAGGGCGCGCTGCGCGCCCCAACGGGGGCAAGCCCCCTCGCCACAAAGGCATCTGCGTGCTACAGGGAGTGCGCTGCTTTACGTAGTAGTTGGTTATTACCCGCCTCGCTGGATTCGGACTACCTTGAATACTCCTTCCTGCCCAATTTTTACCAGAGGAGTCATCCCCATGGCCGCGAAAAAAATTCTGATGCTGGTCGGCGATTATGTCGAAGACTACGAAGTGATGGTGCCGTTTCAGGCACTGCTGATGGTCGGTCACACAGTGCACGCGGTCTGCCCGGACAAAACCGCCGGGCAGACCGTGCGCACCGCGATCCATGACTTCGAAGGCGATCAGACCTACAGTGAGAAACCCGGTCACCTGTTCGCGCTGAACTTCGACTTCGCCAAGGTCGATGCGGCGGACTACGACGCGTTGCTGGTGCCGGGTGGGCGGGCGCCGGAATACCTGCGCCTGAACGAAAAAGTCCTGCAACTGGTGCAAGCTTTCGACAAGGCCGGCAAACCGATTGCGGCGGTCTGCCATGGTGCGCAATTGTTGGCGGCGGCGGGGATTCTTGAAGGTCGCGAATGCAGCGCTTATCCGGCCTGTGCGCCAGAAGTGCGTTTGGCCGGTGGCACGTTCATCGATATCCCGGTGACGCAAGGCCACGTTCAGGGCAATCTGGCGACGGCTCCAGCCTGGCCGGCACACCCGAGCTGGCTGGCCGGTTTCCTTGGTCTGCTGGGCACCAAAATCACTTTGTAAGCGGAGGCCTGCGCATGTGCGAGCTGTACGTCAAAGCCGACCCGATCCTCTACGAGTCACGCTCGCGCTCGCTGCGCATCTGCGGGGTGGTGACCACGCTGCGGCTGGAGAACCAGTTCTGGGACATCCTCAGCGAGATCGCCGAAGTCGATGGCATGACCACCAACCAGTTGATCGCCAAGCTCTACGAAGAGGTGATGGACTACCGGGGCGAAGTGGTGAACTTCGCCTCGTTTCTGCGGGTCAGTTGCACGCGTTACCTGAGCCAGCGCCGGGTGACGACGCCGGAGTTGTCGGTGGTGCGCGCGGTGGTGAAGTAAGTGGGTTTGTATTGATCTTGAGGGCCCCATCGCGGGCAAGCCTTGCTCCTGCGCGGTGCGCACAAACGCTATTGAACCGTAGGAGCAAGGCTTGCCCGCGATGAGGCCGGTACAGGCGACAGAAACCCCGACCTGGTCTTTACTCTGAAGCGCGAACCTCTCAATCGCCAAGGAGAACGAGCATGTCCGGATGGTACGAGTTGAGCAAAAGCATCACTGGCCAGTTTCGCTTTGTGCTGAAGGCGGCCAACGCCGAGACCATTCTCACCAGCGAGCTGTACACCACACGCAGCGCCGCCGATGACGGCATCGCCTCGGTTCAGGCCAATAGCCCACTGGATGAACGCTACGAGAAAAAAACCACCAAGGATGGCCATCCTTACTTCAATCTCACGGCTGCCAATCATCAGATCATCGGCAGCAGTGAAGCCTACTCTTCAGACACCGCACTGGAAAAAGGCATCGCCAGCGTCAAGGCCAACGGGCCGACCAAGGTGATCAAGGACAAGACGCTGCCGGTGTTTTAAAGGCTGCTGATGATCGTTCCCATGCTCTGCGTGGGAATGCAGCCCGTGACGCTCGTTTCTGTTTGTCCATGAAGGCCAGGTCGAAGTCGACTTCATGAGCGAACGGGTGATTTTGAACCGTGGCGATGCGCTGCACTTCAACGCGCAAAAACCACATCGCCTGCGCTCGGTGGGCGAGGTGCAGGCGCAGCTGCTGGTGCTGCATAGCGGCGAGGAGTGAGCTGGAGCTGCAAGTTCTGACTTGAGAGCACAGCTTTTGTGGCGAGGGAGCTTGCTCCCGCTGGGGTGCGAAGCAGCCCCGAAATCAGCAACACGATTGCGTCAGACACACCGCGCATTCTGGTTTGCGGCCGCTGCGCGACCGAGCGGGAGCAAGCTCCCTCGCCACAGGTGTCAGCGTTCGACCGGCACACTCAGTGTTGGGCTACCCAACGCATGGCTCTTCGAATCAAAAAACCTCAGCGCCACACCGGTCCCTTCAAACACCTTCGCGTAATGCCGCTTCTGGCTCTGGATGAACGCCGCGCTGCGCGGGTAAATCGAGATCGCCACGGTTTTCGGTTGTGCCTGGCGCAGCGCATGCACGATGTGAGCGTCCTGCTTGCCCAGGCTGTGGCCGAAGATGCACAGCGCGTCGCTTTGCTTGAGTAACTGGTCGTAGCAGAACGACAGGTAATCCGAACTGCGGATGGTCTTGAGCTTGTCTTCAGAGCTGCCTTCGCTGACGAACAGCGGCACGTCGTCCAGCGTCTTGATCGTGTTGTTGATCGCAAAACTGCCCAGCAGCGTGCCTTCGGTCGAGGTCAGTTTGCGCGCGGTGCCGTCCTGGTTGCGCACCAGGTGCAGGCCGCCGTGCAAGTAGAGCAGGCGGGTTTTATCCGCGGTGCTGGCACTCAGGTCGAAGCTCGGCTCGGTACCGTGAAACAGGTCGCTGATGGTATTGGGTTGGTGCTGGATCGCCCAGTAATTGAGCAAGTCGTAGTTGGTGGTGAACACCGTTGGATAGGTGCTCAATTCCTGATTGATTGCCGCCAGGCTTGACGGCTGTACCAGACGCCACGGGATGTGCACCGCGTGCACGGTGTTGATCAGCGCTTCCTTGATCGCGTAGTAGCGATTGCGCGGCGCGGCGGAGCTCACGGCCAGGGCCTTGTTGACCCGGCTGGTGGTTTTCAGTGCACCCAGCACTTGCTCGAAACTGCGGGTTTGCATTGCGTCGAACACGCTCAGTTCGGACTGGCTCAACGGCTTTTCTTCGACCGTGCGGGCGTTCTCGAACAGCGAGTCGTAACCAAAGTCATCCCACACCGCACGGCTGGCGCCGTTGCCCACCAGCAGGCCGCTGAACGGGGTGGTTGCGCGCAACGCATTCCAGTCTTCTAGTCGGGCATCAAATTCCTGGAAATCGGTCATCGCGTCGGTCATCTCAAGCGGGGGGAGTGCAGGGCGCAGACTTTATCACGACCGGGTGTTGAGCCAGATCAAGATGCGCGGTAACGGATGGGTCGATCCTTTGGGCCTCCGCTGAATCGGGGTTGCCGGTTCGGCCCTATCGAAGAGGATTGGTGATGACCAGCACGTTTTTCATTCCTGCCGTGAACATCATGGGCACCGGTTGCCTCGACGAAGCCATGAATGCCATTCGCAACTATGGATTTCGCAAGGCCTTGATCGTGACGGACGCAGGATTGGCCAAGGCTGGCGTGGCAGGGTTGATCGCTGAAAAACTGGCGATGCAGGACATCGACTCGGTGATTTTCGACGGTGCCAAACCGAACCCGAGCATCGCCAACGTCGAGAGCGGCCTGGAACTGCTGCAGCGCAGCCAGTGCGATTGCGTGATTTCCCTGGGCGGCGGCTCGCCCCACGATTGCGCCAAAGGCATTGCGTTGTGCGCCACCAACGGCGGCAAGATCGCCGATTACGAAGGCGTCGACCGATCAGCCAAGCCGCAATTGCCGCTGATTGCGATCAACACCACCGCCGGCACTGCCAGCGAGATGACCCGTTTCTGCATCATCACCGACGAATCGCGCCACGTGAAAATGGCCATCGTCGACCGCAACGTCACGCCGCTGCTGTCGGTCAACGACCCGGCGCTGATGGCGGCGATGCCCAAGGGCCTGACCGCCGCAACCGGCATGGACGCCTTGACCCACGCCATCGAAGCCTACGTTTCCACGGCCGCCAACCCGATCACCGACGCCTGCGCACTGAAAGCCATCGAGCTGATCAGCCGCAACCTGCGCCTGGCCGTGCACGACGGCAGCGACATGATCGCCCGGGAAAACATGGCGTATGCGCAGTTCCTCGCCGGTATGGCATTCAACAATGCTTCGTTGGGGTTTGTGCACGCGATGGCGCACCAGTTGGGCGGCTTTTATGATTTGCCCCACGGCGTGTGCAACGCGGTACTGCTGCCGCACGTACAAAGCTTCAACGCCGCAGTCTGCGCCGAACGCCTTGCGGTAGTGGCGCAGGCTCTGGGTGCCGACACCCTCGGTGTCAGTCCGGAAGAGGGCGCCCAAGCGGCCATCGTGGCGATCCGCGCGTTGGCCAGGGATGTCGAGATTCCCGGCGGTTTGCGCGACCTCGGCGCCAAGCTGCAAGACATTCCGATCCTTGCCGCCAACGCCTTGAAAGATGCCTGTGGCCTGACCAATCCACGGGCGGCAGATCAGCGGCAGATCGAGGAGATCTTTCGCAGCGCGTTTTGAACTGCTGTATCGAACGGGTTGAATCGGCAGACCGGGCGGGCGATAGTGCAGGGCTGATCTTTTATCGATTGATGACATTCGCAAGGAACAGGGAATGACCTTGAAATACAGCTGGTTGGGATGTGTGGCAATGAGTGGTGCGCTGGGTGCGACCCAGGCATATGCCGAGTGTGTAACACCGCCATTGCCCGAGGGTGTACCGGGTTATTCGGTGTGCAAGGATTGGCCGGCCTACAGCGGCCAGACCATCACTGCACTGTCGCAGATTGAACCGGACTCGACTCATAGCGATGAGCCTGACGGCATGGGTATGTACGACTTGAAGCTGGCGGTGGTGTCCAACGTTGATGGCAAGCCGCTGGCCCACTATTCCAAAGCCTCGGTGTTCAGCTCCGATGCCATCCGGTTCGATGGGCTGAGCATCGATACCGCGCGCTACAAACTCACCTCCGATCTGCGAGCGTTCGGCGTGCGGGCAGGTTTCACTGGCTCGTCGCGGGCCAATCCTTTCGGCGAGTCCCAACTGTCGCTGTATGTTCGCGAAGGCAACACGCTGCGCCCGGTACTGGAGCAACTGGTGATCGAATCCGCTAGCGGTGAGTGGGATACCAACTGTGCGGGCGAGTTCTCGAACATCAAACGCACTCTGGATATAGCCAAAACCAGCAGCCACGGCTTTGCCGACCTGATCGTTAAATCGGTGACCACCGGCTCGCAAGACTCGGTGAAAAATGGCGAATGCGAATCCAAAGATACAGTGGGGAAAACGGTACTGACGACGCTGCGGTATGACGGTCAGCGGTATGTTGTTCCGAAAGAGTTAAAAGGGCTCTGAACCGATGCTATCCGGTTTCAACCACCTAACCCTGGCGGTTACTGATCTGGACCGCAGCGTGGCGTTCTATCATGGCCTGTTGCAACTGCGCCTCGACGCCACTTGGGACGGCGGCGCCTATCTGTCGTTGCCGGGGTTGTGGCTGTGCCTGTCTCTCGATCCGCTACGCGAGCCTGAGACGGCGGTCGATTACACCCATTACGCATTCAGCGTAGGCGCCAGCGACTTCCCGGTATTGGTTGAACGACTGCGAGCTGTGGGTGTTTTAGAGTGGCGGGACAATCGCAGCGAAGGCGCGTCGTTTTATTTCCTGGATCCGGATGGGCACAAGCTTGAACTCCATGTCGGGGATCTGGTGTCGCGCCTTGAGGCGTGCCGCCAGAGACCTTATGCCGGGATGAAGTTTTTCACTCCGTGACCGGGCGCACTCCCGTCATGTCCATAGCTGATCTTTCCGAGTTTCGTTGGCGGTATCGCCGCATACGCTATTCTGATCGGCATTGTGGGCACTCGTCGGGTGCGCATGTTGTATCAGCGTCATGAGCTGGCAATTACCCGGATTTGCGGGGTAATGTTCACCGGTTTCGCCATCAATGCCTTGCTGCACGCGGTGCCAGGGTTGCTGACGAACAAGGTTTGAGGCTGCGCGCAGGGCTGCGACAGCTGCATCAGGACATCCGTTTCAGCGATGCCGGGTCCAGGGATTGATACTCACGGCTGCACTTTTGGACAGTATCCATCCACGATGACCACCAGTAATTCCGCGCCGCTGGCGAGTTACATCGATCTTTTGCTCGACGTCGTGTGTGCGGTCGATAGCCAGGGGCGCTTCGTCTTTGTCAGTGCCGCCAGCGAGCGAGTGTTCGGCTACACCCCGGACGAGCTGATCGGCCAGTCGATGATCGAGATGGTCCACCCGGCCGATCGCCAACGGACCCTGGACGCCGCCCGGGAAATCATGCGCGGCCAGCCCAACCCGAACTTCGAAAACCGCTACCTGCGCAAGGATGGTCAGGTGGTGCATATTCTCTGGTCGGCGCGTTGGTCTGAAGTCGATCAACTGCGCATCGCCGTGGCCCGTGACATCACCGAGCGCAAACAGGCAGAGTCCCGGCAGGCCGCACTGTACGCGATCTCCGAAGCCGCCCATGCCGCTGAGGATTTGCTGGCGCTGTTCAAGCTCGTCCATCAATTGATTGGCGAATGGCTGCCGGCGCTGAACTTCTCGGTGGCGCTCTATGACGAGCACTGCGAGCAATTGAGTTTCCCGTACCACGTCGACGAACACGAGAGCGATCCGCTGTGCAGCGTTACCGGCCGGCTTTGCACCGAGGTGATCCAAACGGGGCAGCCGGTGCTGGTGACGCCTGACCAACCTTTCTCGATGCCCGGACTGTTCGAGGTTGGCAATGGCCAGGACTCACCCTGCTGGCTGGGTGTGCCGCTGAACTCACAGAAAGGCACCATCGGTGCGCTGATCGTCAAAAGCGTACCCGGTGGTGAACGCTATACCGAGCGCGACAAGGAGCTGCTGCAATACGTTTGTGCCCAGCTCGCGGCAGCCATTGAGCGCAAGCAATTGCACTGCCGGTTGCAATTCATGGCGCAGCACGACCAGTTGACCCGCTTGCCTAACCGCGAACTGTTGCGTGAACGCCTGACTGCTGCCCTCGGTAAAGCCAGAAGAAACTCTGGACGCATGGCGCTGCTGTACGTCGACCTGGACCACTTCAAACAGGTCAACGACACCTATGGCCATGGCGTCGGCGACATGCTGCTGCAAGCGGTGGCCAATAGACTACAAGGTTGCGTGCGTGAGTCCGACACGGTGGCGCGCATTGGCGGTGATGAGTTTGTGGTCTTGCTCGACAGCATTCAGGCCGCCGAAGATGCAGCCCGTGTGGCGATCAAAATCCGTCAGGTGCTTGGCCAGCCGATGCGCCTGGAGAGCCATACCCTGAACATCCTGCCGAGTATCGGCATCGCGCTCTACCCCGAGCATGGCAGCGAAGAAAAGCAATTGTTCAAGCATGCGGATGAGGCCATGTACGCGGTCAAACGCCTGAGTGGACGGCTGGACCGCGTCTGATTCGGCTTCCATTCGGGCGCCGTTCGTCGCGGCCGGTGCAATTTTTCTAAACCTTTGCGGTGTTTTAACTTCAGACGTCAGGCGGGGAAACCCGTTGCACTCATTTGCCTGTTCAAGGAGGGCGTGACCATGAGCCGTATGGCCAGCCGATTATCGACCATCAGTTTTGTCGTGTTGCTAGGCCTGGGCGCCAGCAACGCTTTTGCCCAGTCGCCAACCGACTTCATCAATGACACTTCGGTCAAAGGTATGGCAGACATCGAAGCCAGCCGCCTGGCTCACCAGAAAACCGAATCCAAAGAGGTCAAGGATTACACGATTGTGGTGATCAACGACCGCACCACGGCTAACCAGCATCTGGCGAAAATCGCCAAGAAACTCGATCTGCCCGTCGCCCCCAGAGACGAGGTGGCCAGCAAGGCCAAGGCGCTGATTCCTGAGGTCAAGGACGGCGACTCCTTCGACACGGCCTTTGCCGCCAGCCAGGTGAAAACCACCCAGGAAGCCATCGAACAGTTGAAGCAGGAAGCACAAACCACCGACGTGCCGGAACTCAAGGCCTTCGTTGCAGAAACCCTGCCCAAGCTCGAAAACCATTTGCATATGGCAAGGGCCCTTCAGGCCAACAGCCAATCGGGTCGGGTGGATGGTTGAGTCATGCATGCTCACTCGATCCGTAGCAGCTGGCGAAGCCTGCGTTCGAGGGTGAAACCCTCGCAAAACCGTGTTCTCTGTACCTCAGAAATGATGCGGTGCCAGATTTACGGCCGCTACGCGGGCCGAACGCAGCCTTCGGCAGCTGCTACGAAGTAGGTGGCGAGCCGGTACCGCTTCGAGCCTCGCCACAAAAACAGTCCGGGTACTTTAGCTCGACAGCTTCACCCCAACCGTCCAACTGAAATACCCCAGCACTTCACAGCCGCTGTTCACCAGCATAAAGCTCAGCTCGCACTGCTCGACTCCGGTGCTCAGCTGCTGGCAATGCCAATAGTGATCATCGGCTTTTACCGCGAGTGGTTCGGTGGGGGATTCGGGATTGGGGGCGGGCAAGGTCTGGCCGTTATGCACCACCAGATGCGGTTTTGAGAACACACCGGCGTCGCCCACAGTCAGGTTGTAAAACACCACGCTGTGTTCGGCGTGCAGACCGACGGTTCGGCCACGGATGTGGAAGGTTTTGGTTGAACTTGCCGGTAGTTCAAGACAAGGGCTCTTGGACGTTGGCATTGTCCCCAGGGACGCGCCAAAGGTGAAAATGAAGCCGTCCTCGATCACGGTCGGTTGCTGCGGGTCGAGGCTCGGTTCCGGGTAGCGGGTGAGCAGGGTTTCGGCGTCGATAATCAGCAACACATTGGTTGCCTGCTCAGTGGTGGATGACGGGTTTGCGCTGGTATCTGTAGACATCACGGCTTCCTTTCATGATGTGGGTCGATCGCGGCCACCGCTGCGGCTTACGCAAGACATCCAGTTCCAGTCGGGGCGCGAGGCAGAGGGGAAAGCCCCTTGTCGCCAAGGGGCCGTCCAGATCAGTTACGGATGGTGATGAACGGATCCCACGAGCAGCAACCTACAATCTGGCAGTCCCGGTTCACGATCAGGAAGTTGAAGTGATAGGTCACGCTGCCGGTGGCCAGGGTTTCCGAAGACCAGTAATGGTTATCGACTTTCTGGCAGCTAGGCACTGACGGGTTGCTGGTGTTTGGCACGGCAACACATGCGGTGGCCTTGCGTGGCGTCGGTGTCGAGATCAGCTCATTACCCGCGTTGCCGATGAACTTGTAGAAAATTACCGCTGTTTCGAAGCTCTGCGACAGGCTGGTTTCGCGCCAGCGAATCAGGTCACCGACGGAGGCTTTCAGATTCAGTTCGCCACCGGCCTGGCCATTGATCACGTTGTCCCGGTTGGTGACCATGTACACATGACTGACATCGATAAGCGTTGGCGCGTTGGGATTTTTGCTGATGTTCGGGTAGTTTTTCAGAATGGATTCGGTGTCGATCGAAACAAGCACATCCGTGACTCGAGACATAGTAAAGCTCCTTGTTCATAGTGAGGGCCTGGCGTCTACCAGGCACAACAACGCTTGATTGCCATACGGCTGCTGTAAGCGCGCTACTATGGGGAACCTACCGATCACAAGGTACGAGCTGGCCTGGCTCCTTGCCTATAAAAGTGACCGGCCCGGGTTCCTTCCAACAGGCCGCGTCTGGAATATAGATGTCCGTCTTAAGCTGTCAAAACAGACGGGGCTTCGTTCGACGAACGGTCGTTTTGCTTCTAATTTCCGATGTTTTGGCGATAAGAAAATGGCGATCCAGAACGTTTCCCAAGCGTTGATTTCCCTCTGAATTGTGTGCCATTGAGCAACGATTACCGACCTCGGCAGCTTCACTTCCAGGGTGTCGGAGAATTGACCGTCGATGGCTTTGAGCAAGCCTTGCGCCGATCAGAGCAACTGCAATGCGTCCGGACGCGCACCGGGAAATACGTTCTGCAACTGCGAAGCAGATAAGCCCCAGGTCCTGCCAAGTAAACCTCCGAGCAGGTTCCGATAATTGTTGAGCACCGGGTAATCGCGGTTTTGCAGCAGGCTTTGTGGGTTGACTGCCACCTGTTCACCCACGATGCGTCCACCGCGAACGTTGCCGCCGAGTACCCAGTACACCGTGCCATGCCCGTGGTCGGTGCCTCTGGCGCCGTTTTCACGAAAGGTGCGACCGAACTCCGAGACCACCACTACGGTGGTGTTGTGCCATTCATCCCCCAGCGCCTGGGCATAGGCGATCAGGCCTTCACCGAGGTTCGCCAGGTTGTTGGCCAGTTGGCCGCTGGTGCTGCCCTGATTGACGTGGGTATCCCAGCCGCCGACATCGACGAAACCCAGTCGGTACTGGTCGCGCATCAGTGTCGCCAT
Source organism: Pseudomonas helvetica (assembly GCF_039908645.1). Lineage (NCBI taxonomy): Bacteria > Pseudomonadati > Pseudomonadota > Gammaproteobacteria > Pseudomonadales > Pseudomonadaceae > Pseudomonas > Pseudomonas helvetica. The sequence continues at coordinate 1,561,795 of NZ_CP150917.1, forward strand.
GCGCCGGGTCTGGGCCGCAAAGTTCTGCGCATTCGGCGCGCCACGATTGGCCTTGACCATCTCTTCTTGCAGATCCCTTGACACCTGCTGGCGCAGTTCAAGGCCACCGGCTGCGGAGGCGGCATAAGGTGTGTTTTGGTACATCGACGAAAGAATCGCCGATTGTCGAGCATCGAAGGCCGGTTTCGAGGTACCGCGCAACGAGATGTTTGGGATGGCGTTGCCGCCCTGAAAACTCAGGGGCAAGGCATCGGTGAAGGCAATGGGCGCACTGTTCGGCACCTGACGCGACAAGCGTGCGAGAAAGCCCGAGTCGTAACGGTTGCGCTGTTGGGTCGGTTCGCCAGACTCGATATTGTCCTGGGTTTCGAAGTGGCTGCGGGACACGTCATCGGTCCCGGCGAACGGTACGAAGGCGATCTGCTTGCGTTGCCACAACGGATAGATCGAGTCACGTAAAACCGGGTTCAGGCCCCAATGGCTGTCCAGTGCAATGGCGCTGTTGGGGTTATGCGAGTCTGGACGGGCAATGGCGAGAGTCGGACGCGAGTCGTAGTAAAAATCGCTGGAGTAGGGCACCAGCAGGTTGTTGCAGTCGTAGCCGCCGCGCAGAAAAACGATCAGAAAGCGCGGTGCCGAAACAGGGGCGGCGAACAGCTTTGCACTAAACGACAAGGACGGCAGCGACGCGGCTGCGACAGCGGCAATCAGCAGTTCTCGACGATTCATGGCGACACCCCATTACGCAGCTTAACGGTTATTGAAGTCAGGTGAGGCGAGCAAAAAGGTGTTCCATTCCTGAGGCGACACGGCCTTGTTCAGCGCGCCAAGGGTCGCTGCTGAAAGGTGTGGAGAGATGGCTTCGTAGAACAACGGTGTGGTGATCATCGGAAACCCTGGACCGGGCAGGTTGCTACCTTGTGGAGTAAACAATCGGTTATCCCCACGCCCGATTGCCCGGGCGATTTCGAAGCGTTTGGACATCTGCCCCGAGCTCGACCAACCGCTGGATTCCAGAGGCCAGCCGTCCGGTGTCACGCGACCGAATACTGGCTGCCCCAACTGATTGAGCCAATTGATCATCGGCCTGGCGTTGGCCAGCGGCTTACCGTCATAGGCCAGCCGCACCGCCGACACCACAAACTGCATCGGGTCCTTGAATTTGGTACCAGTGCTTTGCAGCAACTCCTTTGACTCGAACAACGTACGCATCACTTGGGCGATATCGCCGTCGCTGTCCTGGAAGGTCTTGGCCATCCGTTCCACCAGCGCGGGTGGCGGCTGATCGGCAACGAAGTATTTGGCCAGCTGTTGCGAGACAAAATGCGCACAGGCTTTCTGCCGGGTAATCAGCTCCACGGCCTGACGGATCTCGTCAAAGCCGCTGCCCTTGATCGGATGGCCGAGCAGTACCTTGTCGCTAAAGTCGTGACGACGAGGATTGAATTCGAACAGCCCTTCGCGCACCACCAAGGCCTGTAACCGAGGAGCAAACTTCTGCGTGCGACCATCGAGCGGCATCAGCCCGGCGCCGGTCAGAATCAACGCCAGTTGCTGCACGTCTTGCTGGGTATAGCCGGAGCCGACGCCCAGGGTGTGTAGCTCCATCAATTCGCGGGCGTAGTTCTCGTTGACCTTGCCCTTGGCATTTTGCGCGTTGTCCAGGTACTCAAGCATCGCCGGACTCTTGAGGGTGGCCATCACCAGATCCTTGAACTTACCCAGCGCGTGTGGGCGGATTGCGTGTTCTGCGTAGTCCGCCGTCAGCATCCGTATGCGAGCTTTGCCCTGAAACACGCTGAAGTGGTTGAGCCAGAAACCCACCAACTGCTCCTTGAGCTGATTGGGCCCATACACCGCACGCAACAGCACGGCTTCACGCGCTTGTTCTGCGAGTTCGTTGGCTTGTTGTTGCGCATCTTTTTTCGCGGCGTTTTTGGCGTCGCCTTCGGGCATGGCCTTGAGCTGTTCCTGCTGGCTCTTGAATGCCAGCAACAAGGACTCGGGCGGCGCGCTTAATACCGGATAGCTGTGCAACAGCGCGTTGATTGCCGGTGGCAGCGGGTCATTGATGCGATCGGCCAATTGGGCTTGAAGCAGACCCTCGCGGCCCATGCTGCGCAAGCGCGCCAGGTTGGCGGCATCCAGATCGAAGCCATCGCGGCGCAGCCAGGCAATGTCGCTCGGGTTGAGCGTTGCGGGGGGGCCGGCCAAGGCGAGTGAGGGAAACAACAGCAAACAGGTCGACAGACACAACAGGCGCAAAACGGCATGTGGCATGTGCATGTAGGAGGTTCCCGAGTATCAAGAGAGACGTCGACTGCAGCCAGTGTAGTTTCCACCCGTGAAGCTGACGCTATGCTGAATAACCTGTATCTAGAACAGCTCAACAACGAAGGTGTTGCACTTTTTCTCGCAGGTTCTGCGAGCTGTGGAAGGTCAACTTTTCTTTACACAGTTCCTTTAGGTGGGTTCAGGTATTAGACAGATATCTGCTGGTACAAATATTCATACGCCAAGCAGGAGCGCGGCGGTAAAGGGGGCATGGTTGTACAGGGTTACTCTATTGGCCGATGAGCCTCAGGAGGCAGCATGTTGTTACGTTACGCGGCATTGGTAGCAGTGGTCATCGCGGCCTCCGGTTGCGTACAGGAGCGTGTGGTTCACGATCGGCGTCCACCACCACGCGAGTACGTCGAAGTCATCGCGCCACAGCCACCACCGGTCCAGGTGATCGAAGTGGAACCCGCGGGCCGGCCAGGTTATGTCTGGTCGCGCGGTTACTGGCGTTGGGAAGGCGGGCGTTATGTCGCCGTTCGCGGGCACTGGGAACCGGAACGCCGGGGTTATCGTTATGTGCACCCGCATTGGGAACAGCGCAACGATGGCTGGCATTGGCAAGGCGGGGGCTGGGCCCACTAGATCCAGCGTTTCGCCGAATCAAAAAAGAGCGACCTTCGGGTCGCTTTTTTGTGCTGTCCGGACGCTGTCACGATCTCGAATTCATGACAATACGTAGCAGCTGCCGAAGGCTGCGTTCGAGTGCGAAGCGCTCGTAAAATCAGGCAACGCGTTCTTTCAGGTTAACCGTGGATTCAGGGTTTACGACTGCTGCGCAGCCGAACGCAGCCTCCGGCAGCTGCTACGAATCGCGTTCCCTCTCATCCAGCCGAGTCTTGACGAACTTGGTTGGGCCGTCGCTTACTGGCGCCCCACGAGCGAAACGCAGAGTCTAGCGCGTCGCTCATGTCCTGATCCGTTACAGGAGTACGCGATGAGCTGGTCTGCCAAACAGTATGTGGCTTTCGAAGATGAGCGCACGCGCCCGGCGCGCGATTTGCTGGCGGCTATCCCGAACACCGATGCGCGTTCGGTGATCGACATCGGCTGCGGCCCCGGCAACTCTACCGAATTGCTCGTGCAGCGCTTTGCCAACGCCAAGGTGCGTGGCCTGGACAGCTCGGCCGACATGATCGACGCCGCCCGCAAACGCTTGCCGGACGTACGTTTCGACATTGCCGATATCGCCGCCTGGAGCGAGCCCGGCCCGTTCGATGTGATCTTCGCCAACGCGGTGTTCCAGTGGTTACCCGACCACGCCACGCTGTTGCCGTCGCTGGTGGCCAAGCTCGCACCGGGTGGCAGCCTGGCGATTCAAATGCCCGACAACCTCGATCAACCGTCGCATCGAATGATGCGTGAAGTCGCCAATAACGGGCCTTGGGCCCGCAAGCTTGCGGATATCGCCGGGCAACGGACGACCCTCGACGATGCCAATACCTACTACCAGATGCTGTGTTCGTGCGCCTCGCGGGTCGATGTGTGGCGCACCACTTACCATCACCCGCTGGCGGGCGGTCCTGCGGCCGTGGTCGAGTGGTTCAAGGGCAGCGGTTTGCGGCCGTTTCTTGAACCGCTCGACGAGGCGGAAAAAGCTCAATACCTCGAGCACTATCTGGCTGCGTTAGAGCCATTCTTCCCGGTGCAGGCCGATGGTTCGGTGTTGCTGCCGTTCCCGCGTTTATTCATTGTGGCGACTCGCTAAAGGTCGTTGTTGCGTCAGGCCTGAGGCTGTTGCCCTCAGCCCTGTTGCAACACTTTCAACGCCGCCGAGGCGAGGAAGCCGGAACGGCTTTTTTCTTCCGGGTGATGCAGCACGTATTCGTCGATACGGGTCAGCAGATAGCCGGGCAGGGTGATGTTGAGTTTCTGCGCCTTGCCCAGGTACTTGGTGACATCGATGTCCACCAATGCCCAGGTAGCGCCGGCGTACTGCGGATTGGCTGCATGCACGGTGACCTTGTTGGCGGGTGGAATCGCCGAGCCGTCTTCAGCGAGTATCTCGAAGTGGCCTTCGATGGCTTCGCGCGCCATGGCGATCGCATCGTCCAGGTCATCACCGGCCGAGAAACAGCCCGGAATATCCGGCACTTCCACGCCCCAGGCGTGTTCGTTATCGCCCATTGAAATCGCAATTGGGTAAAGCATGTTCGTTGTCCTCTGGGTGCTGTTCGCCGGTTCAATACAGCAGGGCCTGTTGCAGGATGCTGACGGCCGTTTTGGTCAGTAAATCCTTTTTCGGGTGTGGGACGGTGACCAGACCGGGCTTCACAGGATGCTTGAAGTGGTGATGGCTGCCCCTGACCCGTACCAGATACCAGCCGTCTGCGACGATTTGGGTTATCAAATATCGGCTATTCACATCACTTCCCTGTGCTGTGTAGGTGGTTACTATACCTACTGAAAATAAGTTATCAACACTATAACCACCGCTGGTGGCGACAGAATGGATGAGTGGTAGGGAACAGTGTAGGAACCACCGCAAGACACGGTGTCCAGGAGCAGCGCTGGAGTGTTTCTGATTCCTTCAATGCCAGTTCAACGCGTGTTATTGCTGAATGGCGGGCATGAAAAACCGGTCACTGAGGACCGGTTTTTTCTTGTCTCTGCATCTTCTGTTTGAAAGGTGAGTTTTTGACACCACGCTCCCCCCGCAGAGAAAACCCGATGCCGAGAATCACGTAGTCGCTACTCAAGCAGCTGATCAATCAATACCGCATTGGTATAGATCAAGCTTCCATCGCTTGCTCGATGTCCGACCAGATGGAACTGACCGCGTTCGTGTTGCAAATAGACGCGCATTTGGCAGTCGGACAAGGGGCCGTATCCCTCGGGCAGGATCAAATCCATTGAACTCATGTCGACATCGACCATGGCTTCACGCTCATGGGTCTTCTGCAGGCGTTCTTCAGCTTCCTCCAGGCGCAGGTGGAGGGGGGCATCGACGTCAAAATGGATCTCTCCCACCGGGGTGGATTTTTGGGCGCCGCTGATTTTGCACCAGCCTTCGATCGTCAAGGCACTCATGACGGAACCTCCGTTGTGGACTGCTGGACTCTGTAGCTCGGGCCACTTCTGGTCGATCTCTACCGTCCGTAATCAGAAATTAAGTATAGCTGGCAACCGGGCGTCGCTTGGGGGCGTGGGGCTCGATCCTGATTATTTTGACTGATCGGAAACAAGTCGCTATGCCCAATTGAGTACCGGGAGGCGTGATGCTGAATATCTTTAGCTATAGGTGGCGAATGGATTTAACTAATTAACTTGTTGTTGGAGTTGGAATGCTCGTGCGTCACGGTACTTCAGGAAAAGCGCTTGCTCCGTTCCTGCACTATACTTCTTGCTGACTTTACCGTCAGGAGCAGTGGTGCTTGTCTGCTCTGCTGGGACGTCAGATTAATATTAATTTGACGATGCTGTTAAGTGGCGATGCTTTTGCATAATCCACGCGTGACAGGAATAGGATGAAGAGAAAATGGCAATAGCAATTATCTTGATTCTAATCGTTGTTGCATCAGTGTTGTTCAACATCCTGGCGCCTTGGCATGCGACACCGGCCGCTTCCAACTGGGGGTCGATAGACACCACCCAGTTCATCACCCTGATCATCAGCGGAATATTTTTCATCGCCATCACGGTATTTATGGCGGTCGCCGTGATGCGTTATCGTCACAAGGACGGTGCCAAGGCGGCCTACCAGCCAGGCAATAAGAAATTGGAGTTATGGTTAATTATCGTTACGTCGGTCGGTATTGCCGCGATGTTGGCGCCAGGCCTGGTTGTTTATAGTGATTTCGTCCGGGTGCCGAAAAAAGCTTATGAACTTGAAGTGGTTGCCCAACAGTGGCAGTGGGCTTTTCGTTTTCCCGGTCGGGACGGGAAGTTGGGAAAGTCGGATATCAAGTTTGCTGATTCCATCAACACTTTCGGTCTTGATCTCAAGGATCCTGCAGGGCAGGACGATATATTGATACTCAACAATGAAGTTCACCTCCCGCTCGATAAGCCGGTAAAAGTTTTACTGCGTTCTAAAGATGTACTGCACGATTTCGATGTACCGCAAATGCGCGGCAAGATGGACATGGTGCCGGGGATGGTGTCGTACTTTTGGTTTACGCCAACTAAAACCGGGCAATATGAAATTATGTGCGCTGAATATTGTGGCGTAGGGCATTACAACATGCGCGGCCATATGATCGTGGACGAACAGGGCGCCTTCGATCAATGGTTGAGCAGCCAACCGACTTTTGCGCAGACATTAGCGGCAGCTGCCAAACCCAGTCGCGACAGCGTGCTGGAAAAAGGCCGGCTGTTGGTCGAGAAGTACGGTTGCAACGCCTGCCATAGCCAGGATGGCAGTGCCAGTCTCGGCCCTGGATGGAAAGGGCTGTACGGCCGCACCGAACAGCTTGCCGATGGCACCAGTGTGCAGGTCGATGAGGCCTACCTTAAATCGGCGATTCTCGATCCAAAGGCCAGGCGGGTGCAGGGCTACCCGCCGGTCATGGTGGCCTATACTCTCAATGATGATGAACTGGGTGCTCTCGTCACCCTGATCAAATCACTGGGTACCGCGCGCCAAGGCGATGAGCTTTCTGCCCCAGGTGAAGACTTGGCGGCGCAGGGACAGCAACTGGCCAAGTCGTTCGGCTGTCTGGCCTGCCACAGTGTCGATGGCAGCAAGGGCGTTGGTCCCAGCTGGCAGGGCCTGTATGGCAAGACAGAAACCCTTGAGGACGGTACGAGGATAAAGGTCGATGAGGACTATATAAAAGAATCGGTTCTCAAGCCTAACGCCAAAATCGTCAAGGGTTACGCACCCATCATGCCGACCTTTACGCCGAGTGATAAGGAGTTGAGCGCACTGATCGCTTTTATCAAGTCCAAAGCGAATGCCGACGCTGACGCGAGCAAGGCGGAGCCAGGAAAGTAGCCGTAAGCAGCCAGCAATACACCGAAACTTCAGTTGGAGGATGACGTGATGGCCTATGCGGAGCAAGCCGAAACAGAAGCACTGCACGAGCCCAAGAGTTTCCTGACCAAATATATCTGGAGTCAGGACCACAAGGTCATCGCCATTCAGTATTCCTTGACGGCTATATTCGTGGGCATCATCGCCGTGGTGTTGTCCGATTTGATGCGCTTGCAGATAGGCTTCCCCGGTAGTTTGGGGTTCATGGACGCCAGTACTTACTATCAAGCGATGACCATGCACGGCATGATCATGGTCATTTATTTGCTGACGGCCTTGTTTCTCGGCGGCTTCGGCAACTATCTGATCCCGCTGATGGTGGGGGCCCGTGACATGGTCTTCCCCTACGTCAACATGCTGAGTTACTGGACCTACCTGCTCGCTGTACTGGTGTTGCTCGCCAGTTTCTTTGTTTCTGGCGGCCCGACCGGTGCGGGCTGGACGCTCTATCCGCCACAGTCCATTACCAAGGGGACACCGGGGACCGAGTGGGGCATCGTACTGATGCTCGTCTCACTGGCGATTTTTATCGTCGCAACCACCATGGGCGGGTTGAACTACGTCACCACGGTGTTGCAGGCGCGCACGCACGGCATGACATTGTTTCGCATGCCGCTCTCCGTATGGGGAATCTTCATGGCCTCGATTATGGCCTTGCTGGCTTTCCCGGCGTTGTTTGTCAGCGCGATCATGACGCTGTTCGACAAGCTGTTGGGCACCAGCTTCTTTATGCCGGCAATCATCTCGCTGGGGCAGCAGCTCGATCACCAAGGTGGCAGCCCGATATTATTCCAGCACCTGTTCTGGTTTTTCGGCCACCCGGAAGTCTATATCGTTGCTCTCCCGGCGTTTGGTCTGGTCTCCGACTTGATCAGCACGCATGCGCGTAAAGGTATCTTCGGCTACCGAATGATGGTGTGGGCCATTATTGCGATTGGCGTACTCAGTTTTGTGGTCTGGGCACACCATATGTATGTCAGCGGAATGAACCCCTACTTTGGCTTTTTCTTCGCCACCACCACCTTGATCATCGCGGTGCCGACCGCACTGAAAGTCTACAACTGGATTCTGACCCTGTGGCGGGGCGACATTCACTTGACCGTACCGATGCTGTTTGCCCTGGCTTTTATCGTCACCTTTCTGGTCGGCGGTCTGACCGGGTTGTTTCTCGGTAATGTGATCGTGGACATTCCGCTCTCGGACACCTATTTCGTCGTAGCCCATTTCCATATGGTCATGGGTGTCGCACCGGTACTGGTGGTGTTCGGCGGCATTTATCATTGGTTCCCGAAAGTCACCGGGCGCATGACGAACGACACCCTCGGCAAGCTGCATTTCTGGATTACCTTTCTCGGCACCTACGCGATCTTCTTTCCCATGCACTACCTGGGTTTCCAGGGTATGCCACGCCGCTACTACGCCTATGACAACTACGCGTTCATTCCGCAGTCGGCGCAAGAACTGAATTCTTTCATTACGGTGGTCGCATTGATCGTCGGCGTTTCCCAACTGCTGTTTCTGTTCAACCTGGCCTGGAGCACTTTCAAAGGCAAGCCCGCAGGCAGTAACCCCTGGGGCGCGGCCAGTCTGGAATGGCAAACGCCAGACACCCCGCCGGTACACGGTAACTGGGGCGCGAAGCTGCCGGTCGTGTATCGCTGGGCCTACGACTACAGCATGCCGGGAATAGACCAGGATTTCGTTCCGCAAACGGTCTCCGACGAGGAGCTGGAGCAGATGCGGCAACTCAGTGCCGGAGCCAGGATTGCGGACGTTAAGACATGAACAGGCTGCTATTGAGAAACGTCGACGGTGCTGACCCCGGCGGTAGTTGGAGTGGTGGTCCTGGGGATATTCAGGCCGCCGAGGCTGCCAATAGAATCCAAAACGCAAGAGTCGGCCTGCGCTTGTTTCTGGCCGTGGTGAGCTCGTTATTCTTTCTCTTTCTGGTCGCCTTTATCGAGCGCTCGCAAATGGCCGATTGGCAACCTCTGACGGAGCCCTTGGCGCCCTTGGCCAACCTTTGGCAGCTATGGCTGAATACGGCTTTTCTGGTATTCAGCTGCATCGCCCTGCAGTGGTCGCGTATGGCCGCCCGACAGGGGCGACTGGACGCAACGGTCATTGGTTTTGCAGTGGGGGGCGTATTTGCAGTTGCCTTTCTGACGGGGCAACTCTGGGTCTGGCAGCAGTTTGTCGCCTGGGGCTATTTTGTCGCCAGTAATCCGGCCAACAGTTTCTTCTACCTGTTGACCGGTCTGCACGGGTTCCACCTGCTGGGCGGGCTGATCGCCTGGAGCAGAACCGTCGCTAAATACCTGCATCACGTGCCGTTGCCGCAACTCAGCGCCAGCGTAGAGCTCTGTGCCATCTATTGGCATTACTTACTGGGTCTTTGGTTCGTGCTATTCGCGCTGCTGACCAGTACGCCGGCAACCTATGAAGCCATTGCCAGATTCTGCGGCCTGAGGTGAAAAGCCATGGCATCGCACCCGCTAGCCCCAGTCGAATCCAGTTCATCCAATCCACCCAGCTCGCCGCCTGCAACGGGATGGCAGGGCATCGCCAACGACTGGGCCTCGGACAGAGAGGCTTTCAGGCAGGTGCCTTGGGGCAAGGCGATGATGTGGATATTCCTGCTCAGCGATACGTTTGTATTTACCTGCTTTTTAACCGGCTACATGTCGGTACGCATGACGATCACCAATGCCTGGCCGAACCCCAGTGAAGTGTTTGCATTGACGATTGGCGGTAGAGAAATCCCGCTTATTCTGATCGCCATCATGACCTTTGTGCTGATCAGTAGCAGCGGCACCATGGCCATGGCGGTCAATTTCGCCTATCGCCGTGATCGCGCGAAAACCGCTGCCCTGATGCTGGCGACCGCAGCCTTCGGGGTGACCTTCGTCAGCATGCAGGCATTTGAATGGAGCAAGCTCATCGCAGAAGGAGTGCGTCCCTGGGGGAACCCCATGGGGGCGGCGCAATTTGGTGCCAGCTTTTTCATGATTACCGGTTTCCACGGGCTGCATGTGTCAGTCGGCGTCATCTACCTCAGCATTGTGGCGATGAAAGTATTGCGCGGAGATTATGAGCGCTCCGGAAACTATCAGATCGTCGAGATAGCCGGGCTTTACTGGCACTTCGTGGACTTGGTGTGGGTGTTTATTTTTGCTTTCTTCTATTTATGGTAGGTCGTGAACAGGTTCTGAAGAGGAGCACTGATGATGGCGCATACCCAGGGTCAGCAACATCCAATCAGCTTGTACCTTAAAATCTGGGGGCTGTTATTCGTCCTCAGCACGTTGTCGTATCTCGTCGACTATTTTCACTTCCAGGGCTACCTCCGGTGGTTCCTGATCATCACGCTCATGTTGTTGAAGGCAGGTCTGATTGTCTCCGTCTTCATGCACATGGCCTGGGAACGGTTGGCCATGGTCTACGCCATATTGGTGCCACCGTTGTGTTTACTGGTACTCGTCGGACTGATGGCCACCGAGGCTGATTATGTGTTCCTCAGCCGGGTGATTTTCTTCGGCCAATAAGCGACGTCCGGATGGCACTTCCGGACGCCCTCAAGCCTGCGGGGCTAACCCGATATCACTCGTTTGAACTGATGCCATTTGTGCTGCCAGGCGACTGTCCAGTGGGGGGCAGCTGTTCCTGTGCCGGCGATCTTCAGCCTTGGATGATGTTCGATTACCCGGTCCAGTACCGATTCCTGATCCGGCTCAACATCCACGAAGAAGATATGTTTGCCCTCGTCTACCACCTGTTTAAAACTGCGGAAGTGAGTGTTTGGCACCTGGATACCAAAAAAGCCACCTTCCCAGATGCTGAAGCCCAATATAACAATGGCAAGGAAGATAAAAGGCATCCAGCCTGCAGCGGATTCGGTCCAGCCCAGCCAATAGGCGCCACCCAGGACCAGCGCCGCGAGTGGTATGCCGACCACCGCACCAATCTCGCCAGAGTGAACAGTATCTTGCTTCATCAGCGAGTTAACTTCGTGGAGGTGATGTTCTTCAACATCAGCCACTTCTTCACTGAGCACATGAATTTGTTCGGTATTGATGCCGTTGGCTTCCAGTTCATTTTCAACGGTTTCAAGATCGTCGAGATTGTCACTGATGTAATAGTGCCGATTCATACCACACCTCCCATCTCGTGCTTGCTGTCGACCTCCTCTGTCCTGCAGCCGTTAACTGAGATTTGCAGTCGGTATCTGTGCCCGTGGGGGACGTTGCAGACTTCATGCAATTTGAAAGAAGTATAGCATTCGCTAGCATGCGTGATTTTCGGTGTCAAGACCTGGAGGGGGCGCCGAAACAGCGCCCCCTTGTGACGTCAGGACGGTTCTGCATCCATGCGTCGCGCAATCACATCCAGCACATCGCAACCGTCGCGCAAAGGTATGCAGCAGAGCAATGCGAAGTCGCTGAGAATGACCGAGTCAGTGGTGATGTCACCCCGCATCGCGAGGTTTTCAAGAATCTGCGTCACGGCTCGGATTCTGTAACTGGCCGTGCTGAGCAGTGAATGCAGCGGTTGAGTGGTGTTGACGAACAGGGAGGGTAGGTCGTCGGCGTTGCTGGTTAAAGCCATATATTCATTCATGAGTGATCACCATGTAGTTGGAGGACCCCACCACTCAATTGTCGCCAAACAAATGGGTGGCAGCTGTACGCGGGTTGGCGAACCGGACATGGCATAACCGGCAGATCCTAGGATCTCCCACGCACAGCTACCAAAAAACAGGCAGCTAAGTGCGTTCAAAAGCGCTCCGAACCTACTCGAAAGCTTCTGTACCATGTCGCCGAGTCGCCAAACCCGACACGCCATTTGGGCGTCGGCCGACTATAAGCCTCGTGACAAAAGCACAGCAATGCGCAAGTGTACGGACAATTCCCAGTGTCGTGTGGGACATTGCCTTTTCGGAAATTGGCTTCTTTGTGCCACCAGTAAATGGGTGGTCGATACTGAATTTGGCTGGCGTTAATCCGCAACAGTGTAGAACGGCAATTCCCCCGAATTCACCGGCACTACTCTTCACCGCCCCCCATCTCACGATCCTCAAACGCAGAACGCACAGCCTCCACAACGCGCTCTGCCATGCGCTCATCTTCAAGCTGCGGGTACCCTTTCTTTAGCTTGCCGGACACCACCCAGCCGTTCTCCTTGATGGAGCGGATGATGCGGTTCGCATCCTGGTCCGGCATTTCCAGTACTTCTTTCAGCCGGTCCTGAGCTTGCTGAAAGATCACCAGTACTCTGGCTTCATCCGCCATTTCCTTTCGAATCGTGTGCTCGACGACTCGTGCGGTGTACAGGACGTGTTCGGTCAGATCGGGATAGCGCCAGGCAAAGCACGCGTCCTTGTATTCGTCGAAGATGAAGTTGCTGCGAGTCCCGTGCGAAAACGCTAATTTTTCGTAGGCGTGAAAATGCTAACGCTTGATGAAATTTGATAATAAATCCGTGTTTTTAGAAAAAAACGCTAACAGACTTCAGGGTAGTCGCTAACGCCCCGAGAGCACTTACTCATCGATCAGCGGACAACGGACGAAAGTGGGAGATGCCTCAGAGCCCGATTCCACCAAACCCCAGACATAAAAAAACCGGCCATCAAGGCCGGTTTTTTCTTTACCTGCATCCCCCGTCAAAAAACGACGTGAGACTGAAATCTGATTGGAGCGGGTGAAGGGAATCGAACTCTTAATGGACACGGAGGTACGAATGTTGTGTAGGTGTGTAGGTGCGCGAGCGGCGTTCGCCCCTGGAATCGTTGGCTATAAAGTTGTGATTCCTCCACTCGGTCTTTGACTCACAATGTGACTCTTGAAGAGGAAACCTGCCATCGCCCCTCCTGATCCTCTAAGCCTGATACAGGAGCTTTTTGGCTCGGAAGAAACCTCTCACATTGCCCACTACAACCAGACGCCGATGCTGAATCTCCTGTCACCGGCCCGCAGCTCCGTCACCCAGGATCTAGCTAGTTTCTGATGTAGTACCTGTGTAGAAGTGAAGAAGGATCTCAAGGGTGGATATCCGAAGCTTTTTTGGCCTGAAGACTCTTTGGTGGCGGAGGCGGCTGCAAGAGCGAAGGAGCGAACAGCTTTTTGAGCGTGCCCTACCGGTCGGCTGTCGTGAACCAGGCCGCCCGAGGCGACTTGGCCCTTCGGGCTTCTATCCTCACGCCTTTGGCCCTTCGGGCCAGCGCGCTTCGCTTGCTCTTCAGCATGGTTCTTAGACTAGGCAGCTAGCCATGACGAACTAGCTGCTCACGTAGCTCCATGACCGGGATAGGCGGGTCGGCACGATGCACCATGGCATGACAATTTGGACAAAGCGGCTTCATGTCGTTGACCGGGTCAACATTCTGGGGGGCGTCCAATGTATGCAAAGGGACTTCATGATGTACATGGATAAAGTCAGTACCGAGCTCACCGTATACATCCCCAAAGCTCATTCCGCAGGCTTGGCATGATGGGCCGTAATGATCGAGGCAGGCCTTTCGGTTTGAGCGGCTTCTTTCATACTGGGTGACGATCACCTGTTGCCATTCGCCTTCTTCTTCCCCGCGTGAGGCCGGGGACGACGATGTATCATCGACGAGTTCTGTTGCTTCAGTCGTCTCAGGATGGTTTGTATCACTGACAGCTTGGCCTCGATAAACCTTGTCGACCCATGCCAGAAACTGTTCAGCAAGTAGCCCGACTGTCTCTTCCAGCTGTGACTCGACGGTAAGCTGGTCAGCAAAGGCCGGAATCGTGGAGAGGATCGGGTGCTTGGCGTCATACTGGACTCCGTTGACCACCGTATTTGATTCTTGAAGCTGTCTTTTCCAGGAGCGACCTGGCGGCACGTCTACCCAACGAATCGATTGGTTGTCGAGCAGGGTAGGCGCTTTACTTTGGGAAAACTTTGCCCACAAATCATCCTGCCCTTCATAAATCCACACCCTGCATTCCACGCGATGAGGGGTAACCGTAGGATCGAGTTCGAACGCTATGAGACGGATACCCTCATACGGTTCGTGATACTCAGCCCACAGGCTTTTCCGATGTTGTCGAGAGCATTTGAGAAACTTACAAACGAAGAGATCATCACATGGCGTTGGCGCATTCCTAAAACCCTGAGTCCAGCAATTTTTCGCTGAGTTCGACTTCCACCAATCTTCGAGCTCCATCAGGCAAAACTCCTTCACTAAATACCCATTTTCCGGGGTAGTGCCAATTCTTCTGGGGCTTCACCTTCTTTGAAGCCAACCAGATAAAGCACGTCTCCAACTGGCAGTGCTCCCTCCTGCGAATTTGAAGTCGTATTCTGGATCACTGGGCAGGTTGCATAGCGCAGAGTAACGCCCTGTTCATTCAGGCGTTCGATCATGGCCTGGAGCTCTTCAAACACCTCCAAACGCGCTGTGCTTGAATAAAGCTCGGCGCAGTCGCGATAGTCCCGTAGGTAATCAGTTAGCTCCGCGAATGCCAGCGCCTGGTCTTTGGAAGGCTCGAAGGCGGGCTCGATGTAATCGCCGATGCTTTCAGCTGCAAGCTTGGCCAAGCCCCTGCCTGATTCGGGCTTCAATGCCTTCGTCATGACATATTTCTGATCGAACTGCTCACGAGCAGCGCGCAGTTGCTCCTCGGTGGGAATCACCATGGGTTTCGTGAATGCATCGATGTCCTGGAACTCAAAGGCAGAGGCGAGAGAGCGAAGCGTGTTGAGGCTGGCCCCGGCCCCTGCTTCAACCCGCTGGATGGTTCTGGGTGTCGTCTTGGCGAGCTCTGCCAGAGTCTCCTGAGACCACTGGCGGAGTTCGCGCAGATACCTGATTACGTGGCCCAGTTCACCTTTGCTCAGTACGCGGGTTTCAACGCTCTCGAAGCTGCTCATCTCGTGTCCCCTGTTTCAGTGGCTGTTCAGATGGTTCGAGTATGAGTCGGAGGAAAGCCGGGCGACACGACACGAACCTGACAGTTTTGAACCTAGGCTCATCCTGCCTTCGGCTGCCACAGATCACCCTCCAGTAGAGACAGGTTAAGCAAGCCGGCAAGACTGGCGCACAGAGCCGCTTCAACAACCGTGAGGTATGTATGAGCATCCCCGTGCTCATGCCTCGCCGTCTAGGCCCCGCTACGTTCTCTTCTCTTTCGCCCTCCAATCCTTGCTATAAAGCAGTTTGTCGCGGTGCAGTTGTAATACCGTATTGGTTTGCAGGATTTTCTGAGTTGCGCTGCTGAACTTCTTTGCCTCATCAAAAGCTAGGAAAATCTGCTTTTGTTTGAAGGAGGCCAGGATCTTAATGATATGTTCAGTGGCGGCAATTTCGATATTTTTGTATATCATCGAATCATGGATGACGAATGGCAGGCGCGTGAGCGACAACATTGATAGGTCAAACCCGACCAACCCCGCATACGATTTGCCTGTTCCAGTATCCAGTGGAGAGGTGAAGCTGTAAGAGTTAGCACTCTTAATGCGAAGCTGGGACGGGTTACGCTCAGGCCCGTAAACAAGATTGTTGAATTTCTCAAGTTTATGATTTATAGCGCCTTCAATTTCAAGGAAGATTTTGTCGTAGATAGCGTCTAGGCGAGTTTTGGAAGCTGTCTCGCTATCATCAATGGAAACTTTCTGCTCGAAGAATTTATTTTCTTCCCTAGCCTTGTCGGTAACCTCTTTGAGTTCAAACACCTTCGCGAAAAGGTCTGTTGGAGTGCCTTTAGCTTTAAGAGTGTATTTTATTTGCTCATCCAGGTCGGTGATGAGGCCGGTAATCTCAGACTCATTTGCGACCAAAAGCTCAAGTTCACTTTTAAGTTCTTTGCTTACTAGCTTGCCAATTTTCGCGTGGAACTGCTCTACCTGCTCGAGACGTTCAAGGTTGGCCTCTGGGAAGAACTCAGCAACGAGGGCTATGTTTGCAGCCAGGCGAGGGGATACGCCAGAGAGATCTCTCTGAAGTTTTTCTCTTCTAGCCGAAATCAGATTTCTCTTATTGATCATCTCATTTTTGGTTTGTTGTATGGCCCTTAGTTTTTCATCGAACAGGGCTTCGTATGCGGTGATGGCACCAGCGAAGTTATCCTTAATGTCACTGATGGCTTGCGCATTGGTTTTAATGAGCTGACTGTTAGATTTATATTTGGTCATCGTGATCCGAGGGATAATTTCCGCAGTCATCGACTTCCTCATCAAATCTTTTTTATCTTTCAAGATCTGAAGTACAGCCCGCTCCACGGAAACATCACCCGTACGCTCAAAGAGATCGAGCAACCTGGCCACGCCCGCGCTGAGTCTTTCTTTTGAAGCTCCCGCTAATGGATGATCTGGATCAGCTTCTCCCTTGTTCCATATCCGAGCAAATGGGCCAACGATGGATCGGAAGGAGCTCTCTAGCTCAGACAGATCATATAGGCTTTTGAGCTTCTCTCTATACGCTTCAAGTGATATTTCGTCTTCTTTGACATGGTTTGAGTTACAGATTTCAACAACGTCTGGCTGCTCAGTAGATCTGGTGACGAATAGGGGGGCACCACCGAAATCAAATGTGATTTCGTATGAATGGCTCCCAAGTACCTTAATCACTCCTGCGTCGTCTACCAATAGGCTACTACCGCCCATTGCGAAGTCGATCACCAAGAGGGCTGATGATTTGCCAATGGAGTTCTTGGCTTCATCATCACCAAGGACAATGTTTAGCCCAGCATGGAATTCAATAGGGCTTTGATTGAATAGGTTGCATTTTATCTGTTTAAGCATATTCAATCACTCCAGTTTCATCCTGAACATCTAGATAACCTAAGAAAAATAAAACATCCATCGCAGCAAGAAATTCAGATGCGTCTAAGAATTGATCGCGAGTCTTGGCGAGGGCTTGGGCTACAGTTTCACCAGGCTCCTTCCCTGCTAGAATGGCGTGCATCTTGAAAATGGTGGATTCTTCAAGCTTTGTAAACTTACTAGGCACTAGCATCGAAAACCTCGCAGTTTTGAACAAAGAATGAAGTGATGATTTTCGAAACGTCTAGCGACTTACCGCTCCTGGCGCTGATCCATTGAGCGATATAATTGAAAACGACATCTTTGTTGTCGGGGTGTTCTCTATGCATCGCCCAAAAATAAGTGTTGACCTGGTTGAGCAGCATTTTTACGGCTGCTTGATCCCGTTGCTCAAGCAGCCGCAGTTCGTCCCGGATTGTCACGAAATAGCCAACCACATCATGTCGTATGTTGCGCTTCAAGACGTTGCTGGCACCTTTCTTTAGTTTCTCTTTCAAGGTGAAAGCATTTAGTTCTAAGTCAAAGGCGACAAGGCTTTCGTCGTCCAGATCAGCGAAGGACTCAATCAGCTCCCTTATCTCAATCCTGAGGCCGTGCTCAGAAATCGACTTTCTGGCATCCGTATCTCGGATGAAACCGTCCTTGATTTCACGCAACCGATCATATTCTTCAATCTTAAAGTCCTTGTCGTACTTCCGGTGACAAGAAGGGCACAAGCAGATCACGTTGTCGAGCCCATTGATGTCGATAGGTATCGTGTGATTTACCAATGCCAAAGTTTGAGCGGCAGTCGGGTTCAGAGGATAGATGTGAGCGACTTCATAAAACTTTCTAGGGTTTTTTGAACCTGGCTTCTTATCTATGATTACAAGAGCGCAAAGCGGACAGATACCACCTGTCTCCGCATAAAGCATGCTGTGCTCTTCAGGATGGTATGGTGTCCTTACATTCGCCATATAAAACCTAAATTGTCTGCACGCCACTCAGGGCTGAGCAGTGCCCCGGCTGGCTGATAGAAGAGTTATGACTGGGCGCAGGTATAGGCACCATACGGCAAGATGGGATCGCCTGACCTACGGATGGTTGGGAGAGTAGTAAAACGCTGTAAGCTGACGTGGCGGCTGCGCTTGTTGATATAGACACGCTGCTTTCGCAGGCTGCCTGTTCAAGATTCCACATTCCCTGTGCCTGATTTCCACTTGTCTTGCGCAACATACCATTTTGCCATCATCGCCGGTATCGCCAATCCAATCTTTTGAGCGCGGGACAGCCGATGGCAGTGTGAGCATCATAGAAGCTGTGAGGTATGATCGTCAGAGCTTGCCTCCCTCAAATCAGGCTAGGAATGATGCTGAAGGTTTTGAAACGCGTCTTTAACGTCCTCTATCCCGACCGCCGTCCCGATTGGGAGCAGAGGCGTGAGCGCGAGTTAGAGGTGGCATCAACGACCGAGAACCCAATCTTTTCCGTCCGCATGCCTGCTGAGCGAGAACCCCTGACAATTCGGGACATGGTTCGCTATCTCGTACTGACGCCAATCCAGCATTGCATGACCGTCCACCTCGAGGGGCCAATTCTCGAGGAGCCAGCGCACGGTGTTCATGAATTGCCCATGCGAAAACACAACGATGTCATTGGCCGGTTGCTCCGCTAGTCGCTCAAGAAATGCCAACGCCCTGGCCACAAGGTCGAAGAAAGACTCAGCTCCTTCACCGTCTGAAAAGGCTGGATCTGATCTCTGCCAGTAAGCATCGACCCATCCGCGCCGCTGTGCGAGCGTCGTGTCTACGCAACGTGCAGGCGCCAAGTATGTGAACTCGTGAATCGGCCAAGTCTCGAAGACGGCTGTGGGATAGAGGGCCGTTGTGGCCAGCGCCGTGGCTTGGGCGCGCAGAAACGGTGAGGTAACGACTAGGCCACGAGCAATCGTGAGCGACCGAGCGACCAG
This sequence comes from Pseudomonas helvetica, assembly GCF_039908645.1. Lineage (NCBI taxonomy): Bacteria > Pseudomonadati > Pseudomonadota > Gammaproteobacteria > Pseudomonadales > Pseudomonadaceae > Pseudomonas > Pseudomonas helvetica. The sequence continues at coordinate 1,580,841 of NZ_CP150917.1, forward strand.
GTGGGCTTGTTCCAAGCCTTTTGCCGTCAAAGGGATGCTTGCGTGATCCCTGGTGCGCTCGCCAGCGTTGGCGGCGCTCTCGCCGTGACGTATCAGCCTAACTTTCTTCATCGACTATTCTTCCCTGGCTCTCATGGCCTGATTTGCACAATGCTGGCATGGCAGCGTGTGGGATAGCCATCGGAGAGACCGTGAAGAAAGATCTGAGCAAGGTGCTGATGCCCGACCGAGGCACTGGAAGCGCTGAAGGTCTTCCATCAGGCCGATCCCCAAGATGCAAGGTGCAGAATTTTCACTTTGCTCGCGGCTCACTGGCCTTTCTCCGATCAGCGACTTAAGGCGCCTGCACAGCCTCAGTGACGGCCATTTCAGAAAGGTAGGTCTTCATCACCAAGGGGTAGGTGTGCTGCCGGCGGCTTCGGCGATAGGGCTTGGTGAATGCCCTCAAGCCGTCCCAGCATTTCGTCGAAAGTAATCACGAGCACATCCTTCAAGCTGTTCCGATACTGTTCGAAAGCACGCTGCTCACTGACCTTTGATGGGGTTCGACCAATGATGACAATGGCCGCCACGGCATGTGCGTAGACACGTTCATCGTGGTCATCGGCATCGGTCAGGTTGGAAATGCTCTTCTGTAGAACGCTTCTCTGACTGATGACTTGGGCCACGGATCCACTGAGCTCGTAGGAGGGCACGTAGGTCTTGCGGTAGGCTTTGCCGAGTAAATCTTGCCCAGGGTGCTTGATCTCGATCAGAGCGAGGTTTCCAGTGGCCTTCGCCGCCATGAGAAAATCCGAATACTGACCTCCTTGACCTCTGAGGTTCTTACCACCGACATAGGGTTGTTCTGAAATCACCTTCACTGGATAGCCGAATGCCATGTCGAGCACAAAAGGATGTTCACCCAGGAAGCTCTGCCACTTGCTCTCAGAGGCGTTGCTCTCCAGCATCCTTCGGTAGACCTCAATGAGTTCTCCGAGCGTTATGAACTCGATCTCAGACTTCAGCTGATACAGGGTTTTCGGTGCAGATTTCGCCAGCGCGGGGACGCTTTGCTGCGCAAGCATGACGGCCTGCTTTTGATCTTTGGGTGATAGACGGGGTGCCACTGACCCCAGCGATACCAGATTTGCAAGCAGATCTGGCGGGAGCTTGCGTTCACGGGGAGGAAAAAGCTCAGGGGCCGCTTTGTGCAGGAGCCCCGTGTAGCAAACAAGTTTTTTGTCGGCAGCGGTTTCTCGCTGATGCCGCTGAGTTAGCCGATCAAGGCTTCGCTCCATTTTCTCAAGCTGAGCAACGCCTAAACAGAATTGATTGCCTTCGATTTTCGCATCAAAGTTCCCTGGCCCACCATGCAGAAACAGTGTGTCGATTCCCTCCAAATCATTTAAAGCCTGGATGATGTATCGGTACTCGTAGTGGAAGCCGAGACCGTAGCGCCAGTCTTTGGTGAGCCCTACAGGGAGAAGTCCTAGTAAATCCTCAAGCTCATCCTGATTATTAGGATGTGGATATTCTTGGAAGACAGGGCGAGTGACCACTATCGACTGGATGGTGTCGTACTTGGGCTTACCGTACTCAGAGTGTTCCGAGCGGGCGTTGATAGGATAAATGGTCAAATACTCGGAGGTGACCATCAATAGGAGATGCCAGCCTGACCTATTGTCCGGCAGAGGTACATCGCTGTAGAAAACGAGTGTGGGGCCGTAGAAGTCATTTTCGTCGTATTCGCCCGACTCTAGTGCTTCGAGTTCTCCCTGGCTCAACCCTCTCGCTTCGCCATTGTCGAAACGAAGGAATGGGCCGCCATCTGCGCGCTGTTGCATGGCGTACTGTGAGGGGCGCATAGATGGCATGAGCTTTCGTCCTTGATCAAATGTGGATTCTACTTGCCCACACACTGGCGGAGCCAAAGCGAGTCTAGCGAGCCGCTAGTGTCCCGGAAAAGTGATTGATGGGAGGGTTGGCTGGAGAGATCGGTATATCACTGCGAAGGTTCTAAGTCGTCCATGCTTTAACTGAACATGCCAGCGATAATCCTGGCGTCTAGCAAAGCGTGGTGCGGTAACTTTTCTCCGGCAGTGGTAGGGGATAGCGTCGTCGCATCGGTGGGAAAATTTCGCACGTTTCTTGGCCAGCGTCCCTCTGCATAGGTCAGCTCGCAAAAGAGCTCCCAATCAAATTGCGGGGCGTCCGTAACGATCTCGATCTCACTATCGAAAGACGCTAGGAACTCTAAAAGTGACATCCTGGCATCGATGATGGGCAACATGTAGCTTCCGCCCCATAGCTTTGGAAGCACGATCTCCTTTACGAAGTCACTGCAATCCTCGGCTCCCCACGTATCCCGCAATTCAACGTAGAATTCGCGCCCATTCTCGGCTACCAGTGCCAGGGATATCAGCTTCGCTGCTACTGATAGCTGGGTAAACTCGCAATCAAGAAAGAGCCTCATGCTACCAAACCTCCGTGATGACTAGGGCCCGCCTAAATATGGCGCAGGAGGGACTGCTGTGGGATATGGCCCTCCAGCATCTTGGCCATGATGAGCTACTTGAGCTGGTTGTGGAGCTTTGGCGAGGCGCTTCGTCTCCACCCACACGATTAGTCGAGCATCTGAGCACCGGCCACGTGAGCCAACAAGTCCTGAATATACTGAAAATTGCCCAGGAGCGTTTGGGGGCCTTCGTACCGGGTCGAATGCCAGTTGCGGGTAAGGTAACGTTGTACGCTCGCCACGCGAGCGATCTAGCAGACGGGCTCATTACTCGACTCCCGAAGGACAAGCTATCTCGAGCCTGGAGGGGGGGCTTGCCTCGAAATCGACTTGGGCATCTGACGTCCAGCTGTACTTTAAAAGGATGCCTAGAACAGCCATCCTATTTGAATCTTTCGAGCTTACTACTGCACTTTTGAGATGCTCCATGAACTCTGATCTAGAACAAGAAATGCGTCGTGCTTTGTTTGGTACGACCCAGCCGGAAGTACCTTTGAATGTCCCTCCCGTGCACGAACCCGTGCCAGAGGTCGTATTCACCAAGCCTGTAGCAGCGCCCATTGCCAAGAAGAAAAAGGCGAAAGCCTTTACGCCTAGGCTAAAGGTTACTCTTCGGGTGGGGAACGAATTCGAGGGGAAGATGCACGAGCTGATTCACGAAGCTGACACGTTGAGCTCGTTGCTTGCTGAGCAAGACGCTGTGAAGTCTGCCAGGAAAAGGTACAAGTACGTGGAGGTAGTCTCGGTCAAATCGATGTAAATGATTGGGTGCCACCTTTCTAGCTCAGGCGTGTACGCGATGTACGGCTTGGCTGAGCTGGCAGAAGACTATGATGGCGACGAGGGAATTCTCCTCTCACAGAAGGATCTGCGGAACGCGGGTTCGCACCGATTCGTAGTGCTTCATGACTTTGGAGATCCCTCGCGAGCGAGGCAAGCTCCTGAAGTCGAGCATCTCAACCACTCAGACTTTGTCGAAGAAGCTCTGGGTACTCTACGGGTCGCAAGATCACTTTAAGCAAGCGGCTCAATAAATGGATTTTCCTCGGGGGAGAGGATATGGGTAAAACTGCTATGTATCAGAAGCGGCTGACTCTGTTTATTGACTTTCTGGGTTTCAAGGATATCGTTGAAGAAACAGCAGCAGATAATGAAGCGCTGAACAAGATTGTCGGTGCACTAGAAGATGCAGCAAGCACAGCGAAAATAGGAAATAAGTCTGACTTCCACGTTTCCCAGTTCTCTGACTGTCTTGTGATTTCTTATAAGGTTAAGAGTGCGGATGCTCTATTCGAGATCGTGAATAAGCTCAGCCTCATTGTGGTTAGAATAATTGGTCGGGGCTACCTACTACGTGGAGGGCTTACCTATGGGGAGCTGCACCACTCTGACACAGCTGTCCTCGGCCCGGCCATGAATCGTGCGTATTACCTTGAGTCAGAGGTGGCCAAATACCCACGAGTGATCCTCGACCCGGAAGTTTTCAACGAGCTCTTGGAGGACTCATCTGCAGAGGTGGTGGAGACGATAAAGCAGGTTCTCGTGAAAGACGAGAACGATGGGATATGGTATTTCGATTATTTTTCCTCCGAGTCAGTAGCGGAAAAGGTTGCGGGGGAATTCGACTTTTATCCCGAGTACCTTGCTACAATCTCTGGCCTAATTAAGCGTGGCTTGAAACATCAAAGTGTCGGCGTATTGTCCAAATATATTTGGATGCATGAGCACTACCAGTCTGCCCGTGAAACCTTCCTCGGGGCGCCTAGTGATCATCCCGCCAGGACTAAATTTCCAGGCTTTTTGGAGTCGATTGAAGCACTCCCAAGCTTAAGCAGGGCTGTAACAAAAGCAAGGGACATTGTTGCCAAAGCTGCTCAGGGAAAAGAGCCGCCAAAAAGAAAGAAGGAAAAGGTCTAGCTGTAGGCGGGGGTATTAGCTATCCGAAACATCTGGCAGAGGTGGCACTAGTTTGCAGGTAGTTCTACCGATCTTGGTAATCATGAACGAATACCATAGCGCACCTTACCCCCGCGTGCAGCGCATCATCGATAGTCATGGCGGCTCCAAGGGCGCATACAGATTCTTTCACTGTCTCCGTATCGATCCGTCAGTGTCTCCCCTGAGTCTCGACACGCAAGCCACTGGCCATATCCCAACGACACCACGGGCGTTTCTGCAGGTTGTCAATAAGCTAGTTTGGAGGGGTTAAAATTGTTGGATGGAGATGTATGTGTCGTCGCCAGTGGAATATTCCGAGTAAGCCGGTGTGCCGACCTTTTGCTTGTATTCTTTCAGGTAAGGGCTATCCATATTTGCCAAAAATCTGATCAAGTACGTTCCGGGGGCACTCAGCTGAAAAATGTAACTGATGTCATAGGTTTCACCCGCGCCGATATCAATAAAGTCGCCAACCTGACGGAAGTTGCCTTTGAAACGAGTGCTTCCAACGGGTACCTCTGTGAGATAGAGAGGAATACCTTCTTTGAACGCTATTCCCGTCACCGAAAGTGCAAAATTATCCAAGATAACTCGGGATGCGGCCGTACCTTGATTAGAAAGCTCTACGCGCACCTGAACGGTGGAGGGGGCATCGGATTTTGGTGAGACTGTTGCTGTGACCTTTGACCGTACGTGAGGAGCCAGCGAGGTCTTTTGCTTCAATTCTCGCAAGGTATAGCTTGCGATTTCCTGTTCCTGCTTAACATAGATAACGTTGAAGGCAATCCAAATCCCGCCGATCACTATCCCCAGTACAGTCACATAATTGAGGATGGTTTGGCTAAGTAGATTGTGCTTTGTTTCAGAGGAAATTGTCGCAGCAGCAATATCTGCTTTTGTTTTTCGCATTCCTAATGTCTCACATTTCCAAAAAGTCAGCCTGCATCCCCGAAGCAATCGTGCGTGGACTGTTGTGCTTAGATGAGGGTGATGAAACTCAAAACCCACCTATCACTAGGTTCGCTGACGCGCTCCATCCCGTATTGAAACGTTGATGGATAAGGCGATGATGAGGCGCGTCGTGGTGGAGATTCTGCCTTCAAAGGCTTACTCCTTTTGCCAGTACCGTTGAACAGTCGATGTGGGCAAACCCAGCTCGCGCGCAGCTTCGGCTTGTGTCAGGCCCTGCTTTTTCAGTTCAACAACGGCACTGACCCTCTGAGCATCCGCTCGAGTTCCTCGAGATCGTTTTTTCAATGCTCCGTCCTGAATCTGATCCTCCATGATTTTAAGGCCGCCCGACTCGATGAAGCTTTGAAGCTCTCTTTGCGCATTTTTTATCAAATGTTCAGGAGCCTCTTTGTCACGGATCGCCAAGCACAACGCCAATAGAGTCAGAAGGTTGATATCGAGCGTTTCGGCGATCTTGACGAGGGTCGGTAGCGTCGCCTGGATTTTCCCTTGTTCGAGCAAGCTGAGGTTACTCTGGCTGATGGTTCCTGCCAGGGCCTCATAACCCAATCCTTTCATTTGCCGGATGGCACGCAGCGTGACGGCTAGCTCTTCCTTCACGTTCAATTTCTCAAAATGAAGGATAGAGCCATACTCGCATCGGCCCGCCAAATATCTCCAATTGTTAATAGTGGGATATTTGCTTATGATGGCCATTCAATAGGATGCATAGCGCCAAGGAATCGCGTGCCTTTCGGCAGCATCCCTATCCGGTTGCCAGAAGCATGAGCAGGGTCAATCGAAGGCTGCCTACGCTGAGCTTATTCAGAGCTTGGCAGGGTTTGAAATAGGGTTTATCCGCAGTGTTTGTAACCAATAGCAGCAATTTGCAGGGGCAATTTAGAACTCCGGACAGCATTCGAATGCTCTGGAAATCGGTCGATATCAGTCGGTGCGAGTACTCGTTTCTGATTGAGGGTATGGGATTAGAGGATGGTGGCTTTAGTCCGGTTGCTCACCTAGTTACGGATGTGGAAACCGTTCAGATGATGCGTGCAGCGGAGCAGGGCGAATTCCTGATCGTGACGAACATCCATCTCATACTTCCACCCACAAAGTGCGAGCAGGGGTCATACGCAATGGAGCTTCTCTCTGAAATTCGCATCCAGCCTGGCACCGAGGAAAACCCCGTCTACGAGTTCATCACCGGAACGGGCCATATCTACACCAGTGCACGCACATGATGGTTCAAACACTGGAGGCGCCATGTCAGTAACTCTTGATGAGATTGCTCAGTTTTTTTACGGAAATGGGGAAGTCGTTCTTGGTTGGCATGGCGCGCAAGAAGAAATAATAGGGCTGGCTGAAAAGACTTTTCCGGGGAAGCCTTTCTGCCTAGTGAAGCAATGGATCATTGCTGATCTCCAGCTCACTCAGGCGGAGCAGGATCGACTCGCATCAATGGGGTTGCTACCAAATGCTGTCTACTCCCATGAGGTCGTCATAGACAGCCGCCGACGTTTTTCTCCAGGCCACTGGGTGCGCACCAATTTCGGAATTTCGCATGACCACCCGTGCTTGTTTGAAACCAAAAGCACGGTCTACCTGTTGCTTGGTGATGGGGTAAGGAAGCCAGCAGCACTGAGTACCGTTTTTTCGTTTCGAGCGTAACTGACTCAACACTTTCACCCACGCTGCTGCCATTCAGGCAGTGCGATTGACTACGCCTTTAAAAATTGCAGGAGCACGTTTTGATTCGATTTGATTGCCGGCAGGTCACTGGAGTGATCGAGAAGCCACGAGTGATTGCTACTGAGCAGGGGACTGTGACCGCGCGCATCGTTATCGATGGGCAGGTGTTGCCGAATGTTTTGCTGCCAGGAAAGATTTTTGAAGAGATTGAGGCGGGGGAGCGAGTGACCCTGTACGGCATCTTCACGAAGAAAAAGGACAAGACTGAGAACAAAGCCATCATCTACGCAGTAAAGGGTTCGAGCGGCAAGCTTGTCGCGGCTAAGCAGTACCAGATCAAAGTACCGGTTCTAATGCTAGTTGCAGCGGTACCCTTGATGATTGCGGTGGCCGTTGCTGGTTGCTTCATTTCGCCTTATCCGATCCACCTCGTAACGGGTAGTGTCAACCCTAGTTACCTCGTTCCGGCGACGTTCAAGGCTGCGGCTTGGGAAGGAGTCGCTGCTGGCGTGTTCATGGTTGGATGTGCGATCAACTTTATTCGAAAAAGTAGCCAACCGGAAAGCTGGGCGGTGATCGATGCTGCGACGCTTTCTCAGCGCTTCAGTAAGGCCTTTAAGTAAGTACTTCATACCATTCCTCCCCTTTGGCGGAGGCTTACTAAGTGAAGGAGAGGTGGCACGTGCAGAGCGATGATATCGACCGCGAACGACGTCGCAAAGCAGTGGCTGAGGTTCTTGCTTGTCAGGCACTCGAAGGTGTGAGGCCTTCCTCTACGCACCTTGCTGAGATGCAGCGATATGCGGATGGCCTAGTCAGTCTCGACGAGCTACTGACGGAGTTGGTTGAGTGCATACGGCAGAGCTCTCGGTAAGCAGTTAACTTCCAGGAAGGCGGGCTTTGAGATTTCTTTACCATGCTTGATTCGAACTGCCCGACAAGCAGCCGGCTGACGCCGAATGATCGAGTTCTATTTCTCGATTTTGATGGGGTGCTGCACCCAGACGATGTTTACCGTACCCGGAGTGGTTTGGAATTGCGTGCACCCGGGCAACTCATGATGCATGCCGGAATCCTTGTCGAGATCCTGAAGGAGTTTCCTCAAGTCAAAATCAGCTTATCGACAAGCTGGGTGCGCATCCTGGGCTACCGACGTGCACGCGCAGCCTTACCGCCAGAGTTGCAGTCTCTTACGGTGAGTAGTACATGGCACTCGAGGATGCCCAAAGCGCCCCTTGAGGGCTATGACATGTTCAGCCGCTATCAGCAGATTCGTGCTGCAGTAACCAGGGCAGGCCTGACGAATTGGATTGCCTTGGATGATGACCCTTTTGAAAGCTGGCCAGATGATGATCGACGGCTGATACGCACTGATCCTGACTTGGGCCTTAGTTCACTGCCGACCCAACTGGAGCTGCAGCTCAAGCTTAAAGCCTTGATGGAGAGGTAAGAACATTCCCACGACGCTTTGGAATTGCCGCTAAGACTTAGGTTTATTGGCTTCAGTAACCGTATTCGGTGAGCAATTTGCGCAGGAATTCACGCCGTCTTTGAGCGATGCACAGAATTAGGTAATCGCGCTCGTAGTCCTTGGTCGTGAGGTGCCCGGCATCCACAAGTCCATGGATGTAGCCTTCCGCTTTGCCTCTCGCTTCGAGCAGTGCCTCCATGGTGGTGCTTTGGTAAATGTCTTCAGCCAGCAGTCGCCACCGTTTCTTTTGGTGCTGCCCGACTGGGTCGTCCGAAAATTTGGTGCGTTGATCAGGGTGTTGAAATTGGCACTTGCGTCAGGTGTGTTCAAAGCGGATTCTCAGAACAGTGATGTCTGTGCCGAGGTTATCTGCGCACACTTAATGGGCTGCTGTTGGCTGGCTTTTGTAGGCGCTGGCGCGAAGGAACGATTCCAATGATGGTGCTCGCTTTCGCTGTCATCTTTAAAGCCTGGAGCTCGATATGGGACACCTCAGCCTAGAGGACATCTACCTCGATGACGTAGAAAAATATGGCCATCTGCGGGTGGGAATGACCGACCTCTATGTAAAAGACAATCACGCCATTTATGGCGTGGTTACGCGAGGTGAATACCGCGAGCTGACCAGCAGGTTACTGCGTGACGAAGCGGTGCAGATGATCATTAGCGCTAAGCTCGCCGCGTTGCCCGAGGACTACGATCCGTGGATTAGGAGGATCGAACGCAATCGCGCCTTATACGCTAGGTATGGGGACAAATTCGATCCCTGGGGAGACGACTGACAGCTCCTACGTCCAGTCAAGTTGCGGCTTCTCATCCTACTCCACCGACCTGGTGATTACGCTTGTCGAAGAACCATCGATTGTTGATGCCGATACGATTTTGACCCCGGCGGCTGATTTTGAATGACCCGTCTGCAGTCTCTGCAATATCGAGCAAGGTCATCGCTTCCAGTGCATTAGGGTGGGTCAATCGACTCCAGCAATTTGGGTCAAAATTTCATCAGCGCCAACAGGGCGTCGTTCCTTCGGGCCTTGCGCCCGCTTACAGACGCCATGATGAATAAATTCAAAGCCTCGAAGGTTCGCGTTTTCGGGGCTTCTATTTTCGCCTCCATCCCTTAATGATTGGCGAACGTGGCGGCGAGAATATCAGGGTTGAATCGGTTGTAGCCGACATACGAAAATACAGAGAAGCGCAGCGGCTGAACGGTCAGGAGGTATGAGCGATATCCTCTTCTAGCTCCCGCACAGCCTTGCTGGCTTTGATTTCAAATCGACGCTCCACCTCTGCTTCACTCAGCTTCAGGGCGTCATCGCCAAGCCACATGGCAAGTTTCTCGCGCTTCTGGCTGATCGTGAGAGCATCGAGGTTCGGTATGTATCCGTTATTGGCTTTCATGCCCCGCTGCAGCTCGTAGAAGGTCTTGATCAGAGACTTCGGATGGATCTCACCGCTTGGGCAAAAGCGGTCTGTGAGCTTCCTGATCGTGTGATTGATGGCACGCAGCTGGGAAGTCGTGGTGATCTGGCAGAAGTAGGCAGCCCAGCCGAGGCGCTTGCCTTTGAATATGCAGCCAGTAATCCTCAAGTTTAGCTTCCACTGGCAGTAGGCCAGGGCGCGCTCCTTATCAGCAGGACGTCGGGCTGTCGCCAGTTTGTGCCGGTATGCCGTGAAGATTTTGGCGATCGATGACTCGAACCTGAGAATGCTTTCGTGGCGAATGAGCACTTGGCCGCTCTCGATCTGGTACCCCAGAAAACTGAAGGGGTCGGTTAAACTCTCCACTTTGGACTTCGATCCCGTTTCGAAGTCATGCGGGTTGAGTTTCAAGGCCTTCAATTCCGCGATGAGCTCATTAGCCGTAGAGTGCGCCACTCCCGCCGGCCCCAAGATCAGAATGTCGTCAACGTAACGCTTGTACCAAATCCCCGTCCGAGATTCGAAAAGGGAATCAATCCCTTGTAGAGCAATCTCCGCGAGCACATTAGAAATTGCGAGGCCTTGCGGAACGCCGACTGTAGGACGATCGGCTCCTTTACTTCCCCTAGATTCAGGCACCGTGGGCGTTGTGAGCGCGTCGGTAATTAGCTGTCTGAACTCGGGTTTCTGAATTTTTTTTCGCGTTGCGGCGGCGACCAATTCGTGAGGAATTGATGGGTAGAAGCTTTTAAGATCAATTTTGGCGTATTCGGCATACACGCCGGAATTGAGCGCAGTTTTCAGGGAATCGATGACTGTCTGGGGGAGGGTGAGTTTCGCCATGGGGAAAACGTCAGATAGGCAATTGCACAACGCACGTAGGACGATTCTGTCTCTGGCGGTTGGAATGGATATCTGCCGAGGCGGCGACGAGGCCCCCTTGAGAATCAGTTTTTCCTTGTAGGCAGTGAAGCGATATTCACCCTTGTGAACCTTCTCAATTATGTGATCAAGCTCCGCGCTTAACTGTTTGTCGAGGTTAGCCGGACGCATGCGGTCGAGGCCTATGGCCCCGGAGCTTTTGATTTTATCGGTGTAGATTTCCTGGAGACGCTTTCGGGTAAATACCTTTTTAAAGCTTTTCGCCGCGCTCATGGTTTGTTCCAGAAAGAGTAGAGGCCTACCAGTACCGGGAGTGCATAGAGCGACGCTGTAATCAGTAATCGCATCGTCAGCCAAAATACGGCTGAAAAGTATTCAAAGCCTGTGGGCATTCGAGTGGTGAGACCGCTGGCAAAAACGCGTGCGATCCGATCATCGATTTCCCGATGATTTTCTGATTCAGCCAACAGTTCGTCATATCTGGTGACCTGTGCCGGTGTTGGCGCAGAGGATGTGGTGGTTGGTGAGCCATCAGGCAATCCCCGATGAAGCTTCTGCAGCTCCAGATAGTTGGTGCGCATTAGCATTGCTCGGCCACGAAAGTCGCGGTTCGCAACCGCAAGCGAAATGCCGAGCAGAGCGACCGAAAGGATCGTCGCCATGACATCTGTGTCTGGGCCAAGGATCGTGCTGTGTCTGATTGTCAGCACACCCAGCGCTGTGCTGAGGATCGCGTACCATACCAGCAAGAGTTGCGAGTGAAAGTCCAGCCACTCCAGACGCTTATGAGCCTGAATGCGTGCCTTGTAAGTGAACCAGACGCTGTCCTTATTCACGCACATCTCTCCATAGAAAAGGGTGAAGGGGTGGGGGGATTTGAGTACCGTTGAACATCCCGTAGGGATCAGTGGGCCGAAACCCAACAGCCGAAGCTGTTAATTATCAGAACCGCCCTCGTTCGCACGAGAGGAGAAACCCACCCCTTCACGACTGATTCTACAGTGCCATTATGAAGCGTGGAAGCCACCCAGCCACTTGACCGTTCTCTTCCCTTGGCCTCCGATAATTGACGTCGCCCCCCCTCTCGCGGAGGCTTTGCCGCATCCCGTCCTTTGTTCACTGGCGCATTGTTCGTGTGAGGGCGGCTGAGCCCGCAAAAATCTCGCTGATTGTATTTCTCTCGTCGGCCCCCATAACCTCTTCAATGCTGCATGTGGATAGCGCGTCGTTCCAGAACGTTAAAAAATGGGAATGCGGCAACTGCTGTGAAACGTTCAATCAAAGGAAAAGTGAATGACCCTTTCAGTCCCTTGGGGAATCGTAGGTTTTGTGGCTGGCTGGTGTTGGAGAAAGGTCGAAAAGGCCTTGTTCTATAAAACTTACCTCCATTCTCATCGTCGCTGGACGAGCAAGCATGGGTTAGGTTCATTTTGGGAGCGGCTTGGTGAGCATTTGGAGTACAGCGTTTATCTTGCAGAATCCACTGACGCGCAGCCCCAAGAATCCAAAATCGCTTTGAGAGCAAAGCAAGGCACCGTCAACCGCTTCGAATGTGTGTTCGAAGGTCGGGGTATGGGGGTGAAATACCAAGACAGGATCATTGCAGTCGACGTGGACAAGACACCGGCCATTTTCAAATTGAATAACCAGCCGGTGTGTGAGCTTATCGACGTGGCGAATGACAGGGTACGGTTCTCTTTAGATACCTACCGCCTTCGCCACTGCAGTGTCGAACTGAGTGATGGCCGCAACATCCTTATACCAGATGGTCTGACCCAAACCTTGACCCAAACGTCGACATGGAACTCCCAGTGGTCTCAGCGCTGGGACATGGATTGGAATTTGGATGCGGTGAAATTTGCCAAGCAGGAGCTCGAAATTTATTGGCGATGGTTTGGCACCTACTCCTACTCGGGCACGTGTGTTTCCATTGCTAATGGTGGGCCAAAATACGCTGCCCCATGGGTGCGCATAGGTGCTAAGGCTATCGGATGGGTCATGAGCAGACGATGGCTGGTGACGGCTCAGTTCTGGCTGGCGATCTGGTCGGGCTTATGGGTGCTAGATCAGGATGACCGTTTGAGATGGCGTTGGAAGAAGCCAGTAAGCGATTCAGGCGTTTGAGACGGTCTGGTCATTTCTGTCATGAAACGGGTAGGGGGTGGCATTCAGACGGCTACAAAGGCTGGATGTCCCAACCCTGCTCGCGAAGCTGCACGCAGTTGGCGTCGAATGCTTCTCCCTCGCCGAGCGCTCGTCTGCTGATTGCCAGGCAGAGCAGGTGAGTCGGGCGCGTCATCGCTACATACATGGCAAGTAGGCGCTGAGTAGTTCTCTTTCCAGGTCGAGCCCCGCCGTGGCTGTTTTGCCCGGCAGCCCATGGCAACAAACTAGCGATGAAGTGCTCGTAGTTGAACGTTTCAAGCACAAGCGTCGCAGTGTGGGTCTGCCCCTTGCTCGAATGAATAGAGCCGAGTTTGATGTCCACCACACTATTTTCATGAGTGCTTCGGAAGGTATTCACTGCATTATGTGCAGCCCCTGTCTGCGCAACCTCTAAGCTTTCCGGTACCCAAGCAAGGTACTCCTGTGCTGTCTCGGATTGCTCATGCGCGCCACCAAGCACTGATGCCAAATCGGAGAAGCGGCGTGCGTAGGATGACCAGCTGCCGGTGCTGATGATGTTGGATGTGAACAGCAGCTCAACCACCAGTTGTTGGTAGCTGGCCAAGTCTTCTGGGTTGGTTAAAAGTTGCTGAACCTGGACATGCTGCCGGGCCCCTATCTTGATTTTGGTAGTGAGGTTGGTGAGGTTCACCAGGTGGAGAAGCCCCTTGGCGACTTCCTCAACGCTATGGTGTGCGGTATCGCCTTTAACGAGGTTCCGCTTCGCTTGACGAATGCGCTCAATCAACGTCGGAGGGCGGTATGCCGCCGCCCCTGCGTTACGGTCATAGCCGTCCCAGTAATGCCCGACCGTCTTTGGATAATGTAGCGGGTCGGCATCGACAGGATTGAAGTCTCTATGGGTATAGCCGATCGCCGAGACTATGGCTTTTCCATGCAAGGCAACGGGGAGCTCTTGGAGAACCAGGCGTCCATAAGCATTCAGTACACCGCTACAGTCACCATCAGGGAAAATAAAAATGGTGTGGCGAAGTGGCCTTTCCGCATCCGCGTTGCGCCGCCCGGAAAGCCCGTCTACAACGGTACGGAAAGCAAAGGGATTTGCCAACAACGCGATCGACTCATCGAAGCGAAAGCTGCTGGAGATGTCGACTGTTCTGCTTCGATCCGGAAAGTCACTGCCATTGGTGTGGACGTCCGATTCGAAAATCGCCTGATTGGGATCGCCAACTCGCGTTACGCATATCCCTGGATTGTCACGGGGGAAAATCGCGCTCAGGTAGTCGTTCTGCATCGCTGAGGTGTCTTGCATCTCGTCGATGAAGACGCAGGGAAAACGGTGCCTCAATCCCTTCGTGACGCTAGGTCGCTCACTAAGCTGGGCGGTGCCCAGTACGAAAATTTCGTCGTAGCAGAAGTACCCTTGCCGGGCTGCCTTTCCTACCGCTCGCGCCATTATTTGATAGCTTTGAGCATCTGGGCCACACGGAAGGGTGCCCCGAGCGACCCCAAGGCGAGGATTGGAAAAGTCTGTACTGGCTAACCGGAGCAATTTGGTATCGAAGGTTCTATGTCCTAGGAAACCGCGCAGAATCCTCCTGTCCTCTCGTTCCTCCCACATGTACTTTGAGCGTACTCGGTGAGTCAGCTCATCATCGATCGCAGTGAAACGATTTTGAGTACACAGTAGCCAGGGCGTGGCAAGAAAGCGTCTGACGAAGCCATGAATCGTGTCGATGTAGTGAGGGTAACTCAGCAGTCGCCGGCCAACCTCAGTGTTCCCTAGGCGCTGCTCGATTTCATGGCGAGCAACGTTGGTGTGAGATAACACGCAAATCCCGCGAGTGCGGCTCTTCCAGTAGCGGGCAAGGATGGCGAGTTTGGCGACAAGCAATGTGGTTTTACCGCTTCCCGGGCACGCCGATACGTCGAGTGTTTCTCGTGATCGAAGAAACGCCATGCGCTGCTCATCCAGACCCTCAAGCTTCATAAGTCCTGAGATCCAGTCAATGTCCTCGTCGGTTATTTCGGGCACTAGGTCACGGAATGTGATCATGGCGTCTGCCGCTCAGGTTGCTGCGATGGTTGGTGCTGCTCGTGGGCTAACTGCAAGTGAGAGGTCGCATAGGTGATCGCCTCAACGAGGTAATCGGGGAATATCTCTTCCGAACCCTCGCGCCGTACCACAACCTCTGGATAGCGTTGTTCCAAAATATCGACGAGGTACTGAGCCGTGATTGCTTTTGAGGCTACCTTGCGGTGGAACAGGGCATAGACAGTAGAACTTACTTGCTCTGGCGAGAGGTTTGAACTGTGATAGCCGTCATATTCAGCAATGGCCTGCTCGATGATCTGATCATGCGTTTCCCTACCGGTATGAAGTGCATCATCCTTCGCAGCTAGGCGTGCGGCGATCAACACCTCGCGCGCCATACCGCTGAAGGCCAAGTCGTATTCCAATGTCCAATGCCCCGCCACGAACGTTTTTACATTCTGCTCGTCGTTCGCTTTACGTAGGCGACGTCGCTCCTCCAAACCGAAAAGTCGGCTTTCATCATCGACACCAAAATCGCGCGTTGCGCGCCACTTTCTCTGTGCAGTATTTTCCCATTTCGGATCGTCCGCACCTTCCACTAAGCCTAAGATTTCTGGAGCGCAATCCGGCATGACATCCATGTCCGAGACACAGGCTACAGGGATGTTTAGAACACCAGACCCGGGGCTCGCACGTTGGAGGATGCGGGCATAGCGACCGAGACCAATGCCCCCGACATTTACGACCGACACCCCATGGCGGGTTAAGTCCTTTCCGAGCAGCTTCGCCAGCGCCGGCAACAGGATGGCCTCAGCATCGCCCTCGACGATGAGCACTCCACGTGCAAAGAACAAATTCGCCTTGGTTACGTCCAGGAAACGGGCGAGGAAGCGATAGTCCCCTTCATCCAGCTTTGTGTGCTGCTTCCCAAGCGAATAAGCTTTGCGGCCGTGCATGAGCACTAGATTGTCTAGGGCGATCCTGGAGCTGAGGTTGGGACTATGGGTGGTGAGGATGACTTGTACCGGGCGTGTTTCGCTTTCCTGGCTGGCCTCATCCGCAGTTGTTTCGCGATGGTCAGTGGACTCAGATGAAGGGGTTCCGGAGCCTTCGTTCCACGGAAATGAGTCTTCAACACGCTCATCGTTTACCGTTTCTTGTATGACAGCGGGGGAGGCGGCTCTGGGGTTTGCTGCTTCGCTCAAAAATTCCATCAGGCGCAGTTGCCGCTGGGGATGGAGGTGGGCCTCGGGCTCCTCAATGAGTAACAGCGGCAGCCCATCAGGCTCCTTGCCCAGCAACAGCAACTCACAGGCCATGAACATCAGGTTATTGGAGCCCAGTCCATACTCGCCCCGTGCCTCTTGTGATCCTTGGTCAAGCAGGCTCAGTTCCATGCGTTCCAGTATCTGCCTGAGACGGGCGGATTCGGAACTGCCGTCGACGAAGTTGATGCGCCCTTGTAGCTCATCCCCCTCAAGCGAAAGATGCGAAAGGTAGTTGTCGTTGATTGAGCCTTGTGCAGCAGCCACGCCTGGGTGCAGATTCACTAAATGCCGTAAGTAACCTGCTAACCCAGTGAGGCTCAACGATGCGGGGTTTTCCAAGGGCCGATCGGTATCGAATCCAGTACCGTCCTTGATGTTGGGGAAGTTTTTGAGCACCTGCGACAGTCGTGATCCACGTCCTGGAGACATTTCCCGTGTGGCATCACGAAGAGGGCGCAGGTATGCAGCAGCCAGAAGCTGCCGGACGTTGGTGTCGAGGCTTGGGCCGCCGCCGCTGTGACCACTGCGCACCACAATATCCACCCAGCGACGTGCTAGTACGTCGTCCGAGAGCCTTCGTGCTGTCCAGTGGATGTAAACGACCGCAGCGCTACCATTGAACGTGACGTACTCAGATAACGCCCCCTGATCCGCGACGGATAGGTCTGCAAATTTTGCAACGATCGTGATCTGGGTCGCCTGCGGCCCTTCGGCAGGAATATGGAAGTCTTCGGGCTGCAGGCGTACGTATTCTCCGTCACGCGTTTGAAGGACGAACCGCAGGGCATCGATTACCGATGATTTACCCGCGTCGTTCTCCCCCACTAATGCGGTGACGCCTTTGTTGAACTCAATGAAAAGATGGTTCGGCTCTGCGCCAAACTGACGGAAATTCTGAACCTTGAGTGCTGACAAATACATCCATGTGTTCCTCTCAAAGAGGGGGGCGGCGTATTGGGCGGATCAGCCAATAGTACTCGAAACCGTCCAAGATTCTTGCTCGCTGGCGAGATTCAGGTGGACTTGTCGGCGCTGATGCGATTTTCACCCAGTCTGCTGCTTTTGACTGACCCACATGCTGCCTCCGAAATTATTCGCAAGGTCATCATTTTTTTGAGTACTCGGGTGGATCAACGAATTCCAGCAGCCTGGTTCAAAATCGCATCAGCGCCAACACCCCTGTCTGGCTCATGTCTCAGCGTAGAGTACCCTTCATGTACCGTGAACCATAAGATTAAGTGCTCGAAAGAGAATTTTTTTGGTTATTCGGTCACCGCCAAAGCGTAGCTAGAAAACCTAACGCTAGTCCGGTAGCGGCACTTGCTGCAATCCACCAGCTACTGATCAAGCCTGAATGCCAAACTTTAATTGCCAGCATGCCGAAACTGGCTATTCCCGTGACCCATTTAAAACGTGTGGCGACTTCAGAGGCACGACCGATAGCCATGAAAGTAGCGATGAGGCTCGCCTGTAAGGCGTAAGGTAGCTTCCGAAATATTCTTCCGGGTTTTGTTACTTCGTAGCGGCTGAAGTAAGTATTGTCACCATAAAGATTTACCGGATATATGACGGATTTTAGCAATTTTAGCTTGAAGGCAAGTTCAATTGACTTCTCAAGGCGAAATCTCCAGTTCCTTGCGATGTCTTGTTCGTAGTGCGAGGCTTTTGCTCCCATTGGTGAATCACAGTCGAACAAAACCTCGCAGCCCATTATGCGATTTGCTTCGCTGTTGAGTCGCGAGTGATGATGTTTCGTTAACCCGACTCCGCGCTCTATCAGATCAATGCTGCAAGCTATCAAGTGTCGCTTCATCCAGATTTTAAAATTACGGTTAACTCTTGGCATTGGTATGAGGTTACTTTGCTAGGATGTTAATGTCGTTATGTGAAGAAATGAAGATGTTTGCTGGCTTGATGCATTTATTATGTTTTCGTTTCTTCGAAATAAATTTAGAGCTTTGGCTTCTATCTTTCTCTGCACCGTAGACCAATCCCGTTATCGCTGTCCAGTGGGGCTATGCCCCCACTCGGTCATCCGCTCAATCCAGTTGTGAGTTGAGTTCAGTTTGTGTTGGGATTAATCGCACCATCTATGTCGATTGAATCACTCAGTGACCACGACGAGTCGCCCAGAGCACGGGTCACGACATAGCCACAACCATTAGGGACGTGATTATCGATCTCGTAACTGCGCCACTCGATCATCGCTCGGGCATCAACCTGGAGTAGCTTGCGCTCGATGAGCCAAGCTGCCACATTGAGAAATTGTCCGTGCGAAAAGACTAGGATTTCTTGCGCCGGGTGTGTGGCGACGCGATCTAGGAACGATCGTGCGCGGCCAATAAACTCCAGAAACGACTCAGCACCCTCTCCATCAATGTAGGACGGATCTGCGTTCGCCCAATACTGGTCGACCCATGCCTTCCGTTGCCCGACGGTGGTGTTCACACATCTGGTCGGATCTAGGTAGGTGAACTCCTCGATGGGCCATGTCTCAAATGGAGCGTCAGGGAATACGGAGATGGTCGCATCTGCGGTCGCTCGAGCCCGAGAGAAAGGGGAGGCAATGATTAACTCAGGTGCACGGCCGACGGATTGCGCCACTCGTTTAGCTTGTTCGATTCCCTTTTCGGTGAGCGGGATATTTGCATGATCGAGGGTGGCTGCCCCGGCATTGGCCGCGCTTTCTCCATGACGCACTAGCCTGACATTCTTCATTGACTTACCTGTCGTTTCGCCGACTTACGACACCAGTAGCGTTGCTAGGGGCATGACTGGAATCAGGGTAGAGGTGGATGGGGTGGCATATCGACTTCTGAAAGCTCGATCCAGTGAACCTCATTATCGCCCGCATCCAGAGCGAGCTGTTAATAAACAGGGAGGGGAGCTTGTCGGCGTACGGCATCGTGGCTTCTTCCGTGGAAGAGAGACGCGTCGTAATCTCTAGGGGCGTCGTCCCTTCGGGCCTTGTGCCCACCTATGACTGGTGACCCCAATGGCCTGCTGGGCTCTGGCTCAAATACGTGCAAAATTATTGAGAATTATGGCAAAGCGATAATTATGGCCAGCCAATAATTTTAAATAAATCACAGTTGTTTTCTCAGCGTGACTCACCTCGCGCCACTAGCTGAGGGACTGCGTGCCTAGCCAGGCGCTTACCTTTTCCTGCTTGTTCAGGATCCTTTGCTTCAGCATTCCAGCATTGAAGAGAGCGAGCAGTCGTTGTCTGTTCGTCCCACCAGGAAACGATTCGGCGATCTCGACGTTACAGTGGTTGGACTCACTCAAAGCTCACCTTATGATCATGTCCGCAGCGGCCCTGGAATGATCGGCCTTGGTTGACCACTACAGATGACCTCTTTACTAAGTCTTTGGTTTTCTTAAGCAGACTCATTACTGAAAAGGCGAGGCGGGGCGGGGCGAGTCCTGGGGAGGCGGTGGGACTCGCGGGCATAAACTGGGTCACCGTAAGCTCATCCGCTTGGACGCGACCTAAGCACACGCTGTAAAAAACTCATGTCACGCTGTGCTATAGTACCGATAAGTGATAGCTAGGCTAGCACGCACACCTCCCTTCACGGGCGGAGAACTTGAGGAATGAAAATGCTTGGACTTCTGATTAAACCGAGTAAGGAGGAGAAGGAGCTTCTGGAGGCGTTGCGCGATCTCCAAACTCTACGTGTAAGCTCCCGTGGAGGGATGTCCATTGATTCGCAAGAAATTCTAAACAACAAGAATTTTATCGCTGCGAGCGA
This sequence comes from Pseudomonas helvetica, assembly GCF_039908645.1. NCBI lineage: Bacteria > Pseudomonadati > Pseudomonadota > Gammaproteobacteria > Pseudomonadales > Pseudomonadaceae > Pseudomonas > Pseudomonas helvetica. Next base: position 1,600,879 of record NZ_CP150917.1, read on the forward strand.
GAAAGCAAAAAAAATTGTGGCTAGTGAATAATGGGGCTTTTGTTAATTTTGCCCATTTTGGTCAGTGGCTACATCTTTTGTCACGGCAGTATTTATCGTCAGGCAACCATCAGTCGTTACGATGGCCAACTGCTGTACATGCTGATTGCGAAAACCGGAATCTTTCTTTTTGCTATCGCTTCAGTAGCAAGTTTTGCTCTGATGTATGTTAGCAAACACTTATATTTTTCTTTTTTCATTGCAGACTATGCCGATTACGTGAAGTACCTGAAAGCGTTTCTGGTACGCAACGTGATGATTGAGGAAAAGGGGGCGCCGCTCTGGGTTTTTTTTGGGCAGGCCACAATCCTCTCATTTTTTTTGGCTTGGCTTTGCCCAAGAATCTTACCTTTTTTGATCATGGTTCGTTTCCAGATAGGCCCCTCAAAGGTTAGGGCGCTGATTCTGAATTCGCAGGTACCCCTTCCTCCGCTGACCAAGCATTTGCTCAGCTCGATAAGCGACGAGAACAGCCAATACATGTTTTCGATGGATGATCGGAAGGTCTATGTCGGTCGAGTATCCTCAGTAGGTGATCTACATGAGACGGGCCTAATGGACGAGGATTTCGAAATCGTTCCAACAATGAGCGGGTACCGTGATAAGGATACTCTTAAGGTTACCTACACCACCGATTACTCCGCTGTAGTTGAGGATATGCAGCGAAGAGGTAGGAAGATTGGTTTCACGATAATCCTTTCACAGAAAAACATTGTCTCGATCAGCCGATTCGAGTCTGAGGTTTGGGAGCGATTCAAAGCCCAGCAATCTCAGACTGAAAAATCAAAAGAGGGACTTCTAGAACGCTTGGGGAGCTTTATTGAAAAGCTCTGACTGAAAAGTTCTACCACGTTGTACTTCACAAATCGCTATAGAGCGAATAATGCAACGTCAGCCTTAACACTCTCAATAGGTGTGCACCAATATGCGGTGGGCCTTTTCGGGATGGAGTAAGGCGTTGGCTTTTGTATACATAATATTAAATGGTGGGCGGATTGGTACTAGGCCTGCTGATTGATTTCTTGACCAACCTGGCTTTAATAGCTTAGGTTTCCCCAAGTTAAGTATCGCAAGCAATCGCTGCCTTTCGCCAATGGATGGAAACCATTCCGCCAACTCGACATTGCGGTGTCTAGACTTGCTGAGTAGCCATTTGACGATCATGCTCGCAGCTGCCCTATAGTGATGCCATGCACAGCTTCCGTTCTTCACCAGTCCAGTTGCGGTCAGCTAACTGTCAACGATGCCAAGGTCGCCAAAGTAGGCGGCGGTGTCAGGATAATGAATGCCTGCCAATGACTCCTTGAGCACCCCGGAATCCCAATAAAAATAGGTTAGAAAATGCCATCCGCCCGTGGTGCAGGCAGCGGTCGGAAAGTTGAGTGCGGCTTTCCTGGTGATGTAGTGCTCACAAGAAACATGCTTAAGGTGAAGGCGAATAAGGGAGGGGCATGAGATTCAACTCAGCATGCGGGCCAGAATGACAATAATAGAGTTTGTAGGGCGTCCACTAGGAGGGCTGTCTCTCATTTGCTTGGCTGCTTGTGACGAGCATACATTACTGCCGTGCCACCTGAAGTACCTCTGGCCTGTAGTTCAAAGGCGTGCGGATAGCCTTTGATTAGGTCACTCAGTTTTTTGTAGCCATGAGTGCGCGGATCAAACTCCGGACGTAGTTTCGTAATGTTCGCGCCTAGCGCGCCTAAGTGTGCCCATCCATCCTCGTCAGCAATGTCGTCCAAGATTTTGGCGATGAAGCCCACCGGTGCCTTAGGCTTTTTGGATGGCTCAGTAACTACTGGCTTGGCCACATCAAGGGGCGCAACAGAAGCCATACTAGGCTCACCATTGATAGGTGCGATGACATCCTCGCGGAGTAACTCGATGTAGATGAATTTGTCGCATGCGGCCACGAAAGGCTTGGGTGTTTTCTCTTCGCCGAACCCGTAAACGGTCAAGCCCTCTTCGCGTAATCGAGAAGCCAATCGCGTGAAATCGCTGTCGCTCGATACTAAGCAAAACCCGTCGAAGCGGCGAGTGTATAGCAAGTCCATGGCATCGATGATGAGCGAACTGTCAGTGGCATTTTTGCCTTTGGTGTAGGCGAATTGCTGGATGGGTTGAATTGAGTGATCAAGCAGGACTTTCTTCCAGCCGCCGAGATGAGGGCCAGTCCAGTCGCCGTAGATGCGCTTCACGCTTGCGACGCCGTACTTAGCAATTTCTTCAAACAGGCCTTCGACGATTGCCGCAGGGGCATTGTCAGCGTCGATCAACACTGCGAGTCGCTTTTGAGCATTACTGGCGGTATGCGTGGTCATGGTTCATCCTTGATTGAGCGCGTCACCATATCTATAAACGAGGATTCGTTCGCTCGTATTCATACCCGTTGAGGGGCACTTTATTTGAAGGCGACGATGCCTGCTTAAGGCGTGAGCATCAAAAAATCGACGTCCCAGGATCTCCTCCCAATCTAGCAATTCCTTGCTTGATATGCCCCGCATTCTCTCCAATCGTTTCCAGCGCAACACGTGCATTGTCGCAAGCCTCAGATGACCCGCGCTGCTCCTCCAGCAGGACGAGCTCCATCAATGCCGCTTCGATTGCCAATTGGTTTTCGTAAATTCTTGCCAGTACGTCGGGAAGGGAATATTGCTCGGCCATGACTCGACTCCGTTCGGGTGAAGAGCAAAGCGTAGCAGGGGTTTGATGATGACCTGGAGGGGACTGTTCGCTCCTTCGAGCCAATAGCCCCGGCTCACCTAATCAGCCGAGCATCTCCTTAATAATGGACGCCACATTCCTGGCACCTTCGATCCCACGGTGATAGGTACCCAGCCAAAACAGGCCCAACGACTCAACTAAACGCCTCGTAATATTACGACGATGAAGATTAGTGAGCAGCTTTAACGATGTCAAATATTGTAGCTATTAAAAGAAATATAAATCCTACAATCCATAGCCATAAATGAGTCCAAGGAGCCTCGTCCGATCTCGTAAGAAGTGGGGCCTTCTTCTGGGTTTCTCGTAGGTTATTAATTTCTTCTTCTAGAGGTGCTCCAATTTTTTGCATTGTTCCATACGCAAGTCCCAGCCATGCCAGAAGTTTCGATGTGATAATTGTTGCGTTAAGAAGTACATTGTGGGCACCGGCAAATGATAGGTACGTCGCAGTTAATATAAAGCATGCTAATCCTGTAGCTCCATAAACTAGGAAGACTCCTAGTGTTGTGTCAGTGAAATATATCTTGGAGGCTATGCGTACAGTAGCTCTCTCGAATCCATTTAATCGTTTTTTTTCGCTCATTCCATTATCCCCTTTTGCTCCATATTGATAGAAGTCCGAAAATTCGGGTGTTACACGTGCGATGGATCTTCCTAACAAGGCGCTAGCGAGCCCTAAGCGAAAGATTTAACCATTAATCTCTAGCGTTATGCACGACAGGATCCGACGCAAGCCTCGACTGGAGTCGCGGTATTCGGGGGGGATTTGCCGGACTCCGTAATGGTGAGGATGGGCTCCGAGGGGCTTTAGTGCGTCCGTAGGCATTGGCCTGCCGACAGAGCCAAGCCAAGATAACCTTCATTGAGCCTTATCAAGGTCTGTGACTGGCCGTTTATTTCGTTCGCGTAGTGCTGGTGATGGAGTCAGTGCGAGCTCGAACATCACAGACAGTGTGCCGTCCTGATTTTCGTAGTAGGAATGGCGCCGATACTCCGCCTGCCCTAGGTGATACATCCCTCCACCGGGGCGTAGTGAAACGAACATCTGCACCTCTCTGCCATCAACTACGTGATTGTATAAGGCAAGATTGGCTCGTACTAGGATGGGCTCTATTGATGTTCCAGAACCCCGGTACTGAACGATTAGCTCTTCGGCACCATTTGGCCCTAGCGTTTTAACCATCGCGGGCTCATCGGAATTGAACAGAAATATGGCTTTCGCTTCCGAGGCGACGGAAATGCCCGTCATTCTCGACCCTCCGAGTGCTTCGTGCAGGTCGCGCCGAAACTGGAATGTCGCCATCAATTCCTGAGCGGACTGGCGAATCGATTCCGTATCTTTTATAGATAATCTCTTCCGATGCTGACTTAGCAACGTGGTGAACTCCACCGCTGTCACACGGAGCTTATCGATTTCCCAGTCAAAGACTGGGCGATGATGCATCACCCGGTTTCGTAAGCCGATAACTTCTTTTTTCCACCGAGATTTCCAACTTTGCCAGCTCGGGAGATCGTCGAAGAAGGGCGAGAAAACTACGTCCCAGAAGCTGCGCTTCTTCATCCGTTGGGCTAGGGTCGCCCGAATATCCTTCAGATCGGTTCCAACCTCCAGCAAGCTCAACAAGTCATCAGCTGTGATTGATCGTTGCTCCGCCCAGGCGGCGAGATCCAACGTCACTATTTCAAGGAGATGATCGAGCTCCGTGAATTCCACAGGATGCTGATAAATCGCACTCTGACCCTTTTGACGGGTAGCCAAAACGCGTGAAGAAATTCGTGCGTCGTCTACCATGGTCAACCAATCGATGCCCAGCCCGGCTGCGATCATGGCCTCGTTGATGAACGCACGGAGCTCCTGCTCGAGCCGCCCAAGTAGTGGATAGGCCTCGTTGCGCAGCGCATCACCTAGCTCATCTAGCACTCTTACAAACGGATGGTGGACAGCGAAGTCCTGAGACAGAAGCATGTGCGCAGAATCCAAATGCTTACGCTCTCCTTTGACCTCAATCTCCAAACCTCCCTTCGAGACCTGGTGGATTTCCACTCTCAATGGTTCGCACTTTTTACCTAGCGCCTCAACCACGGTCGCCCGCATTTGAGTAGGGTTGTACGTGGAGGTAGTAATGAGTCTAAGCGTGTAAATTGTCATTGCTGATTGTCCGTAATCTCACTGCATATGCTGCTCGAGGTGAAAAGGTTCCGCCTCCAGTGATTGGGATGGCGTCCGTAAGACTGCTGGATGAAAAGGGTAAGCGTATGACCGGCCCGAAGACTTTTGTTTTATTGAGGTCGTGTCTTTTGAAGGGTGGAACAGTCATTTGTTCGTTTTGCACAGCCCCCAGGTGCCTACCGCAGGCATTCTGCCATGCGTAAGCCGAGACCATCCTTTAGTTTCTGGCTCCAGTCGCTCACCTGGGTTTCTATGAGCAACAAGAGAAAACCTGCCATTTGCCGCAAGCGAGTCACTCTGGCATTTAATGTCGCTATTGCTCTTTCGAGCCCCTAGGCCCGGCTCACTTAATCAGCCGAGCATTTCCTTAATAATGGAAGCTACGTTCCTAGCATCGTCTATCCCCCGGTGATAGATACCATGCCAAACCAAGCCCAACGACTCTACCGTTTGCTTAAGTGATTTAGGTCGATCGTCGTATAAGCCGGCATGCCATTTCCTGGCATTGAAATGTGGTACGCCTTCGAGCAGGGAAGGGCAGGCAGCAAAGCCAGCATTGCGCTCAAGCTGTCGTGCGTCATAGTCTCCCCACGATGCCCAAGCTGCATCCGGATAACTCGCAGCAAATGTTCGCAGCTCGTCGCCAACCTCTTGATAGGTTAGAGCACCGTCCACGTCAGATTGCTGAATGGATGTGAGCTGCTTGCAGAAATCAGTAAGGGTAGGGTTTATCTGCGGCCGTACGAAACGCTGGAACTCATCGACGATTTCAAGCGTTTCAAGGTCGATCACCACCAGGCCAATCTCAATCGTTTCCATCTGATCAGGGACGACCACAAGCGACCTTAGAGATTCGTGCACTCCAACCTCGTCACAAGTTGCCTCAAGGTCTACGCAATAGAGGTAGCGGTATGGCGCGAGGAGGTTTTGGATTGCTTGGAGGTGAAGGAGCTTTGCTTCAATGCTCATGACGGGGAAAACTTACTTGGAGTCTGTTCAGGTTACACCGAGCCGTCCACCCGATGCAGCATTGAGGGCTGGGGAAAAACTGTAGAGCAGTAAGCAAGGCAAAACCCGTTGAGGCTTCAAAGGCATTGTGTAGGTTTGCGGCAGACATCGTCTCTACAGCCTTTGCTTTTAGTGATGGGTGGTCGTACAAATGAGCTTCCTTTTATACAGGTGAATACGTCGTGTCAGAGCATTTTCCTCGCTATCCTGCAGCCACCCCTTTGCGTGTCGATGCGTTCCGCCAAGCTGAGTTAGAACGCGCTCTATACGAGATCGAGCCGACTTATTCAGCTCTATCTGAAGCGCTGACCAGTCTGGCGAGAACTGCGTCTGAGACGGAAGCATTTGAAGAGGCGAGGATATGGTCGCTCATGGCGGATCTCTGCTCGATGATGTTGGACAACGCCAACAGAAACGAGCCATTCAGACCTTACTTGATCATGGGTGACCGGCATTCGATGGTGCCGGCGAGCATGTTGGACGAAGAACTTGAATTTTTTCGTGACGTGGTTGATCTTCTCCCCGAGGGGCTCTTAAAGGCTAGAGTTTCAGACCTACTATGGATTACGCCTGGTCTCAGGCATATTCGGCACGCCCGAGCTGCCATCGACGGTTACACGACGACGCCTCTGAACGATGATTACTGGTACCAGGAAGGTAGGGAATGTCTTCACCGAGCGCTCACTCTCGCTAGGCAGATAGGGGCCGGGGGAGGGGATCGCCTCACGTCACTGACTGAGACGGTCATGGACGCCATCAAGCTAGCTGTTGAACAGCAGCTTATGTTCTCCGTCGGCCTCGCTGAGACGGTCATGGACTTCAGGCTCGACCATCCCGACACTTCTGCGATTCCCGAAATGCTGGCTGGGCTCGGGCGCTCCTTTGACGAGAGGAAGGACATATTCAGAGCTCGTACATGCTATGAGGCCGCGTCTAGGGGGTTCGCCTTGTCTGATCGAGCTCTTATGGAGGCGAAAATGACAGTAGCTGTCGCAGAGACGTGGGTATCAGAGGCTGAGCTGAGAGGTGAGCAGACGAATCCGATTGTCGCGCAGAACGCCTTGGAAAATGCTCTTCAGATTTACCGCTCTCTTCCGGGGGCGCTTCGCGCTGAGTTAGATGTTGAGAAGGTATTACCCGCCCTCCGCCAAAGAATTGCCGAAGCCGGCGCTCGGGCTGTCGAGCAAATGGCTACTGTCGTTACCCGTACTGACATAACTGACTTGGTCGCACATACCAGAGCTCTTGTCCAAGGCAAGTCTTTAGGCGATGCGGTCTACAACCTAACTATGTTGTACCCATTTTGTTCGCCGAACGACGCGCGAGTTGCCGCTCTCAAGTCATTGCGGACAGGGATAGCCAGCGCATTGACAGGCGCAGTTTTTTTTGACGAGACCGGGAGGGTCATCGCAAGGCGTCCTCCACTATCCTTCGGTGCAGAGTTGTCCGAAGCCGATGAGCACACCATCCAAGCCAAGATGGTCAGCGAGCATCAGCACACTATAAAGCTAACAGTACAGGGCGGCATTGTCCCGGCGCTCGCTATCATCTCCCAGGAACATTGCGTCAAGGAGATCGATATGGTCGAAATGGCCAAGGCGTCGTCTCTTGTTCCTCCGAATCGAACTCAAATGATCGGCAAAGGGCTGTATTGGGGGTTTGCAGGTGACTTCGGCATGGCTGCCCATTTTCTTATTCCGCAGCTTGAGGCGATTATTCGCTACCGCATGAAGGAAGCCGGCCTCAACACATCAACATCCAATGCTGATGGCATCGTCACCGAAAACGGGCTGAGCACGTTGATGGATGTCGAGGGTGTTACTGAGTTGCTAGGGGAGAACGTAGCCTTTGAGATCAAAGCAGTCTTCTGCAGCCCATATGGGCCAAACCTCAGAAATACCTTCGCGCATGGATTGATGCATGACGGCCAGTTCTACTCAGAATCCATAGTCTATGCGTGGTGGTTCATGCTCAAGTACATCTCGGGGCCGTTCTGGGCGGCAATGGGTACGCCTGCGGGCGGTTAAGGCACCCGCTTCTGCAAGAGGCACTAGGAAAAGTGTCCTGTGTTGCTAGTGCCGCAACTCGATCTCGCAGGTACTCATTTCGCCATGAAACGTTACGGCGGTCTGAGAGCGGCTTACCTTTCGAGGCGTACTCGAAGCCGGCGCGCCCGCTCCCGAAATGCCTCATCACCGCCTTCAAGAATGTCGCAAACCGCCTTTCTTATCGCAGCGTTTTCTAGCCCTCCAGATTGGTAACTGATAGGTGGAAGCCCGCCAGGCTGATGCGGGCCTACCGTTGCAATGATGATTTGATCTGCGTCGGTGTTGATCACAAGGTTGGCGTTATGCGTGACCATGATCACTTGACGCTTTGACTTGGCGGCAATGAAAAGCGAGACCAGTTCATCAAAGACGGATTTTGGATCGAGGTTTTCCTCGGGTTGATCAATGATCAGTGGACGGTCATCCGAATCATCCAGCGCGAGATAAAGCAAAAGCAGAACGATCCCTCGTGTACCAGGCGATAGCTTCTGGATGTCTACGCCGTCATACAAAATTTCATAGCGAACAGTGAGGTGATCAGTGCTGAAAAGCCATTGAGCCATCTGCTTTGACCAGGCTCGGTACTCAGTCTGCTGACTCGCTGCATAAGGAGCGTGCGCCAGTAGATCTTGTTGATACTGGCTCAAAAATCCTGACATTGCTGTTTGGACACCTGCTGCAGTGCCAACCTCCCAGGCAGACTTCAATGACTTCGCTGCCGCGTCTGTCAGAGCTCCACGCCCATAGAAAGGGCCGGACTTTCGGCGATCCAGTAGACCCTCTTCAGCGATCGCTCCCCAAGCGTCGACGTCCGCGATCCTCCTGACTGAGAAGCTAAGTTTTTTGAGCGTGCCAGAAGATGCGCCGAGCCGAGCCATCAGGGGAGTGTACAAATTTGCTAGGGCTAGTTGCTCGTGGATGATCGCCTCGAAGACTCTACGATAAGTATCTTCACGCTCCGTCTGAAGATCCTTGCGTCTTACTGACGCCCCCTGCGCATCGGTTAATTTAGTCTCCAGGGTCTGAAGGGCAGCGGTCTCTTGGGAAATGCGTCTAGTCAATGCGGAGTACTGGTCGCGGATCAATTTGTCCGCGCTGAAGAGCGCTTCCAGACGATCCATTTCAGCCGTGATCAGCCCCAGTGGAAGTGTGTCGAGTGGAACATCTTGCTTTATCAGCTCAACGTTGGGATCCCCTGGCGTGATGGGGGGGCCGGTCAGCTTCAAAATCTCTTGGTCTGCCCATTTCAGATACCCCACCAGGCTGTTATCAACATTGCCATTGTAAACGAGAAGAAAGTCCGCCCATTGTTGAGTACCCAGTCCGCTGTTGGAGTGGCGCGCCTGGGATTGGCGTAGCATCTCTGGAGCCTGGGTGGCTCTCATGCTCTGCACTTCATCTTGAAGGGAAACGAACGTGCGACGTTGGGCACTGAACGATTGAATCTTACTCCTCAGACTCTGAGCGGCCTGGCTAAGCTGGGTATGTCTCGTAACCTGAGCCTCGGTTCCCTTGACCACCAGCTTGGCAAGATCTGCGTTGTAGCCTCCTATGAGTTTTTTCTTCTGTTCGACTTGGTTCGTAAGTGTATTTACGAGCTGTTCTTTCTCGAACTCTGTGGCAATTCGCTCGGAGATATCAGAAATCGCTGAAGCCTCTCGGGCACGGGCCTGCTGGAATCTAGCGGTTTGTTGTTCCCGGAATTCAGGAAAATCGACAGCTCCATCTTGATCATCCTGCGAGTGAGCTTCAAATATCACGCGCTCTATCTCATCGATCAACCCGTCGGAAACGCCATGGGCAGAACAGAGTTCCTCAACGAACTGTTGGGATAAATACCGGGCGCGAGGGAAGGAGAGGTGCCCATTGGCATCGCGCCCATCCAGGTGCCGTGTAACAGACGTGCCACCGCCCCAGGTTAAGGTTGCGGTGGCGTCTTCAAGTAAGCCGCTAGCGCGAGCAAGAAACGATGGGCTTATTGTTCCGCCCGTACCCGAACCGAAGTAGGAGACCGCATCACAGCCTGCTGAAATGATGTCTGCGAGCGCGGTTTTGCCCGAACCTCGGGCACCAATGATGGCAACTAATCCCGGGTTGAGCGGGATGGAGGGGGTTGCCGCCCAGCTGGCATTTCCGATGCTTAGGTGAGATATCACCTGTGAGGGCATCGCCGAATTAGGTGGCTTATCACCAACGTAAGCTCGTCCGTCAGGGTCGATACATGCCTGGCGTAGTGCATCGAATTCAAGGCCACCCTTGATCCAGGAATATCGTCTGTCGACAGGTTGACCGACCGACTCTTGGGAGTGCGAGTCGCTGCCGTGAAGGCAAGGTTTGCAGCCGTCAAAGCGCGCGCGAAGATCTTCGGGAGTTACTGCGCGTAAGCCTAGCCAGAACTCGCGCTGCGCTGGATTGCTGGAGAAAATTATGTGCGCGAACTTTTCAATCTCTTGCCTCACGGTTGTGTCTGCCGCGAGTCGTACACCGGACGTACCATCACCAGCGCCGCCGGCCACTGCAATTAGAATGTTTTTCCTTGCCCATTCGCTTTCCTGGATGACCTGGCGCAACTGGGTGAAGCTCACCTTAAATTGTGTTGCTCCCATCCGTAGCGCTGCACCGTCATCGGTGATCTTCGCATCCGTATTTTTGCCCAGCCTGATGAGCTCCTCTCGGGTGCAGTCATATCGATCGTTGTGGGCGGCGAACTGTAGTCTTTTCAGAATTCGCTTGATCTCGACGAGATGATTTTCGTCCTCATTGCTGACTAGGAGGTGGATATTCACAAATCCGGATTTTGCGGCGACATCAAGTCGCAATTCGATATTGGGAAAGAGCAGCTGAACGTTGCTAAGCCTACCTTCAGCCTTATGTTCCAGAAGCTTTTCATAGGCGTCAGTGACGTAGTAGTCAGTGACGGCAATAACTTCGATTGTTGGGGTCAAACTTTCAAGCGTAGTGAGGTATGCCTCCCATGGATCCTCCGATCCAAATTGGTTGTTTAGCACGGTGCCAGGTGCATGGATGTGCGGCTCCCAACGGTGCCATTCCGACCCACGACTAATCATCAAGCATCCTCATCCGGTTACGCTTCCCTGCCAAATGAAGCTAAGCAGCCGCGAGCGATTATTTAGGCATCATTGATCTTAGCCAACGCGGTGGGCTTTTCCAGGCTCTCGAGGTAGATTCTTGGGGATGCCGACTTGAAGCGGACTGCTCAATCACCCTGTATGCTCAGTAATCATTTTTAGGCCATGCGAGGGAGCGTTTAATCTGGCCAAGAGGGAGATCAATTGAGCGCATATACGGATAGAGACCTGGAGCGGAAAATTGTAGCTGCCCAGAAGGACTTGCAAGTCTGGGCTGTAAGCAACGACCTTTGGGGCGATAGCGGTTTCACGTCCTATGCGAAGCGCGTACAAGGGGAGCCTGGCGAAGAGGCGGTGACTTTCATCCTCTACAGCAGCGGGGAGCTTGCCCGCCTGCTTGATGAAGATCTAGATCCAAAGCTTCGGGCGGAGTTTGATGCAATCGCTGACTCGCATGGCTTCTGGTATGACAACTATGACGGCTGCTCCTACTACTTTTACGCTACTACCGAAGAATTGCAGAAAGCCTACGACCAATTCTTTCATTGGAAGTGGGTCTGCAGCCTGATCATCGAAGATTTCGGCGACGTATACGCTGAACTCTATCAGTATTTTCAGGCGCGTCCGGAACGGCTATACAGCCTACATCATCGCGAATTTGAAATACTGCTCTACCGCATTTTCCAGAGCTTGGGCTATGAATCAGAGCTGGGGCCAGGAGTAGGAGATGGTGGGGTTGATGTCAAACTACTTCAGCGGAGTCCGTTAGGAGATACCTTGGCCTATGTCCAAGCCAAGCGATATGCGCCGAATCGCCCCATAGGTCTAGAGGCCGTGCAAGCTTTGCGAGGGGCCGTGGCAAACGACGGCGCCGACCGGGGCATATTTGTGACCACCTCGCGTTATCTACCGGGTGCGGAGAACTTCGCACATCGATCGTCTGGAGTATTGGAGCTGAAGACCTCTGCAGACGTCGCTCAGTGGTGTCAGCAAGCGCAGGCGGGTATTGTTCAAGACAAGTCCGTATTAGTGTCGGATGCGCATCTACTATCGGTTCTGCATCGTATTGAAGGTGGCAGTCACGCGCTAGTCGTTCACGCTCACACTGGCTATCGCACCATCGGCAACAGCTTTGCGCTCGTCCTCAAAGAAACCAAGCACGCAGCTCTGCTCATGAGTCTACCAAGGCGTATTATCAATCAGGATTCGCATGGGCTCGAAGGGCATGAAGTCCCTATGCTGGATAACCAGATCTTGACTGTCAAAAATGCCGATACGGTCTTTCGGGCAAAACGGTCAGTGGATGATCAGGGTAGGGTGAGCTACTGGGATGGGCGAGATCTTTACTCGATCTGGAGTCGGCAACCAAGTCGCTTCAGCCACTTAGACTAATCCATCCTTCTGAGTAGCCAGCCATTGTGTTGATCGGCGATGGTAGGAATTAGCTCGGCGTCTGTTTTGGTGATCCTTACCTTAGTGCATGTAGCGAGCGGGTTTGATGCCGAGTCACGTGGTTTACAAACTCACCATGTGGGTTCCTACGCTCATCCCACCGCCTTTGTGCGCACTTGGGATGGGGTCGGTGCTCACAAGTGGTCAACACCAGTCGCTGTTTTGCCCTCGAAACTCCCACGAAAAATACGCAGCGCTCCTCGGCAAGCTTGCCCCAGAAGGTCTGCGTTTTGTAGTCTCGATTAGGCCTCGGCTTCAAAAACTGCAGCGATTTCTTTATCAATTTCTTCTACACTCGGAAAATCTATCATTAAGCCTTGGCAGTCAAGCGTTCGGAGGCGATTCAGTAAGCCTAGAGTTTTTAGATTTACCGCCCCAACGACTTTTTCCTCGCTCCCAGCAAGCAAGTAGAAAAGTATTACCACTTCGTAGCGCGTAAGTTGCGATTGAGCATATCGCGCATACTGAAGCGAATTTTTACTCGTCGCGCATATGTCGGCGATATACAGGATGGTGCTTAAATAGCCATCCAGAAATTCACCTTGTTCGGCTAGGATTCTCTGGAGCGCGGCTGCGTAGTGTTGTTGGCGAGATTTGAATGGAATCTTGTAGAAGTTAACGCTGCCTGTCGCTCGCAGTGCCTCCCTTATTGATTGTGACTCTTCGTCACGAGATCCTATATAATTTTTCAATTGCTCCCAGCGCTCATTAAAGTGCCCTTGTGATGTCATGTCAGCAATAAAGGCAGCGCGATCTTCTTCGAATGTCTCGATCCAGGTAGGCCCATTGATTGCCGCGAATAATTTCGTATAGTGAACATTCGCTACTTTTTCTGGCTCCGTGCAAAAAAGCATACGGCCAATTTCGACAGCCTCGCCGGAAAGTTCCCTATAAAATCTATCTACAATATACTTAAGGCTTTTATGGGCTGAGAATTCTTTACCTTCTATGGAGATTGAGCTGTTTTGGATTCTATACTGCAGAGAATCAAATAATTTGTAGAAGATGCTATCTTCATTCTGGCGCCTGAATTGAGCTTGAGTGAGGTGCGTTGTGTATGCCAGGACAAGGAGGGCAAGGCTTCCATATATGCCGCTAAAATACGAACCAACCTCTCCCCAGCGCCCATGCTGATCTGTTAGGCCACCGTGGAATTTCGAAAGGTAAAGGATTGCCGGAGCTAGGACAATTATAGCTAGAGCAAATGCACTTAGTCTATTTTTCAATTTTATTGATTCACTATTGATGGCGATTTAAAACGCAAAAATTAAGCTAAGCATTGGGGGTTATTACCCTCTTGAGCTTCAAGCTCGCGCAGCTATGTTTGCAACAGGCATGATCGTACGCTTATGGAGTCTTGCTGGATCCTCCGCAGGATTAAAGTGCCAGTAGATGCTATGTCAAAGATCAAGGCACGGGACAGATGCTGGGCCATGACCGTCTGCTTGCGACCCCCGACGCCTATGTCAGTGCCCAGTCAGTCATTCAGTCCTAATGCTACTCATCGGCCCCGGCGCTCGGGCTATGTGAGCTCCCAGTAACCTTCGTCTCGCTTAGTGATGCCCGCCCGCTGGTAAGGTTTGTGCCGGTGCCTAACGACGTAGAACAAGTCCCTGAACACCTTTGACACATTGGCGATGTAGCCATGGCCTAAGCCGAACATGTCCTTGCCCGCAGCAGTTACGTCTACGGTAGCCAAGGAGCTCATAACCAGTGGGGGATTGGCATCCCCTGCCCGGGGATAGCTGTGAACGAATCTAGATGCTGCAATCGCTCTATCATTCCGGGAAGCGTAGAGAGTTACTTGCTCAAAGGTATCGAAGACCTGCCCGAATTGTCTGAACCGGCTGGTGTCAACATCTGGCGCCGCAAGAATGATTTGGTGGATAGGTGTAGTGCCAGGCTTGTGCTTCCAGTTTTCTAGAACCGCCAGGAGCGCTCTGTTACCCATGCTATGTGCGACGATGTGTAAGGCTGACAATCCAAGCTGCTCTGTTACATCCCTCAAATACTGTCCGAGATTGCTTGCTGACCACTCTACCGTTGCTTCATCAGCGGGATAGCCACCGGGCGTACCAAGTGACGCCCACGAGAAGCACAGCATCAGGCCCGGGAATCTCAAGTCGTGACAGAGCTGGGCTGCACGCCACAGCGCGGCATCGAAGCCAACGTTATAACCATGGATGAATAGGAGGCCTTCTTTCTGAGAGGGATCTCGGCCTATGCCTTGGTTGCCCAGATACTCCTTGGCGCTTGTGAACCATGCATCCAAAGCCATGAGCTCATTGCTGTGGACAACAATGTGTTTGTTGGGGCTGCCCTTTGTCCGGGTAGGCCACAACCACGGTCGTTCAAGCTTGCCCTCACGATGGATATGAGGGATAGAAACCTCAGCAACGCCGTATGCGATCGAGTCTTCGCTTCGGAACCCGCCAAATCTCACAGCGCGGCCAGGCTCCCGCATACGATCCGTCCCGTAAAATATTGGATAGGTCGTGTAAATCTGTTGGACAGGTGCCCGGTTGTAGGAAGTTTCGTGGGTGTAGTCAAACGAATCGCCGTTAGGTGAAGCCCTGCAGCGCATCGCGTATTCCATGGGCGGGTGAAGCTCCTCAGGGATATCGACGGCATCCTGCAGAGCTTTCCTGTATTCAGTATTCCTGATGGCCGACGAACTATTAGCTCCGCTGGGCATGCGGGCGCTCAGAAAAGCCTCTACATCAGTCGCGCCACGTCGGAGGCCGATGTCTTCTACCCTTTTTATAATCTCTTCAAAGGTATCCTGCGCGTATCGTCCTGTGATACGGGCCCGGAGCACTTCAATCAAGGTGTCAGGAGGACTCTTTCTCCAACAAAAAAATAGCGCACTCGAACTGATTACCCGATGACGTGAAGACCCAGCTATCGAGTTCATTCGAAGGATGGCGAGTGCAATCTTAAGCTCGTGTAAAGTCCGTTTTGGCTGATCCATAATCCAAGCCTTAGTGGGCGAAACGAACACTCTAGAGTGTAATTCTCACCGGTGGCAACCAAGCTGCAAAGCTGTCAGCTAAGGGACACTTTATTTTGGAGGCGACGATGCCTGCTTAAGGCGTGAGGATTAAAAAATGGACGTCCCAGGATCTCTTCCCAATCTAGCAATTCCTTGCTTGATATGCCCCGCATTCTCGCCAATCGTTTCCAGTGCAACACGCGCATTGTCGCAAGCTTTAGATGACCCGCGCTGCTCCTCCAGCAGGACAAGCTCCATCAATGCCGCTTCGATTGCCAATTGGTTTTCGTACATTCTTGCCAGGACGTCAGGAAGGGAATATTGCTCGGCCATGATTCGACTCCGTTCGGTTGAAAAGCAAAGCGTAGCAGGGGGGGGATGACGACCTGGAAGGGGCACTCCTTCGGGCCAATGGCTCGGCTCACTTGTTAGCCGAGCATTTTCCTAGCATTGAAATGTGGCAAGTCTTCGAATTAAAGAAGGGCAGGTATCAGTTACGTGCAAGTCTCCATACATGGCGCGGCTCAAAATCGAATCTTGTGTCAAGGCAGCGCGCGCCAGTGTTTCGAAGGCGCTGCTGCGGCCGGTATGGTCATCCTTTGAATTTGATCTCAGGGAATTTGTATTCCTGGCCCCGCTTTCGAGCTACGTGGTATCGCTGCACGTGGGCTGCGATCGCACACAGCTGAGCGGAGGTAAAGCCTGCGAGCTTGTTAGCCAATAGAACGCTCGAGATTTCGTTATCCGGCCCAACCATGTCTTCAACACCGACAACCAGGTGAGACTTCATCTCAGGGAAGGAGGTCGGGAGGCGGTATTTTCCATGAATCTCACGTTGAGCTTCAGCAATCAACTGCCATTCGGCTGGATACAGATCTGGGGTGTGTTCGTCCAAAAGAGACGCAAACAGTGAAAAGACAGCCGAAATGCTGTGCATGAACGTGTCATCGTTACCAGTAGCCAGGTCGTTAGGGTCTTTGCGATCGACCAAGGAGAAAAGTAAATTTTTGGTAGGTTCGTCAAAGTAGATGTCGACGGGATCTGGACGCTTCATGGGTCTTCCTTAGTATATGCATTGCCCCGGCCAGGGGCGTATCACTGGTCAGATTGAGATAAGGTAAAAGGGTGTCTGAGGTCGTATCAGGAGGGTTATCTCGAAGGTCATACCTGAGTTAATTCGACTGCTAGCCCCCACGTCAGATATCAAATGGCCTTTCGGCACAGCCATGTATGGCGTAGTCGAGGGTCACAATGATGACCGCTTCTGAAGCCACCTTATGGAAGGTATTATCCTTAGTTATGTCGCCGCAATATCTTAATCTGCGGATTACCAATACGGGCATGTTTTGCTTTTTGCATGCATCGAACGCGCCGCAGGCCTCCATCTCTGCTACGCACACTTTGTCATGAAGGCCCTTAAAGCTTTTGAAGAGCTTGGAGGGGCTCGAATGAGCAGTTCACCGAAGACAATGGTCGCAGGCGATAACTTCCCCTCAGCTTGGTAGCAAACTGGGTGTCCGGTTTCATTAGATCACTACACGGGTGGGAATGCTCAAGTAGGCTAATCTGGACACTGTACAGCGCTAGAGCATCAGAGGGGGGCTACCTTCATTCAAGATTGCACAGGTTCAGCCGATGTATGCTGCAAATTAAAGCGCTACAGCTATCGCTGCTCTGGATATTTCTGCCACTTTGGGAGTTCTTGATGACCTACACATGGCAGCTGCTTGAGGCGTCGTTGCAAGCGCATAAACCGACACTTCTGGCCGACCTGAACCCACCTGCGACGAGCAAAACTCTTCAGCGATTGCAAAGTGAACTGGGCGTCAGCTTGCCTGAAGATTTCGTCGATGCCTTGCGGGGGCACGATGGACAGAAGGGCATCAGCGAGCCGTTGCTAGGCGCTTATCAATGGCTCTCCAGTGCGCGGATTCTAGATGCCTGGGCGTTCTGGAAAAAACAGTCTGAAAGTGCAGGGTTCGATAACAGCGGGGCTGAACCAGACCCGGGTGTGCGGGACGATTGGTGGAATATCGGATGGATTCCATTTGCTTCCAATGGGAGTGGCGATTACCTATGCCTAGATCTTGTGCCTGCTGCTGGTGGCAGATCTGGGCAGGTGATTTCGGTATGGCACGACGACGGCGCGCGCTGTGTAGTCAGTGAGAGTTTCTCGACCTGGTTTGCTCGGTTTTTCTGAAAGCCCCTCTGGTCACCCACTATTTTATCCAAGGAAAAGGTATGGAACTGACCCTTACCGAGTTGAAGGAACAGCGGCTGCAGAAGTTGTTCAGCGATTGCCAGCAACAGGTCATTGCCCAGATCATTGGGCCATTCGGCCTGTCTAGTGCCATGTTCGAGGATCGCAATGGCGGCAATGTCACTACTGTGCATAACTTCGAAAACGCCAGTGCCGATTATGTGGCGGAGAAAGATCAGAAGACCTATACCGCTTCCCGCGAGCGTTACGACCGCAGCGAGCTAAAGGACATCAAGCAGAGCGTCAAAGACAAGCTGAAGGCACCAGGCGTAGACGGTTATACCGGTAAGCAGGTCGACCCTGCGCACCTAGAGGCCGATCATGTGACGGCCTTGAAGAAAATCTATGGCGATCGCAAGAACCATCTGGCCTACAACACAGGTGAGGGCCTGGATCGTCTTAGCGATGTGGCGAACAACACCGAAAACCTGGTCGCCACGCATCGGGATGTGAACAATCCCAAGCGAGCTAAAGACATCCTTGAGTTTGCTGATGAGGTGATCGATGGCAAGACCCAGGCCGAACGTCTGGAGCTTGACTCGGAGCTGATGAGGTCGGCAAAGGAACGTTCTGAAGACTTCCTTGAGCGCACCGCGAAACGAGCTATCAGAGTCAAGCAAACCAGTGAACTCCTCAAGACAGGCGCAAACCAGGCAGCTCAGATGGGGCTGCGTCAAGCCTTGGGTGTGCTGCTCAATGAATTGGTCAATGGGTTGTTCAATGAGATCAAAACTCTGATCAAGCACGGGGTAGAGCAAGGAAAAACCTTGTTCGAAGAAATTCGTCAGCGTTTGGCTGGCGTGGCAGAGCGCGTGCTTAAGAAACTTCCCGATGCAGTCTCCCAGATGTTCCAGGGAGGCATCAGCGGCTTTATGAGCAATTTGCTGACCTTTGTGCTCAACGAGTTTTTGTCCACCGCCAAGCGCTTTGTCACCGTCATTCGCGAGGGGCTGGTTGGGTTATTCAAAGCCTTCAAGATGATCCTCTTTCCGCCCGCGAATTTGACGCCCGATCAAGCGTTGCAGGAAGGCTTGAAGCTGCTGAGCGCGGTGGTTGTGTCCTCGGTGGGCCTCCTGCTACAGGAGACCGTAAAAACGTTCATCTCCAGCTTGGCGTTTCTGTTACCTGTAGCCGATATCTTGTCCTCGGCTTTGATAGGTACCTTGAGCGGTTTGTTGTCGGCATTTCTTGCCTATCAGATCGACTGCATGTTCGATCGCTATCGTCACGGTTACGACGAGCAATTCATGGATGAATTGATCGCTGACTCTCGGCGCCGGGAGGAGTTCGCCCAAGGTCTGGTTGAGCTGTCAGAGAGCTCACTGCGCAATGTGAGCGCTTACAACCAATCGATCATCCTCTACCAGGGTATCGGACAGACGTTAGCGGCTTCGGGTCGAATGGCGGATGCGACCTTGGCGAGCCTCGAGCACACCGTATCCCAGACCCGAGAGCAGGTTGCTAAAAGCGTGGCGATGATTGAGTACATTGAATCGAGCCAGCGTGACATAGAAGATTTTCTGGAAACGCTTTGACATGGAAATGAACAACCGTACTGCGACGCGGCAAGACCTCCAGATCGTCGAAGCGTTTTCTTCGGTCAGTGTGCCGGAACAGATCATCCGCCAGAGCAACATCAGGGAGCTGGTGCAGGGAATGACCGATGCCCAGGCGTCGGTTCAATCAACCACCAGTAAGTTGGAGCGCGCGCGTCGTGAGCAAAAGGAAGGTAATTTTCTCGGTAACTGGTGGAATGATAGGGGCGATGCGGTTCAGGATGCACAGCTGGACTTGAACAAATCGATTGGTAGCCTGACGCAGAAGTCCTCACAGCTTTTAATTGTTAACACAGCGATCTCCAAGATCCTGCATGATCAGCAAGGTGTTCTGTTGCAGCAGCAGAATATCTTGAAAGGTCAGACCGATACGCTGCAGACGCAAAACAGCAAGATTCTCAGCCAACAAAGGCTTCTAGAGCAGCAGCAACGAGAAATTAACGCTGCCAACGAAGGACTGATGCAAGCCAAAGGGATCACCCAGGAGCAGGCAAAAAAGCTGGTGGGATGTGTGGTGCGGGTGAGTGATGCCGAGAAGGCCATTCACCAAGCGAACCAAGACTTGAGTCAAAGTGTTGATCTTCGGTTGAGAGAGTCTGCTCAGGATTATCTATTGTGTTTGCGTCAAGGGTTAGAGGAGCGGGATGAGCGTTGGTCGACTGCAGAGCGGCAGGTGCACCAGGCGCTCAATGCACAGAACAGACAGATGCTGCATGACCAAGCTGCGTTGCATGAGCAGATCGCGGCTCTTGAAGAAAGCTTGGAGCTGAAGCTGCAAGCCAACGAGCAAGCGTTCAAATCGAGCGCGGCCGCGCAGCAGCAGAGCATTCAGCAAATCGAGGAGTCCTTCACGCTAGAGGTTGATAGCGTCCAGCGAGCTGTCGTGGAGTCTGCCCAGCAAACCAAGTTGGCTCTCGAAAAGGCGCATGAGGCTTTCGAGTCGCAGAATGCCCAGCAGCAGCATCAGCATACTGCCATACGGGAACAGCTCGGTGCCCTTGAAGGAAATCTTGAGCAGCAAATGCACGCCGGCGTGCAGGCGCGTGAAGTATTCGAAGCGCAGAATGAGCAACTGCGGAACCAACAAACTGCTTTGCGTGAGCAGCTTGATGTTCTTGAAATAAGTCTGGAGCAAAAGCTGCAAGCCAGTATGCAAATGTTGGAGTCAAGCATGACTGCGCAGCAGGAGTCTATTCACCTAATAGAGGAGCGCTTCTCGCTGCAGATTGAAAGCATTAAGCGAGCTGTCGTGGCATCTGCCAAGCAAAGCACGTTGGCGATCCTGAACACTCGCAAGATGATGACAGGTGCATTCGAAGCGACCCGTCAGGCGGGCAAGCAAGCACAGCAAGCGCAAGAGAAAGTATTCAAGTTATCACTCGAACACGTGGTGACAGATCTCGAGGCGGCCCGGCAAGAGTTGGTGACTCAGCAATCGGAGCTGACTGACCTTCAGCGGGCACTCAAGCAGAGCCAAAAAAGACAGATGATCGGTCTGATTTCTGTCGGATTATTGGCTATCGGTGCACTGGCTTGGCAAGCCATCTTGAATTGGGCGTAAACCCGGCAGCGAGAGCCGCGAATTAAAGTGAGATGAGTGCTGTATCGCCAGAGAGTAGTCGAACAGTGCAGTGAGTGGCTACTGAGCTCGCAGTCCACCGGCTTTGCAATCAAGAACAACTGGCGGAGAGCCATGAATGTCCGAGACATGCCAGCCTATCCCCCCATGGCTACTGCCACTGTGAACACTAAAGGCCAAATCACCATCCCTGTCCAGGTACGGGCTACTCTTGGCCTACGACCAAGGGATGAAATCGAATTTGTCGACCTCGAGAATGGTCAGTTCACCATCGTGGCTGTGAGTTACTCCGTTAAGCGGCTGAAGGGCATGATTCCCAAGCCGAAGGCCGTCGTGAGCATCGATGACATGAACGCAGTTTTTGCACTGAATGAGTAAATGCTCGTCGATTGGGTTTGGGGATATGCCTCGGACGTGCGCATTACTATTCAACAGATGGTGTAATCCGCTGCAGTGAGACGCCTGCCAGTGGGATGTTGGCTTTTGCCATGTCGCATGTAAACGCTCCTATCAAATCTATGCCGTATTCTCTGACTACCTCAGCGAGTCCCGACTTTTTAGCCAAGTCGGTAACTACGAGAGCGCGGCGTACACCAGCGTGTAGTGCATCCCCGATCGTTATAGCTGCACCAAGTGAGCAAACAGACTCCCTGACCGTCTCCGTGTCTATCCGCCGGTGTTTTCCCTGGGTTTCTAAGACCAGGCCACGGTCATCAGTCGTGACTAGGCGGGCATATGTGACCGTTTTTGGGGATGCCTGTTTGAGGAGCAGACGATCACCTTTAGAGTACGTGTCCCACTGCGTTTCTAAAGCCGTTGGCTGACCACGCTTGCGCACCAAGTCATTGATCAACTCACAAAGTCGATAGCTGTCGCATATGGCGACAAGGTTCGGATCAGCCTGTAGCTCTGCGATAGCCGTCTCTAGAGACGAGTGGATTGAGGGTGAGCTGGGGCTGGCGTGACGAGGCGTCTCAATGGAGTGAGAGGGGAAATAGTTCTGGAGTTGACTGACAATGTGGCCATTCAAGCTACCGTTAATTGCAGTTGCCTGGTTACAGAGAATGACGACGCGGTCGCGAGGGGTGAAATGAGCCAGTAGAAGAGAAATTTCAACGGTGCTGTACCATTGAAAATCCCATACGACGAAGGTTCGATACTCGCCATGTGCGTCCGGGATAGATTCCCAATGAATCAATTTCGCTTCGCTGCCATATCGGCCAGCTAGACCCTGATGAACCACCCTCGGCTCGGAACCTCCTAGGATCTGCAGAATTGAAGAGAACAAGTCACAGAAGTCCGCACCTGAGTCGTTACTGGAATGAGTAAAGATCGATAACCTTGAGTTAATCGCGTCACTCACTTGGTGGTAATAGTCAGAGTCATTGAAGGCCCCAAATAGGCTGGAGTAACGGACGTAGGCATATTCGATCTCGCGGTCGGAGTAAGTCGGAAAAAATTTTTGATTCAGCGTTTGGAGATGTGAGCGTATTGAGCTTTGGATCAAATGATGGCCCATGAGTTGATAGTGCTCGTCCTTGGCAACAAGGAGGCGACTGTCTAAGCAGTAAGGAAGTGCTGGCCTGAGATCCGAAGGGACGTCTGAGGCAAGCAAGAGGGTTGCGCCCTGCGTGGCCTGGGTGAGCATCCAAGCGATCAGCCGATAAGCAGGTGAGTTAGCCAGTTTGCCAGCACTCAAGTCACCTCGTTGCCCGTGCCTAGCGCCTAGGAATGGAAACGCCTTAGCGGGTGTGTCGAGTAGTGTACGAGCTTCCTCTGGGCAATGAGTGAGGCATATATTCATAGCCTCGTGGTAAGAAAACCCTCCATCAATCAGTGAAGAAATCGCTTCCAATAGGCAGGTTTGGCGGAAAAAGTAAAAAGATAGTGTGCTTGCATAAGGTTCAGAAAGATATGCTGACAGGGCCTCATGGTCTTGTTGCTCTAAAGCTAATAGGGCGCTGGAGATGCCGTGGTTAGTCAATGTCAAAAGTCTATTTTGCTCGCGCCGTGATATTTGTACTTCAGGTATGTAGAAGCTGTGCTTTACTAGAAGGCTCCAGTGTGCAGGCGATGTAGGGTGGAGAGTAAAGGAAATCTGCCCATGTGCTCGTCGTACACTATATGTTCTTCCTGGTAAGACGGCAGTACACCGCTGATCTTTTACGCGAAATATTACGCGCCGCTGATTAGAAGTGGATACTGCGTTGATGACCACGATCTCATCAAGGCGATGTATTACTTTGACGATTAGGTATATAGCCATTGGTCAGTCCACTATCAAACGCTGATTATAGAGATCGTTCCAGCGTTTCTGGGTTTTAAGAAGCTCCATTTTAAGTCTCTCATTCTCTGATAGGGCCTTCCGAAGGGAGATATTAAGTTTGCCTTGTTTCGGGTTGACGGAGAGCCAGGGAGAATTTGCTAATGCTGAGATATGTGTATTGAGAATGCCGACAATAACCCGCATTTCATCATGCCCGCGTCCGGGGTAAAAACACTGGCGAGTAACTCCCATGCGCTCGGCTAGCCATGTAAGATTCACCTCGCCGCTATGTAGCTTTAAGCCCTGGCCACTCTGCAGTATTTCAGCTACCAGCTTTTGGAGTTGTACGGCGTTTGGATTTTTAACCGGCATGCTTAGTATGATATTAATTAACGAGTCTGCGTCCATCTTTCCAGTCCAAATAGGTTTTGCAGTTCTTCACGATAGAAACGAGTTCTTCTTCCTCTGAGAAGGTTTCGTAGTTGTAAAGTGCGCCATCTTTGAATCGCAAGTTGTGTTGGCATTTTAATATGTCGTCAACAAGCATGCAGAGGCTGTCGAGGTCAAAAGTATTTGAATTCCCTTGCTTAGGAGTGATCGGCAGTAGTGCTAATTTATTGCTGGGCTGTTTAAGTTCCTTCTCCAGGATTGCCACTTTTCTCGAAAGTTCCTCGTTTCGGATGGTCAAGGCGTCAATTGAGTTTTCGCTGATTTCCGTTTTCTTGCTGTTGGAGACTAAGTCCTTAAGATATTTGTCTAAAAGTTTGCGGTGCTTGCCCGTAAGTTTCCGGAATATCGATGGGTCGAGATCCACATGTCTGCCAACTTCGATTGTGAGCTGGTTAATGGAGGGGAACGGCTCACCCCTTTTTAGCATGATTAAGCAACTCTCGACGTTTTTAAGCGTATTAGTGAGCTTGTTTGCTTGGTAGGCAGCGCAGTTAGGTATTCGCTTCATTAGAGCTTGTCGCTAAGTGCCAGAGTATTAGAATCAATGCGCTCAGCAATGTCGGCCAAAGACAAGCTCATCGTTTTCATGATTGAGAGTATCTGCCCAACATACCGATCTCGGTCGGAACCTTTAGAGAGTGCAAGTTTTAGCAGTTCAGGATTCTTAGCAATTTTTTCAATCATAAATGGATAGTTTGGTGACGTGAATTGAGGGTGGTCTTTGCTATCTAGCAGTTGAGCAATCACGCGTTGTGCAGGATTGTTCATATCGATTTCATGTGATTGATAGTTTTTCAAGTCGCGCATTCTAGTGATCAGAGTTGGATCTGACTTGTCCTGTTCGATGCGATTTTTCAGTGCTAGGCTAATGAGGTGATAACTACCTAGCTCGAGCTTCGTCACAGTAAGATCATGGTGTACGACTTCAACTTCATGCCTGTTTGCCTTGCTCGCTTTGAGGTCTTTAAGTTTGATCACTAATCCTTCGGATGCCCCAGCTAGTTTGCGGATTAAGCAGTTAATGGCAGGCAAATGGTCGATTCCAAAGACGGCAATAGGACAGAGTCCACACACCCTTGTTCTACCAGTGAAAGCTGTTAGTTTTTTTGGACAGTTGCCATTTTTAAGGCAGATGCAATTTGAATAAAAACCGACATCCGGATCTTTATCCGAGGCGATGATTTGCATGCCTGTCTTTTCATGTTCAACCATCGCAGAGGTAACGCTGATGAAGTTCTGGTCATGAGCCAGTTTTTTACGGTCTACGCTCCACCCGGAGGTGATTGCATTAGAATTCTCGTAGATGCTGGTTGCTGCAGGAGCCATTTGCGCCCAAGCACTACGCATCACAAGGTTATTGGATTCTGAGATCGCTTTGATGGATTCAGTAATATCAGGGATGGTGTAATAGTCCGTGGTGTATGGGTTTTTATGAGCAACTTGTTGTTGAGCCACTCGGACGTCAAGATGTCCGTAGATTCGGAAGTGGGTGAGCCATGTAGCCCTCAGGGAATGCGGCGTATGTATAGATTTCATTTGTCCATGTTTGTTATACGTGACAAACATGTGTTGGCGTTCCATAGGCACAAGACCGTTGTATGTATCCTGAATACCATAAAGCAGGAGTGTCCATTTTTCGGAGTAATTTGAGTCGGAAAAAGGCAGTCCGCTTCCATTCCAAGGGCTGCGGAAAAGCGTGTAAATTTCTCCATATTTCTTGGGGTCTTTTGGGTCATTTTCATAATAGGTGGGGAGCAGTGGATTCTTAAAGACCTCACGTTGAAAATGCCGCTCAGCAACCAGAGACTCCATGACTTCATCAGGAATCACAACCGGGCGATCTTGTCCGTCCTTGTCAGTATTTACATAGAGGATGCAAGAGTTAAATACTCTGTTTTCAGGTTTGCTAAGAAACTTGTCAAAAGTGTTGATGTCCAGCCACTGGCAGTTCTGAAGGCGCAAGCCGCCATGCAAGGCGATAGACAGCATTCTGACTACGCTGATCCAAGGCATGTAAACTTCTGTAGTGGCTGCCCCGTATAGGCTGGAATGCCAAGAATAAACATTGATTATACGATTTAATGAAATGGTGATTGCATCATCTTGGTCGTCCGGGTTTTTAATTTGGATAGTTTGGTTCAAGCCAAGCTCAGAGAGATTTATCCATTCTGCCTGCCTGACTTGATCAAGCCTTTCGCGGTTGAGTTGTCCTGTGAGTATTTGCTGTTGAAGTGTAATGCCAACTTCTTCCACAGCCTGTAGGTATGCTTTAGCTATTACTGTTGAGTCAATTGGAAGAGGTACTTTGTCGGTGCTTCCACGTGCGCCGCTACCAGAGCGATCAAGCAATAGACTGACTGGATTTTCGAAGCCTTTGTCGATCACCCATTCGTCGTCGGATTTTATTAACGCTTTGTTGGTGATAATTACCTCAAAAAATTCATGAATATTAGCCACGAAAGCTGCTTTGGTCTTGGCAGTATAGGTCATATCGTAGTGCTGAATAAGCGTGCCGGGGAGTTTTATCCCACTAAGCGAGTATTCCAAGCCAAATATGTTGTCATCTAAATCAGCTTGAGAGAGGGTGTTGTTCCAAAAAAGAACGCGCTCAAAATCGGATGGGCGCTCGGGGAAGCGTACAACTGTGTGTGGGTTTGCTTCGAACCACATCGGGAGATAGCAGAAAAGGTAGTCTAAAAGAAATGCAATGGCCCGCACTTTAGCTGCTCGCCATTTGGTTGAATGGCTCTGATTCTCCAAGTATGATAGATAATAATTTGCTGCGGCTAACCAATGTCTAGATTGTTTGTCAATGTCAACGTGGTGGCGGCCAGTATAATAATTGTTCTTCAGCCACTCAAAATTATTGGAGCTACGCTCTGGCCTTGGTATAAGCATAGAGTGTTGTTCAATGCTCAGTTCCTCTTTTGCTACCTGTTCCGCAATTGCTTTATCCTTGGCCTGCTGTCTAATCGCCTTTTTTTCTTGCGACCAGTTTGATTTGTAGGAACGCCTCGCACGCTCCCGCTGTTTTGGAGTCATCGCTACTGCGTCCTCAGGAGGGACTGCGAAATAATCCTTGAACTCGTCAACGCTCATTTTTGAGTCGTGAGCGGAAATTGATGCTGTTGATTTGGCTTGCAGGTACTGATGGTACTTTTCTAGATAATAGGCATCCCTTGGCGCTAATATTTTCGGGTGTTTGGCGGAAAAATTTTTGATCCAGGGAAGGTAACGAAAGTATTTCGGATCAGACAGACGGTTATCGCAGACGTCGGGTGCAGCGTCCCATAGCTCGCTAAAATTGACGTCCTCAGGACTGATCCAGTTAGTCCGGTACTGAAAAACTCTCGACACCCTGACTGTTTCTGGAAAGCCTTGCGAGTATTCGTAAACAAATCCCTTGCTAATTGGTTCTAGCGTAGGGAACTTTGCCCAAACCCCGCCAAGCTCAAATGTATAAGGAAGTGTTACTAACCCTTTTGACCAGAGAATCACAAACATGGTACGGATTGAGACTCTTAACCCTATTGCATCTTCAATAAAAGCGGGTTGGGTTCCAGTAAGCTTTTCGTAGATAGAGCGCGCACAAATATCATCATTCATATCGGTCACTGATAGCTCATACATCAAGTCTAGATCATTTTTCTTGATTTTTTTAAAGCTTTTCAGGTTTTTTAAAATAAAAAGAGAGAACCTGGCGCGGCCTTGCCGGTCGGTACTATTCACTGCTTGCTCTATTTTATTTCCATACTCGTTGCGCATTAATTTACATAGTGTGTCAAGGGCGTTGCAGACGTCATTTTGTATGTTAATACCTGGCGCTAAAATTATTTTTTCGGATGTATTAATCATGCAGCCATTCGCTCAGAAAGGTCATAGGCGAGCTCAGCGTAAACGGCTGACCTGATTTGGTCGATGTTAGGACTTTTACCCCATAAGGCTTTCATCCGCTCTGCAGCTTCGATTTCAGCGATTGCATTCTCTTCGCTGAGTCGAGCGTATTTTTCGGTAGACCTAATGTCTTTATGTCCCATTAAAAGTTTTATCTCTGGTAACGTAAGCCCTATCACGCGACGACCAGGTAGATACACAAAGTTTCTAGCCCAAACTCCGTAGAAGTGCCTCAAGCTGTGGGAGGTGTAGGGCGCATTAGACGCGGGAGAAATAGTTTCAAGATCGAGCTGAGCCTTTCTTAAGGCTCTGTTCAACTGTTTGTTTAACGAGTTCATATCTTTTGAAAGCAGAAGCGGTTCGCCATAAGTCTGTTTGCCGTCTGAGACGAACAGGTAGTCACTGTCGGTAGTGGGGCGTACATCAAAATAGTCGGCAAGGGATTCAAAAAAGATAGTCTTGAAAGGCTCGAACATTACTATGGTCGCAAGTGTTCTGCCTTTATAAGGGAGCTTTTTCGCTGCTTTTTCAGCGGCCGGGTTGCGATGGAAATTAGGGTCTTCGATCCGAACTGTTCGAGTATAAATATCTATATCTGATTTCCGAATTCCCCAAGCTTCGGAATGGCGCACTCCGCCAGCGGCAATCATGGCTGCAATGCATCGGTGCATTGGAGCTTCAATGTTATTCAGGAGATCGAGTACTTTTTCAGTGGGGAAATTGCGACTAGCCTGGGATCCCTTAACCTTTCCGCCGGGTATGCCGCCTAGGGCATAGGCATGAACGTCCTTGGGAGTATTGCCAAATGCGAGGGTGTGGCTGTGAATTTTGTCTATTTCCGACTTGGTGCGACGCCTGTTATCGGTTTGGGGCAGGGACACGACGTTAGCGAGCGCGTCGCTCTTGGTAAGGATCCGAACCAGTGAAGCCATGTCCTTGAGTTTCATTTGGCTGGTGCGAAGGAAATCGTTGACCCCTGCCAGATATGTCCGTGCACTTTTAGGCTTCACTGGTGTCTTTCCCAGCGCTTTAGCAGCCCGGCGAACTACGAAGTCGGTGCTGTTAACACCCTTTGTAAGAAAATCCCAGTAGAGGTTGATGGTTGTCTGAGCAGCTTCTGTTGGCATGGGTGGGCCACCCATTACGCCAGTTTCATAGCAGTAATCAAAAAAGCCAGCCGTTGCATGACAGTATTGGGGAGGCAATGATTCGGCGAACGCATGACCCACCTCCTTGGTTTTGTACGTCGCGTACCGGTTGAAGGCATCAATCGGACGACCTGTGGCTAATTCGTACAGACGCGGTGTGTTGTCCACCTGGATCAAGTAGACGTGCTTCACTGTGGCTTCCCCTTGGCTTTTTCACGGTGTGCGGGGGGGTGGATGATTGATTTAGGGGGCGGCACGATCGGATGACTTTTGGAAAAAACATTTTGCATATATTGACACGCTATTTTTTAAGTGATATAAATTCGTGCCGGATTTTACATGTGGTAGATTCTTTGTGGCTAATTCCTTTTTGGAATTGATGCGCTAGCGTACCTTGCGTTTATGTTCTATGCAGGTTTTCGACATTCGCTGCCCTTGGGATAGCGCTTCATGCACATGCGAGTCAGCAATCGTTTTTTGTCCTGCGCGTCCCTAATCAAATATACCTTGGGGTCGATAACTCCCCTCGTGCGTGCGTGCGTGCGTGCGTGCTAGCGAGCGGGCTCAGCGACTACGGGTAGTTTTTTGATTAGGGGGAGCAGCGAAGGCTTTCTGCGGGGCTGTGCAACCAGTCCACCCCAACGCTAAGTGCACAGTTGAACCAATTCTGCTCTCAGTCCCTACTTACAGGTGCCTACTCATCTGACCTGACCTGACCTGACCTGGCGTGCAGGTTTGGTGAGTAATGTCTGGGGTGCGCAGTACTAGCTCGTTTTGCTCCCTCAGTAGAGGCTTCCTTTATTCACAACGCAATGTGATCTGTGATGATCACTCAATGGTGGGTCAGTGGTGTTTAGGAAGTGGGCGAGCAGAGCAGGGGGGGGCAGAAGAATGGACTGACAGGAGAGGCCAAGAGGCCTTATTTACGGGGGGGAGGGAGGGGGAAGGTGGAGCGGGTAGAGGGAATCGAACCCTCAACTAAAGCTTGGGAAGCTTTCGTTTTGCCACTAAACTATACCCGCTTTACGCGTGTTTCTTTGCTCACAAAACGGGTTGTCCAATAAGAACCCTCGTTATCAGCTTGGGAAGCTGGAGTAATGCCATTATACGACACCCGCTCAGAGCGGCTGACTTTGTACCAGATGTGGCCGGGGATTTGAAGTTTTTCTTTAGCGGATCTGTGTTTACGTGGTTTTTTGCAGATTCGGGCGGGTAGGCGCATGCCTCGTCGGCAGCTGGGCTCAGCGCTAGCGATGGCGGTGGTACGCAGGGTTTGAAAGCGTGTTGCGGTCTGTCGCGGGCAAGCCTCGTTCCTACAGGTAATGCGTGTAGTCAGGAAGACGAGGTTGCTCGCGAGGACGCTGTTTCAAATGGCCAATGCATGGTGGTCCTGGGTGAAGTGGGAACGCGTTCGGCCTTCATGATGAGCCGGTTTCAGGAACCCCAGCAATGCGTGGCGGCTGTCTCGGCAGGCGGCTTTGTGCTCCATGTCGAGAAAGTGCCCGGTGGCCCGGATGGTGCTGAACGTGCTGTGTTGCACATGGCTGGCGAACAGGTGGGCATCGCTGGCGGCGGTGTACTCGTCCCATTCACCGTTCATGAACAGCACCGGCACGTCGATGTGCTTGGCCGCCTTGAGGTAGCACATACGATCGCTGTTGAGTACCTGGCTGATGTGGAAGTGCATTTGCCCGTATTCGTGTTCGGCCAAGGTGCTGACGTGACGATAGTTGAAGCGTTTGAACAGCGATGGCAGGTGCTTGCCGATGGTGTTGTTGACCAGGTGGCCGACACGGTCACGGTCGAGCTTGCCGAGGTAGTCGACACCGCGCTCCAGGTAATCGCGCATGTGCTCGTTGACCACTGGCGAGAACGAGCTGATCACGGCCTTTTCGATCCGGCGCGGGCGCTGCGCCAGAGCGATCATGGTGGCTGCGCCACCCCACGAGAATGACATCACGTGTTCCGCGGCAAAATGATCGATCAGCTCAAGGAGGATCTGTCCTTCGACTTCCTTGGTGAGCATTTTCTCGTGCCGATTGTGGGCTTTGGACTTGCCCGCGTAGGGCTGGTCGTACAGCACCACGTTGAATTGCGGGTGCAGGTTTTTCACGGTTTGTGCAAACGATGCAGTGGTGGCCATCGAGCCGTTGACCAGAATAATGGTCTTCTCTGCGGCGTCTGCGCGATAGAACTCCGTGTAAACCCGGTACTGACCTTGTATATCCAGCACAGCGATTTCTGGCC
The DNA here is from genome assembly GCF_039908645.1 of Pseudomonas helvetica. Lineage (NCBI taxonomy): Bacteria > Pseudomonadati > Pseudomonadota > Gammaproteobacteria > Pseudomonadales > Pseudomonadaceae > Pseudomonas > Pseudomonas helvetica. The sequence goes on from NZ_CP150917.1 coordinate 1,631,801, forward strand.
TCATGTCGTAAGACTCCTGGCAAGCGGGTATGCGCGCAATGAGATTGCACGAGCTTTGTGACAGGTAGGCATACGCCTGGAATTTTTGAGCCCATGTCGATCCGGTGGAGGCTGGTCGACGGGTATTGTTATTGGCGGGCAGTCTGTCGGGAGAGGTGGAATCTGCGAGGCGCTCTGCCGACAAAAAGTTTCTTAGAAGTATGTTATGACTTGCCGGTCACATTTCGGCCGACGTCCTGATTCAAGCAGGGGAGTGGTCATCGCGCAAGTGCAGTTTGTAAATTGTTCGACAACTTCTGCTCAGCGGTCGCTTGCTTCAGATCAGCTGGGTCTCTGTGGCGCTCAGCGGACGGTACTCACCCGGCCTCAATGTGTCATCGAGTACCAGCGGCCCCATGCGTTCGCGGTGCAGGCGCAAGACCTTGTTATCGAAGTGGCCAAACATCCGCTTCACCTGGTGATAACGGCCTTCGACGATACTCAATCGCGCAGATTTTTCGCCCAGCACTACCAGGTCCGCAGGCTGGGTGGTGAGGTCTTCAAAGGCGAAGTACAGGCCCTGGGCGAAGGTCTGTGCGTACTCTGGCGTTATCGGCTGTTCGGTTTCGACGTAGTAGACCTTCGGCAGTTTGGTCTGCGGTTGGGTCAGGCGCCGCGACCAGGAACCGTCGTTGGTGATCAGCATCAGCCCGGTGGTGTTGAAGTCCAGACGCCCGGCGATGTGCAGGTCATCCTTGTCAGGTTCAAGAATCAGGTCGAGGACAGTCGGGTGTTGCGGGTCGCGAGTGGCGCTGACACAACCTGGCGGTTTGTGCAGCATGAAGTAGCGCGGTGGTTTGCCGGCTTGCAGCACTTCGTCGTCGCACTCGACACGGCTGAACTCGCGGACTTCCCAATGTGGATCGCTGACGATCTGCCCGTCGACCCTGATCCGCTGTTCGACCAACAGCAAGCGCACCTGTTTGCGGTTGAAGCGGGGCAGGTTGCTGAGGAAGCGGTCAACGCGCATGACGGTCGGCAGATCGGAAAAGGGCGCGCATCTTACCCTATAGGGCTGCTCGCAGCTGCGACTCGACTTGAGCGCAGCTCGGGCACAGGCATGACTGGTCGCGCAGTTCGGCGGGCAACGCCAGCAGCACTGCCGGGTCGATAGCCACGGTGTAGCACCAGCAAGCCTGGTCGGCGGTTCGCGGATCGGCCAGGCTGCAATCGTTGCTGGCGCCGCAGGCCGGGCAGAGGTCTGGTTTATTCATCACTGGAGTGGGGCACTTCTGCGCAGGTTCGGTCAGGGTCGATAGGCTTGGCACGGTACATCGCCTGATCGTTGCGTGACAACAGGCTGTGCAAGTTGGGCGGGCCGCTGATCTGAAGTTCTGTGAAAGGAGGCACTTGGCGGTTGTGACAGAGTCTTAATCAATGTCAGCCGTTCAGTGTTCCGACTGGCAGCAATCCGCGTTTTCGGAATGTGCTGCCTGCGGTCCAGGAGGCCGCCATGTACCGTCGAATCTTGCTCAGTGGGTTGTTTGGCTTGAGTCTTTCCGCCTGTTTTTACTACGCAGAACCCGGCTATTACGGTCCAGAGGTGTACACCGCGCCGGCACCTTATTACTACGGCGGTTATTACTACGGCGGTTATTACTACAGGCCCTATTACTATGGTGGTTACTACTATGGCCCTCGCTATTACGGCGGTTATCGCCATTATTACCATGGTGACCATGACCATGACCGCGGGCGCGGGAGGGATCGCCACGAGCACGATTGACGCCAGGTAAGGCGAGCGGGCTCAATTGTTTTTCAATCCTTTCATTTCACGGCGCTTTGCGGGTAAAGGAAGCGCCGTTTTTCATGCCGGCTTCCAGCGGTCGAGAAGCGTTATTGGCTACGTGTTTAAATTTGTTTCTAAATCGCACCAGATTCCGATTTTGCTGTCAGATATTTCGTCAGTCAGATGAATTGGCTGCCGCTGACCAGCGTCGCTGGTATGGCTCATTCGCGGTCCAGGAGGCCGCCATGTATCGTCGACTTCTTCTCATTGCTTCATTGGGTTTGACGCTTTCTGCTTGTGTTCCCTATTACGACGAAGGTCCCGGTAATTACGGCCCTCAGGTCTATACCTCGCCGGCGCCGACCTATTACTACGGAGGTGGATCCTATTACTCCGCACCGCCTGCGCGTTACTACGAGCCAGCTCCGCGTTACTACTCGCCGCCGCGCTACTACCAGCCAGCGCCGCGTTATTACCAGGCAGCACCGCGAGTCGAGTACCGCGTTTACCAGAACCGTGGCTGGGATGACCGCGACCGCCATGGCTGGGGTCATCGCGAAGAGGGTGGCCATGGTCGCCGGGAATGGGATGATCGGGGGCATCGTGACGGGCGTGATCACGACAGACAGGGTGACCGTGATGGTCGCGATGGCCGCCGCAATTGGGACGGCCACCGTTAAGCCTTGCAACGATCAAGCGGCGCATTCAGCGCCGCTTTTTTTATGCCCGGATTTCAATAACCCGACAAATCTGCCAGCGGATGCCGACCTTCCCAGACCTTATGGAAATGCGCCTGGACTACCGCTTCAGGTATCGCGTTGATGTCCGGCCAATGCCAGTGCGGCTTCTGGTCCTTGTCGATCAAGCGCGCACGAACACCTTCGCTGAATTCCGGGTGCCGGCAGCAGTTCAGGCTCATGGTGTATTCCATCTGGAATACCTCGGCCAATGACAGGTGCCGAGCACGCTGGATTTGCTCCCAGACCAGATGAGCCGTCAGTGGGCAGCCCTCGTGCAGGTTTTTTGCCGCGCGGGCCAGCAGCAAGTCGCGGTGATCACGCAACAGACTGATGGCGCGCCAGGCACAGCGTACATCGCTGACATCCAGCAACTCATCAATCTGCTGGCGTCGTGGCAACCATTGCGCCTCGGGCATTTGTCCGACGGCTTCCTGTTGCAAGGCCTTGAGCAGGCTGTTGAGCTGCATTGGCGTTTGTTCCTGCCAATTCAATTGCAGCAGACCTTCGATAAGCTCCTCCTGCTGTTCATCCCGCAAGAAGCGGTCAGCCAGGTCCAGGTCAATGGCGTCGCGTGCGTTCATCTGCGCGCCGGTCAAACCAAGAAACAGGCCGAGCTTGCCGGGTAATCGTGACAAAAACCAACTGGCGCCAACATCCGGGTACAGGCCGATACTGATTTCGGGCATGGCCAGGCGGCTGCTCGGGGTGACGATGCGAATGCTCGCGCCTTGCAGCAACCCCAGGCCGCCACCGAGAACGTAACCATGGCCCCAGCAGATCAGCGGTTTAGGGTAGGTGTGCAAGCGAAAATCAAGGCGATATTCCGCCGAGAAAAATTGTGCGGCCAAGGGCGGAACCTCACCGGGATGGGCTCTACAGGCCTCTACCAGGTTGCGCACTTCACCGCCGGCGCAAAACGCCTTGGCGCCGTTACCGCGTAACAGCACGCAGACAATCTGCGGCTCTTTGGCCCAGGCCTCCAGTTGATCGTTCAAGGCTCTGATCATCGGCAGCGAGAGGGCGTTCAGGGATTTTTCGGCATCCAGGCTGGCGATGCCGATGCGTGCGCCGTCCGTGCCGGTGAGTTCTTCGAAGTGCAGATTCATTTTGACCTCGATGACTGAATTGAACGTTCAGTATGATCGCTGTACGAGAAAGTGCTGGATCTGCGTCAGATCAATTGACAAGCGCGGTGGGCTTTCCTAGGGTTCGCCCCATTGAATTCTCGGGTGTAACCATGACTGTTGAAGACCGTATCAAACTCGAACCGAGCTGGAAGGAAGCACTGCGTGCCGAATTCGACCAGCCTTACATGGCTGAGTTGCGCGAGTTTCTGCGGCAGGAAAACGCCGCAGGCAAGGAAATCTATCCGCCGGGACCGATGATCTTCAACGCCCTCAATTCGACGCCGCTGGACAAGGTCAAAGTGGTGATTCTCGGCCAGGACCCATACCACGGCCCGGGTCAGGCCCATGGCTTGTGCTTCTCGGTGCAACCGGGTGTACCGGCGCCACCGTCGCTGGTGAACATCTATAAAGAGTTGAAGCGCGACCTGAACATCGACATCCCGAACCACGGTTACCTGCAAAGCTGGGCCGACCAGGGCGTGCTGATGCTCAACACCACCATGACCGTGGAGCGGGCCAATGCCAACGCCCATGCGGGCAAGGGCTGGCAGCACTTTACCGATCGGATTATCGAGGTGGTCAGCGAACATCAGCCCCATCTGGTGTTTTTGCTGTGGGGTGCTCATGCACAGAGCAAACAGAAACTGATCGATGCGACCAAACATCTGGTGCTGACGTCGGTGCACCCGTCGCCGCTGTCCGCTTACCGTGGATTCCTCGGTTGCGGGCATTTCAGCCGTGCCAACAAGTATCTTGAACAGAATGGCGAGACACCGATCGACTGGCGGTTGCCACCGGTCTGAAACGACGCGAAAGTGAAGGGGAGCGGCTTTTGTGGTGAGGGGGCTTGCCCCCGTTGGGTCGCGAAGCGGCCCCAAAACCAGCCACTGCATTTTGTCAGACACACCACAGACATATGGTTTACGACTGCTACGCAGCCGAACGGGGGCAAGCCCCCTCGCCACAGGTGATCAACTCAGGTGTCATCCGGCAACCGGTCCCAATACCTGAACAACGGCTCCGCCAGAAACAGCACGAACAACAACCGCATCACTTGCATCGCTGTGACCAACGGCACTGACAGTTGCAAGGTTTCAGCGGTCAGGCTCATTTCTGCAATGCCGCCAGGCATCATGCCCAGAGTCAGTGAGCGCAGGTCCAGTTGGGTCAGGGCACTCAGTCCCAGCGCCGCCAGTGTGGCGATCAGCATGGTCAGCGCCGTACCGATCAGGGTCCGGCCCATGAACGATGGTGCGCGACGGAAGAACTGCCGATTGAAGTGACAGCCCAGGCCACTGCCGATCAGCCATTGGCCGATCTGACTGCCGCCGTGGGGCAGCCCGATGTGTAAATCCCAGCCGATGCTCACCGCCGCACTCACCAGCAACGGGCCAAACAGCCAGGGGTTGGGCTGGCGCAACCGTTGCCAGATCCAGGCGAGCAGGGCACCGGCCGGAAACAACACCGCCAGCCAGCGCCAATCGACGCTGGCCGGATGCAGTTGTGGGGCGCCGTCGCCAAGCAAGTATTTGAAGGCTGCCGGTACACAGAGCACCACCACCAGCACCCGAAGACTTTGCCCTGCCGCCACCCGGCTGAGCACGGCGCCATTGCGTGCGCCAAGGTTGACCATTTCACCGGAGCCGCCCGGCATGCTGGAGAAAAATGCAGTGGCGCGATCCTCGCCGGTGCGCCGCAGCAACCAGACCCCGACCACTGCCGACAGGCTGGTGACCAGCGCCCCGAAGAAGATCAGGCCAAAGTGGCGCATGACCTGCTCGATCACCAGCGGGGTGAAGTGCAGGCCAATGCCGATGCCGACAATCCACTGGCCGCATTTACGCCCGCCAGGAATTTCCGCCAATTGCCAGGGTGTCAGGCAGCGCACCAGGATGATCGCCAGCAACGAGCCGACCATCCATGGCAGCGGCCAGCCGATCTGGCTGGCGAGGTACCCGCCCAGCAGACCGACCAGCGGTGTTCCCCACCAGCTTTTGAAAGGCCGATCAGACATCGGCGATTGCACGCCGCGCCACGGAACGTTTGCGCCAGATGCGCAGGATAGGCATCAGCAGCATGATCGCCGTCAGCACCCAGACACCGAACGTAATCGGGCTTGACCAGAGGATTTCCAGCGCACCGTTGGAAATCGACAGCGCACGGCGCAGGTTCTGTTCCATCAAGCCGCCGAGAATGAACCCCAGTAGAACTGGCGACAACGGGAAATCCAGCTTGCGCAGGATGTAGCCGAAGATGCCGATGCCGATCATCAGGAACAGGTCGAAGGTCGTCGCGTGCACGGCGTAGACGCCGATCCCGGTAATGATCGCGATCACCGGCACCAGTGCCCAGTTCGGCACGGCAAGGATGCGGGTGAAGATGCGGATCATCGGGATATTGAGGATCACCAGCATGACGTTGGCGACGAACAACGAGGCGATCAGGCCCCAGACGATGTCCGGTTGCTGTTGGAACAACAGCGGCCCCGGGGTGATGTTGTACAGCGACAGGGCGCCGATCATCACCGCCGTGGTGCCCGAACCCGGTACGCCGAGGGTCAGCATCGGCACCAACGCGCCGCAGGCAGCACCGCCGATGGCGGTTTCCGGCGCCGCGAGGCCACGTTTGTCGCCTTGGCCGAAGGTGCCGCTGGCGCCGGCGATGCGTTTCTCGGTCATGTAGGCAACGGCACTGGCCAGCGTCGCACCGGCACCCGGCAACACGCCCATGATGAACCCCAGAACGCCGCAACGGATGTTCACCACGAACACCGAGGCGGCTTCCTTGAAGTTGAACATCATCCGCCCGGTGGCTTTCACGGCTTCCTGGCCGTGATGGGTTTTTTCCAGCAGCAAGAGGATTTCGCTGATGGAGAACAGACCCAGCACCAACACCACGAATTGAATACCGTCGGTGAGGTGGATGTTGTCTCCAGTGAAACGGTACACGCCGCTGTTGGCGTCGATCCCGACGCACGACAGAAACAACCCGATCAGCGCGGCAATAAAGGTTTTCAGCGGTCGATCACCGGCCATGCCACCGAGGCAGACAATGGCGAAGACCATCAGCACGAAGTATTCCGCAGGGCCGAAAGCGATGGCCCATTTCGCCAGCAGCGGGGCGAACAGCACCATGCCGCAGGTGGCGATGAATGCGCCGATGAACGAGCTCCAGGCCGACAACGACAGTGCCACCCCGGCCATGCCCTGGCGAGCCATCGGGTAGCCGTCGAGAGTGGTCATGACCGTCGACGCTTCGCCCGGAATGTTCAGCAGAATCGAGCTGATCCGTCCGCCGTATTCGCAGCCCAGGTAGACGGCAGCCAAGAGGATCAGCGCGGACTCCGGTGGCAGGCCGAGGGCGAACGCAATCGGTATCAACAACGCCACGCCGTTGATCGGCCCAAGACCCGGCAACAAGCCGACCACGGTGCCGATCAGGGTGCCGCACAACGCGGTGACCAGGTTGTAAGGAGTCAGTGCGACGCCAAAACCCTGGCCGAGGTAGTTAAGGGTATCCATATCAGTTCTCCAGAACGTCGAGCAGGCCCAACGGCAGTGGCACGTCCATCAACCGGTCGAACAGCATGTACAGACCGACGCTCATCAAGCTGATGATCACCACGCTCGGCAACCAGCGGCCACCGTACAAACGGGCCATCGGTACGCCGATGAGGATGCTCGAAACAATGAACCCGAGCGGTTCGAAGGTTCCGGCGAACACCAGCAGTAGAACGACACAGATACCGATCTTGGTCAGGGTTTCGCGGTCCAGTGGCGGCTCGTCTTCACTGTGTTTGATCGGCGCAGGGCGAAACACCATGTACAGCAGTGCCACGCCCATCAAGCCGAGCATCAACAACGGAAAGGCTCTGGGGCCGACGGGTTCATAGGAAAATGCCGCTTGATACGGCCAGGCCATCAGTGCCAGGCCAAGACAGGCCAGTAACAGCACCGAGGCAAAAATGCGTTGTAAGAGCATGACAAACTCCTGGGCCAGCCCCTTGATGCGCAAGGGGCTGGCCGCGTAACAGAGGCGATTACTGAATCAGGCCGAACTCTTTGGCCAGCAGTTTGTAGTCCGCTACCTGCTTCTTCACGTAGGTGTCCAGCTCTGGCCCGGTCATGGCGAACGGGAACAGTTCACGCTGATCGCGCAGTTTGGCGAAGTCTTCAGAGGCCAGCAGTTTGTCGAAGGCGTTTTTCCACCAGGCATATTCCGCATCGCTGACTTTTGGCCCGAGGTAGAAACCCCGAACCACTGGCCAGACGATGTCGTAGCCTTGCTCTTTGGCGGTCGGAATATCCTTCATTTCCGGCTCGTCCAGACGCTCGTTGGCGAACACGGCCAGCAGGCGCATGTCACCGCTCTGGATGTGCGGCATGGAGTCGGAGATGTCGGTGCTGCCGACCTGGATGTGACCACCGAGCAGCGCCGTAGCAATTTCACCGCCGCCTTCGAGGGCGACGTAGCGCAGGTCACGCGGGTTGATCCCGGCGGCCTTGGCAATCAGCGCGGTTTGCATCCAGTCCTGACTGCCCACCGTGCCGCCGGAACCGATCACTACTTTGCTCGGGTCTTTCTTCAACGCCTGAACAAGGTCGTCAAGGTTCTTGTAGGGCGAGTCGCTTTTCACCGCGATGGCACCGTAGCTGGTGCCCACCGCTGCCAGCCAGCGCACGGCGTTTTCGTCGAAGCGACCGAACTTGCCTTGGGCCAGGTTCAGCAGCGAGCCGCTGGACCAGGCCACCAGCGTGCCGGCATCGGCTGGGCGCTGGGCGACGACGGCGTTGTAAGCCACCGCGCCGACACCGCCGGGCATGTAGGTCACGCGCATCGGTTTGGTCAGGATTTTTTCGTTCACCAGCGCGCTTTGCGCCAGTTTGCAGGTCAGGTCGAAGCCTCCGCCGGGGGATGCCGGGGCAATGCATTCCGGGCGCTTGGGCTCGCCGGCCACATCGGCCAGCAGTGGGCCGGCGAACAGCAGGCAGCTGGCGGCTAATGCAACTTTACGCAGTGATAAGTCCATTTTTCGTCTCCACAGGAGTTGTTGTTGTGTAGGAGCTGTCGTTTGTTGAATCAATTACCAAAGGGCAACGCTGTAGCTCACCAGCAAACGCACTTCATCAGCGTCACGGGCAGAGTAGTTGGAGCGGTAGGTGGCATTGCGCAGACGCACGGCGACGTCCTTGAGGGCACCACTTTGCACCACGTATTTGATCTCGGTATTGCGTTCCCACTCTTCGCCGGTGGCGCCGTTTTTCAGCTTGATGTTGTCACCGCTGATGTAACGGGTCATGAAGCTCAGGCCCGGAACCCCGAGCTTGGCGAAGTCGTAGTCGTAACGCGCCTGCCAGGAGTGTTCTTCGGCGCCTGCAAAGTCGTTGATCTGCACGAAGTTGACCAGATACGGGTCGGCACCATCGACATACGGGAAGGCGCTGTCGCCGGACATGTGCTGATAACCGGCGGTGAGTTTATGCCCGCTCAAGGCATAACTCACCAGGCCGTTGAGGGATTTGTTGTCGATCTTGCCGCCACGGGCCTGGCCCTGGTCATTGCTGATGGCCAGCCGCAGGTCGGTGGCAAAAGTGCCCGGACCGAACGGTTGCGAGGCGACCAGGCCAAGGAAATGCTGGTTGTACACCTCGCCCAGTTGAGCGAAGTGGTAACTGCCGGTGATCTTGTCGGTGAACTTGTAGTCGACACCGCCGAAATCGAAATGCGTGCCGGGCACGGTGCCGGCGAAACGGCTGTTCTTGTTGTTGAGGGCGATGTCCTCGAAATCGGTGCTGTCGCGGTCCTTGGCTTTATCGAGGCGCCCGCCGGTGAAGGTCAGGTTCTTGATTTCCTTTGAAGTCACCAGGCCGCCTTCAAAGGTCTGCGGCAGAATTCGCCCATCGTTGGGCTTGAGGGTCGGCAATTCAGGTATCAGGCTACCGACTTTGAGCTCGGTAGCAGAGATCTTCATTTTGCCGGTCAGGCCAAGTTTGGAGTACTCATTGGCGGCACGCCCGTCATCGTGGGTTGGCAGCAAGCCGGTGCCGGTGCGGTCGGGGCTGGAATCGAGCTTGACCCCGAGCATGCCCAGCGCGTCGACACCAAAACCCACGGTGCCGTCGGTGTAGCCTGACTGCACGTTGAGCATGAAGCCCTGGGCCCATTCGTCACGCTTGGACTGTTGAGCACTGGTGCCACTGCGAAAGTCGCGGTTGAAGTACATGTTACGGGTTTCGAGGGTCGCGCTACTGTCTTCGAAGAAGGCAGCCTGGCTGACAGGCGAAAAGCCGGCGAGGGCGGCGGCACTGGCGAGAGCGGTGGAGGCGAGGCGGGAAAAACGCGCAGGCGGGCAAGCCTGAGGCTGTGTGGACAGCATGCTGAAATACTCCATTTATTGTTCTTATTTGACGAAAACGCTTCGAGGCGTTTTTCGGTTGCAGCGCTTCATGGTCACGGCAGTCGAAACTGTCCGTGGCTGGACTCTAACGGGCTAACCTTTCTCCAACCTTTCAGCAGACTTTCATTGTTTTCGGTCTTCACAGAGGCGGATGCGGCTGTAAACTCCGCGCCAAAGAATGGCGTCGACCATCCCCGAACGAGGTAAAAAACCATGCGTGTTCTTCTCGTCGAAGACCATCTGCAGTTGGCCGAAAGTGTCGCCCAAGCGCTCAAGAGCACCGGTTTGACCGTCGATGTGCTGCACGATGGGGTAGCTGCCGACCTGGCCTTGAACAGCGAGGAGTACGCGGTGGCGATCCTTGATGTCGGCCTGCCGCGCATGGATGGTTTCGAGGTGCTGGCGCGTTTGCGCAGCCGTGGTAAGAACTTGCCAGTGCTGATGCTGACGGCCCGCAGCGACGTCAAGGACCGGGTTCACGGGCTCAACCTTGGCGCCGATGACTACCTGGCCAAACCCTTTGAACTGACCGAGCTGGAAGCGCGGGTCAAGGCGCTGTTGCGGCGCAGCGTACTCGGCGGCGAGCGTCAGCAACGTTGTGGTGTGTTGGTGTATGACCTGGACACTCGGCGCTTCACCCTCGGCGATGAGCTGCTGACCCTGACTTCCCGTGAGCAAGCGGTGCTCGAGGCGTTGATCGCGCGCCCTGGGCGGGTGATGAGCAAGGAGCAGTTGGCCTCCCAGGTGTTTGGTCTGGACGAAGAGGCCAGCCCTGACGCCATCGAAATCTACGTCCACCGTTTGCGCAAGAAACTCGACGGCCATGCAGTCGCAATTGTGACCTTCAGGGGGCTCGGTTACCTGCTGGAAGCCCGCGATGCATAAGCCTGGCAGTCTGCGCTGGCGGCTACTGTGGAACCTCGCACTGCTGCTGGTGGTGCTGATGATCGCCAGCGGTTTGAGTGCCTACTGGAATGGTCGCGAAGCGGCCGACACGGCGTATGACCGGACCTTGCTGGCCTCGGCGCGAACCATCGCCGCCGGGCTTTCCCAGCGCGATGGCAGCCTCAGCGCCGATGTGCCTTACGTGGCGCTGGATACATTCGCCTACGACAGCGCCGGACGCATTTACTACCAGGTCAACGACATCCATCAGCAGCTGATTTCCGGTTACGAAAACCTGCCCGGACCACCGCCAGGCACGCCGCGAACCGACGATTATCCAGCGCTGGCGCGGTTTTATGACGCCATTTACCAAGGGCAGAACGTGAGGGTAGTGAGCCTGCTCAAGCCGGTGACCGAACCGAACATGAATGGCATGGCGGAAATCCGCGTAGCGGAAACCGACGAGGCCCGCGTCCGCATGGCTCGCAGCCTGATGACCGATACCTTGCTGCGTCTGGGCCTGCTGGCAGTGGGGGCGTTGCTGTTGGTGTGGTTTGCGGTGAGCGCAGCACTGCGCCCAATCGAGCGTTTGCGCACGGTGGTGGAGGAGCGGCAATCGGATGACCTTCGGCCTTTGCCACTGGTAGAAGTGCAGCGTGAATTGTGGCCGCTGGTACGCGCGCTTAACCACTTTACCGAGCGCTTGCGCGGGCAGTTCGAGCGTCAGGCGCAGTTCATCGCCGATGCCGCCCATGAGTTGCGAACGCCGTTGGCGGCTCTTAAAGCAAGGCTCGAATTAGGACTGCGGGCGGGCGAGCCGCAAATCTGGCGAAATACGTTGGAGAGCGCCGCTCAGGGCACCGATCGGCTGACTCATCTGGCGAATCAATTGCTCTCGCTTGCACGCGTCGAGAACGGTGCGCGGGCGATTGCCGAGGGTGGGGCGCAGTTGCTCGATTTGAGTCAGCTGGCTCGTGAACTGGGCATGGCCATGGCGCCGTTGGCCCACGCGCGGGGCGTCGCGTTGGCGTTGGAGGCTGAGGAACCGGTGTGGCTGCGCGGCGAACCAACGCTGTTGAATGAACTGCTGAGCAATCTGGTGGATAACGCCTTGGCTCACACGCCCCCCGGCGGCAACGTGATCTTGCGCGTCAGTGCGCCCGCGGTGCTGGAGGTCGAGGATGATGGGCCGGGGATTCCGCTTGAGGAGCGCGACCGGGTGTTTGAACGCTTCTACCGGCGTAATCAGCAGGTGGCGGGTTCAGGCCTGGGCCTGGCGATTGTCGGTGAAATCTGCCGCGCCCATCTGGCCCAGATCAGCCTGCACGATGGCGCGCAACGTGGGTTGAAGGTTCGGGTCAGTTTTATCGCCGGGTAGGGCTGATTACCTGCGAGCGAAACACAACACCTGTGGCGAGGGGGCTTGTCGGAACGCCGCACCGCCCCGTTCGGCTGCGAAGCAGTCGTAAAATCGGCTGAGTCGTTGATTCAGATAAAACGCGGTGACCATCTTGGGACCGCTTCGCGCTCCAGCGGGGGCAAGCCCCCTCGCCACAGACGCCCCTCTGCAGTGATCAATAAAACATCGATCGTGACTCATCCAGATCGCTGCACATTGCCGTGTTCTCCGGATCAATCCCCAGTTTCTTGAACGCCGGCACGTTGAGCACGTCAATTCTGGACAACGGATGATCGGTGTCCTTGTGGCAATACAGGCTGGCGATCTGCACCAGATCGACATAATCGACCTGCTCGGACTGACGCTTGAAGTCCAGATACAGCCCCGGCAGTTTCACCAGCATTTCCGGAAACTCCCAGACCTGCAGCAGCTTGTCACCGAGCAGCGGATGAATGTGTTCGATCACATGGTTGAGGCTGACCGGATCTGACAGCAGCTCGTAGTGGTCTTCGGCATAGGTCAGAATTGGCAGCACGCCGATCTGATGCACCAGCCCGCCAAGGGCCGCCTGATCCGGTTTCAATTGGGTATGAGTGCGGCACAGTGCATAGCTGACACCGGCGATTTCCAGGCTCTTGCGCCAGACTTCGCGCATCTTCTGTTCCACCACCTCGGAGCGGGCGTGGAAAATCTGTTCCATGACCAGACCGATAGCCAGGTTGCTGCTGTAATTGATGCCCAGTCGGGTGATTGCCGTGTGCAGGTCTGTCACTTCCTGAGCCGCACGCAGCAACGGACTGTTGACCACTTTGATCAGCCGCGCGGACAACGCGGTGTCGCGGCCGATGACTTTGCTCAGGTCGGCGACGCTGATTTCCGGGTCTTCGGCGGCCTTGCGAATCTGCAGGGCCACTTCCGGTAACGTTGGCAGAACCAGGTCATCGTTATCGATGGCCTCAACCAAATCCTGTTGGACCTTTTCCGCCAGCTCGCTCATTTAGTTTCTCTAGGGTATTGCAAAAAAATGCTGCAATTAACGCTGGATCTCGAGGTCACGATCCAGTTGGTAAGGCAGGTCGAGCAGGTGCAGGGCCGGGCCCTCCAGGGCGCCAAGATGCACGTCGCCACTGTCCGCGGCTTCGGCTTGCAGCACCGCCAACAGCTCGATGTTCTGTTCGGCATGAGCGGCAATCACCACTTCACCGATGGAGCTGCCGTGGGTTGGGGAAAACAGTGCGGTGCCTGGCTCGGGCAGCTCGGTGGCGTCGAGTTGCAGGCGATACAGCCGACGCTTGAGCTTGCCCAGGTACTGCATGCGCGCGACGATTTCCTGGCCGGTGTAGCAACCTTTCTTGAAGCTCACGCCGCCTACCGCTTGCAGGTTGAGCATTTGCGGAATGAACAGCTCGCGGGTTTGCGGCATGACCTGGCCGATGCCGGCGCGGATCTGCCCGAGCAGCCACTGGTTCAGGTCGCCTTCAGGCAGCAATGCGGCCAGCGAGTTGCGCAAGGTGCCGGCCTGACTGGCCGCCGCCCAGAGTTCGACGCGATCGGATGACACTCGAATGGCAATCAGACCGCCTGCGCGGGCAACTGCGCCGTCTTCCCGGGGAAGCGCCAGGCCCAGGCCGGACAGGACGGCTTCCGAGTGCTGCAGGCCAAAGCGAACCCAGTCAGCGCTTTCGTCGGTCAGCTTGGATTTGGAGAACACCGCGTACTTTTTCAGGTCCGCCAACTGTGGCTCCAGCAACTCGCTGGCCATCGCCAACAGGACCCCATCACCTTCCAGCAGGATGCGAAAACTCGACTGCATGCGGCCTTTTTGGGTGCAGCGTGCACCGAGGCTGGCGTGGGTGTCGCTCAGGTAATTGAGGTTGCAGGTCAATTGTCCCTGAAGGAACTTGCTGGCGTCGGAGCCGCGAACGGCGAGTACGCCTTCATGGGACAAGGTGCAGAAAAAAGCAGAATCAGCCATGGGTCATCGCAGGGTAAAGAGTCTGGAGCACATCATAAGGGGGCGCCCTTGAAATGGGTAGTTCACAAAGGTTCGAACGTGCCCGACCAAAGCCGACTGTTCGACGGGGATTGGGGCTGTATACTTGCGCTCTATTTGAGGAGCGCTCCATGGTCGAAGATGTTGAACTGAATCGCCTCTACTGGCACAGCCGCCGCGGCATGCTCGAGCTTGACGTGTTGCTCGTGCCGTTTGTCAAAGAGGTTTATCCGCACCTCAACGATGTCGATCGCGAGTGCTACCGCAAACTGCTCGAATGCGAAGATCAGGACATGTTCGGCTGGTTCATGGAACGCGCCGAGTCGGAAGACCCTGAGCTGCAGCGCATGGTTCGCATGATTCTGGACCGTGTCCAACCCAAGTGAGAGTGTCCTGTCTCACAGTGACTGTTTCTTTTTGACGGCGTCTGTTGTCGCCATGCCGCGTTGCCGCTCCTCGCCATAGCGGGCTATGACTCGTCGCGGCGCCTTGCCTGGCAACAATAGCCACTCGCCAAAAGAGAAACGTAACTGTGAGAAAGGACACCCAGTTTGAGTGCCGCTGGCATGCCTCGCGGCAATTGCTGGCGGCTTATCTTCTCGCCCAGCTGTTCGCGCTGGGTTCGCTGTTGCTGCTCTCTATGCCGCTATGGGCCAGCTTGCTCGGCATTGCGCTGTGCGCGGTTCACGGTTTTTGGGTGTTGCCGCGACAGATTCTGCTGACGCACCCGCAGGCATTTCGCGGCTTGCGCCGGGACGCCGATGGTTGGCAATTGTGGAATCAGGCGTCGGGTTGGCAAGCTGTGCAATTACGTCCAGACAGCCTGGCGCTACCGTTGGTCGTCGTGTTGCGTTTTCGTCTGCGCGGCGAGCGGCGGGTCCGGGCGATCTGTGTGCCGCGTGATGCGCAGGCGGCGGATGTTCACCGACGCCTGCGGGTCCGGCTCAAGTTCAGTCGGCGTAGGTGGGCGGCACCAGAATAGTGTCCAGTGCTTCTGGCAGCATGTTCGGGTAATCGAGGGTGTAATGCAGGCCGCGACTTTCCTTGCGCTCCATGGCTGAGCGAATCATCAGTTCTGCCACCTGGGCCAGATTACGCAGTTCGATCAAATCCCGGCTGACCTTGTAGTTGCTATAGAACTCGTCGATCTCGTCCAGCAGCAGGCGCACGCGATGCTGGGCGCGTTGCAGGCGTTTGTTGGTGCGCACGATGCCCACGTAGTCCCACATGAACCGCCGAAGCTCATCCCAGTTGTGCGCAATGATCACGTCTTCGTCAGAGTCGGTGACCTGGCTGGCGTCCCAGGCGGGCAGGGTGCTCGGAATCTCGACTTGAGGCAGTTGTTCAAGAATGTCTGCTGCCGCCGAACGGGCATAGACGAAACACTCCAGCAGCGAGTTGCTGGCCATGCGGTTGGCGCCGTGCAGGCCGGTGAAGCTGGTTTCGCCAATCGCATACAGGCCTGGCACGTCGGTACGACCGTGTTGGTCGACCATGACACCACCGCAGGTATAGTGCGCAGCCGGAACCACCGGGATCGGCTGCTTGGTGATGTCGATGGAGAATTCCAGGCAGCGTTCGTACACCGTCGGGAAGTGCGACTTGATGAAAGATGCAGGTTTGTGGCTGATGTCCAGATAGACGCAGTCGATACCCAGGCGCTTCATTTCATGGTCGATTGCCCGGGCAACGATGTCCCGTGGCGCCAGCTCGGCACGCGGGTCAAAACGCGGCATGAAGCGTTCGCCGTTCGGCAGTTTCAAATGTGCGCCTTCACCGCGCAGGGCTTCGGTAATCAGGAAGCTTTTGGCTTGTGGGTGGTAGAGGCAGGTGGGGTGGAACTGGTTGAACTCCAGATTCGCCACCCGGCAGCCCGAACGCCAGGCCATGGCAATGCCGTCGCCGCAGGCGCCATCCGGGTTGCTGGTATAGAGGTAGACTTTCGCGGCTCCGCCGGAGGCGAGGATCACGAACCGCGCGCCATAGGTATCGACTTCGCCAGTGCCGCGATTGAGCACATAGGCGCCAAGGCAGCGATCACCTTCCAGGCCCAGGCGTTTTTCGGTGATCAGATCAACGGCGACCCGTTGCTCCAGCAACTCGATGTTCGGCCGTTGCCGTGCTTGATCAAGCAACGTATTGAAAATCGCGGCGCCTGTGGCGTCGGCGGCATGAATAATGCGCCGATGGCTGTGACCGCCTTCGCGGGTCAGGTGAAACTCGAAACCGCCGTCTTCAGTGCCGGACTGTTCATCGCGGGTGAATGGTACGCCCTGATCGATCAACCATTGAATGGCTTCGCGGCTATGCTCGACGGTAAAACGCACGGCGTCTTCGTGGCACAGGCCCCCGCCAGCGTTGAGCGTGTCATCGACGTGGGATTCAACGGTATCGGTGTCATCCAGCACGGCAGCGACACCACCCTGGGCCCAGTACGTCGAACCGTTGGCGAGGTTGCCTTTGCTCAGTACGGCAATGCGCAAATGATCGGGCAAGGTCAATGCCAGACTCAAACCGGCAGCGCCGCTGCCAATCACCAGAACATCGTGTTGAAACTGTTGGCTCATTTCAGGATTCCGCTCAAAGCGACCCGGGTCGGGGTTGGCGCAAGACACCTGAATCGGCGAGTCGAGACAGCCACACAGCGCACTAGTATATAGAGGGGTGGATCGGCACAATAGTCGGGCCTACGTGGCAATGTGAAACTACTGTGACGGAAAAGGTAGAGGGCCGTGTAGGGCAATTTACACGCGGGATCGACGATAAGACAGCCTGATCGCCGATGAAGCGCTGTTTTTCGCCGCGTGGTCATACATTATTCGTCTCGCGCGACTATAAAGCTTGGGAACTTTGCAAGGCGTCCAAGCTCAATAGAAGGTTGCCTGAAACAAGGAACAGCGTCGGCTTCACGCAGGATTTGTGTTTTGGTCATTGCGGGTGGATTCGACGAAAAGATTATTCGCGCAGCCGGCCCAGCCCGTGCTGCGTCTTTCGTGTGTGCCAAATCAGAGCGCGCAGGAAACTTGCTTGGAGGGGGAGAACTTTTGCGAAAAGCCCGAGTCTATGTTTGCAAGCCTGATCGATTAGTTATGCAAGCCTCCTCCGAGCTTATCGAGGAGTGTTCATGCTAACCCAGGAAGAGGATCAGCAGCTGGTCGAGCGCGTACAACGCGGCGATAAGCGCGCTTTCGATCTGCTAGTGCTGAAATACCAGCACAAAATTCTCGGGTTGATCGTGCGTTTCGTGCACGACACCCATGAAGCCCAGGATGTCGCACAAGAAGCCTTTATCAAGGCCTACCGTGCACTTGGAAATTTTCGCGGCGACAGCGCGTTTTATACGTGGCTTTACCGCATCGCCATCAACACGGCGAAAAACTATCTGGTTTCACGCGGCCGTCGGCCGCCGGATAGCGATGTCAGTTCAGAGGATGCAGAGTTCTACGATGGCGATCATGGCCTCAAGGATCTCGAGTCGCCGGAACGTGCATTGCTGCGTGATGAGATCGAAGGCACCGTCCATCGAACCATCCAGCAACTGCCAGAAGATTTACGTACGGCGTTAACTTTACGTGAATTCGATGGTCTGAGTTACGAGGACATTGCGAGCGTCATGCAGTGTCCGGTGGGTACCGTGCGCTCCCGGATTTTCCGCGCTCGGGAAGCCATCGATAAAGCCCTGCAGCCGTTGTTGCAGGAAAGCTGAGACAGCGGCGACAGCCAAGAGAGGAACCGCCATGAGTCGTGAAGCCCTGCAGGAATCGCTGTCCGCAGTGATGGATAACGAAGCGGACGAACTGGAATTGCGTCGGGTACTAAATGCCTTTGACGATGTTGAAACCCGCGAGACCTGGGCCCGTTACCAAGTCGCTCGGGCAGTCATGCACAAGGACCTGCTGATCCCTCGTCTGGATCTTGCTTCGGCCGTTTCTGCTGCCCTGGCTGACGAAGCCGTACCGGTTAAGACCACTCGTGGTCCATGGCGTACCGTGGGCCGTCTGGCAGTGGCCGCATCGGTGACCCTTGCTGTTCTGGCTGGCGTGCGTCTGTACAACCAGGATGAGATCGCCGGTGTCGAATTGGCCCAGCACTCCACTCAACCGGGTCTGGCCGTTCCTCAAGTAAAAGGCCCAGCCGTTTTGGCAGGCTACAATGAGAGTTCGGAAGCCACTGGTCCTATGGCCAACGGCGTATTGCAAGGTCAGCCGGGCTGGCATGATCAGCGTCTGCCAGGCTACTTGCGCCAACATGCTCAACAAGCTGCACTGAAAGGCACTGAAAGTGCTTTGCCTTACGCTCGTGCGGCAAGCCTGGAAAACCGTTAAGGAGGATCATGCGCGCCATCCCTCTACTTACGCTGCTGGTGACTGGCTGGTTTGTTGTTCCAGCCTATGCCGATGAGGCTCAGGACTGGTTGACCCGCCTGAGCCAAGCCGAACAACAGCAAAGTTTCCAAGGCACTTTCGTCTACGAGCGTAACGGTAGTTTTTCTACCCACAACATCTGGCATCGTGTCCAGGATGGCAAAGTCCGCGAGCGTTTACTTCAGCTTGACGGTTCTGCTCAGGAAGTCGTACGCATTGATGGGCATACTCAATGCGTCAGCGGCAGCCTGGTGGCGGGGCTGGGGGATACTCCCGACTCTTCTGCTCGTGCGCTCGATCCTCAAAAGCTCAAGAATTGGTACGATCTTGCCGTCATCGGCAAGTCGCGCGTGGCTGGGCGCCCGGCGGTCATCGTTTCATTGACGCCGCGTGATCAGCATCGTTATGGCTTTGAATTGCACCTGGACCGCGAAACCGGCTTGCCGTTGAAGTCATTGCTGTTGAATGACAAGGGGCAGTTGCTGGAGCGTTTCCAGTTTACTCGACTGGATACGGCTGACATGCCGACTGAGCGTGACCTGCAAGCCACTTCCGAGTGCAAGGCTGTGACGCTCGACAGCGACAAGGCATTAGCGGTGAAAACCGCTCAGGTATGGCATTCCGACTGGTTGCCACCTGGCTTCGAGCTCAGTAGCAGTAGTGCACGCCAGGATCCGCAGACCAAGGTCCAGATCAGCAGCTTGATGTATGACGATGGCCTGGCGCGTTTTTCGGTGTTCCTCGAGCCACTGAATGGCGCGGTGGTTACCGATACACGTACTCAGTTAGGCCCGACCGTTGCGGTTTCGCGACGTCTGACCACGCCTGAAGGCGAGATGATGGTCACTGTAGTCGGCGAAATTCCGATCGGCACCGCTGAGCGCATTGCACTCTCCATGCGTGCCAATACCACTGCGGCCAAGCAGTGAGCTGATCCGATGATGCTCATCGGACAGTCGGATGGTTGTGAAAGAGGTCAGCAATTGTCCATTGCACAATTGAGATGTTGAAATGTTTGGTGAGCATTTCTATTTGCAAAATCCCCAAAAATTTTCTATAGGTCAGAGCCCCACGGCTCTGGCCTTGTTTGTTGTTCCCGGAACAAAAGTACCGGTGTATGTTTCCCGGTATTCCTTGCTCCATATCGCTTAACCATGCTCGTCGTAACGGGAGCCGTATGTCGATACCACGTTTGAAATCCTACCTCTCCATTTTTGCCGCTGTATTGGTACTCGGTCAGGCCGTCAGTGCCCAGGCGGCCGAGCTGCCTGACTTCACGCAGCTGGTCGAGCAAGCCTCGCCTGCGGTGGTGAACATCAGTACCACGCAGAAATTGCCGGACCGTAAGGTCTCCAATCAGGATCTTCCGGATCTGGAAGGCCTGCCGCCGGCGCTGCGCGAGTTTCTTGAGCGTGGCATGCCGCCACAGCAGCGTGCGCCTCGTGGTCGCCAGCGTGAAGCGCAATCCCTGGGTTCGGGGTTCATCATCTCGCCTGATGGCTACATTCTGACCAACAACCATGTGATCGCCGATGCTGATGAAATCATCGTGCGTCTTGCCGATCGCAGTGAACTGAAAGCCAAGTTGATCGGCACTGACCCACGTTCCGATGTGGCGTTGCTGAAGGTCGAGGGCAAAGGTCTGCCGGTGCTCAAATTGGGTAAATCCCAGGATCTGAAAGCCGGGCAGTGGGTTGTTGCCATCGGTTCGCCGTTTGGCTTTGACCACACGGTGACCCAAGGCATCGTCAGTGCCATTGGCCGCAGCCTGCCGAACGAAAACTATGTGCCGTTCATCCAGACGGACGTGCCGATCAACCCGGGTAACTCGGGTGGTCCGTTGTTCAACCTCGCGGGCGAAGTGGTAGGGATCAACTCGCAGATCTACACCCGTTCCGGTGGTTTCATGGGTGTGTCGTTTGCGATCCCGATCGATGTCGCCATGGATGTTTCCAATCAGCTGAAAAGCGGTGGCAAAGTCAGCCGAGGCTGGTTGGGTGTGGTCATTCAGGAAGTGAGCAAGGATCTCGCCGAGTCCTTTGGTCTGGAGAAACCGGCCGGTGCGCTGGTGGCGCAGATCCAGGAGGGTGGTCCGGCTGCCAAGGGTGGTTTGCAGGTCGGTGACGTGATCTTGAGCATGAACGGTCAGCCGATCATCATGTCAGCGGATCTGCCGCATCTGGTAGGTGCGCTCAAGGCGGGCGAGAAAGCCAAGCTTGAAGTGATTCGTGACGGCAAGCGTAAAAATGTCGATCTGACGGTTGGTGCGATTCCAGAGGAAGGCAAAGAGCTCGATGCCCTTGCCAAGCCTGGTGTCGAGCGCAGCAGCAATCGACTGGGTGTATCTGTGGCCGATTTGAGCGATGAGCAGAAGAAAGCCTTCGATCTCAAAGGCGGCGTGGTGATCAAGGATGTTCAGGAAGGTCCTGCCGCCCTGATCGGCCTGCAGCCGGGCGACGTGATTACTCATTTGAACAATCAGGCGATTGGTTCTGCCAAGGAGTTCACGGAAATCGCCCAAGCGCTGCCAAAGAACCGCTCTGTATCGATGCGGGTCTTGCGTCAGGGGCGTGCCAGCTTCATTACCTTCAAACTGGTCGAGTAAGCCGGTTAGTCACTGAATAAAAAAACGCCTCGAAAGAGGCGTTTTTTTATGGGGCAAAGAAACCTCAGCCCATCATGTCCTTGACCAGGCGCTCTTGCTCCATCAGCTCCCGTTGACGCGCATCGATGCGTGACGACAGTGGGAAGTTGGTGCCCGCGCGACGTTTGGCGAAGTCCAGTTGCTGGATCGCCTGGCGGTAGTCGCCGATCAGTGCGAAGTACTCGGCGCGGGCTTGATGCAGGCCAATGATGTTGCCGGACTGGCCACGAGTCTCGGCCACCATGTACCAGACGTCCGGATCGTTCGGGCGGTTCTTGAGCAAGGCTTCAAGGGCTTTCTCGGCGTCAGCCGGGCGGTTCTGCTTGAGCAGCAAGTCGACCCGCACCTGATTCAGCGGATAGTTGCGCGGGTACTGCACGAGCATCCGGTCGACCCGCGTCTGTGCATCCGGCAGGCGACTGTTGGCGATGTCCAGATCGACTTGCGCCAGGTTGTAGATGATTTCGTCAGGCGACTTGGCCAGCAACTGCTTGAGGTTCTCACGGGCGTCGTTGAACAGGCTGCCCTTGATCTGGGCGATGGCCAGGCCATAACGTGCTACGTCGCTTTTCGGGTTTTCATCGAGTTGGGCGCGAAAGCGTTTAGCGGCAAGACCCGGACTGTCTTCGTAGAATAACTGGACGCGCGCGCGAATCAGTTGATACGTCAGGCTGTCTTCCTTGCCGCCCGGTTTGAACTGCTCGGCGCGGTTGCGGGTGTCGGCGATCCGCGATTCGGTGACCGGGTGAGTCAGCAGGAATTCGGGCGGTTTGGCATTGAAACGGTACTGGCGCATCAGACGTTCGAACATGGTCGGCATCGAGCGCGGGTCGTAACCGGCTTTCTCGAGGTTGAGCATGCCGATACGGTCGGCTTCCTGCTCCTTCTCCCGGGAGAAGCGCAGTTGCTCCTGAATGGCCGCTGCCTGGGTGCTGGCGATGGCAGCGATACCGGCGTCGCCGGCGCCAGCCGCGGCCACGATGATCCCGCCGAGTAGGGCCGCCATCATCGGGATTTGCATACGTTGCGAAGCTTCGACGCCGCGCGCAAAGTGGCGTTGCGACACGTGTGCCAATTCATGGGCGAGTACCGAAGCGTATTCGCTTTCGGTCTGGGCATTCAGAAACAGGCCGCCGTTGACTCCGACAATCCCGCCGGGTGCGGCGAAGGCGTTGAGTTGCGGGCTGTTGATCAGAATGAACTCCAGGCGCCGGTCATTCACCTGGCTGGTTTCCACCAGTTTATAGACACTGGTTTCGACGTAATCCTTGAGCAGTGGGTCGTTGAGTTGTGACACCTGGCTGCGCAGCATCGCCAGCCATGCGCGGCCCAACTGGTATTCCTGCTGTGGCGATACGATGGCAGAACTGGCATCGCCAAGTGACGGCAGGTCGTCGGCAAAGCCCGGTGAGGCTAGCAGGCAAGCGAGCGTCAGCAGGGTGGGGCGCAGAAAAGTCATGCATGAAGCCTTAGTCGACAAAGACCTTACTGTAGCCGGACACATGCGTTGCGACCAGATATTCTAGATCACTCAATCACCTATCCGGAGTGAAGCAATGACCGACGCTGTAGAGCATGACGCCGAACTGGACGCCAGCGGGTTGAACTGTCCATTGCCGTTGCTCAAGGCCAAGCTGGAGCTCAATCGCCTGCCCAGCGGCGCGGTACTCAAGGTCATCGCTACCGATGCCGGCTCGCAACGCGACTTTCGCACCTTTGCCCGTTTGGCCGGTCATACGCTGCTTCATGAAGAAGACGAAGCTGGCGTTTATCGCTACTGGCTGAAAAAAGCCTGAATTTTGCGGCGTTCGTTGTTAAGGAATATCGATGTTCAAAGTGTTACGCGACTGGATTCAGCGCTACTTCTCCGATGAGGAGGCCGTGGTCCTGGCCGTACTGCTCTTTCTAGCCTTCACCGCGGTCCTGACTCTGGGTGGAATGCTCGCGCCAGTATTGGCAGGGATGGTGCTGGCGTATCTGATGCAAGGTCTGGTCAGCACCCTTGAACGCCTGCATTTGCCAGGTGCTGCCGCGGTGGGGCTGGTGTTCGCGTTGTTCATGGGCATGTTGCTGCTATTTCTGGTCGTGGTGCTGCCGTTGCTTTGGCATCAACTGATTGCCTTGTTCAACGAACTGCCGGGCATGCTCGCCAAATGGCAGTCGTTGCTGCTGTTGCTGCCCAAGCGCTATCCGCATCTGGTGTCCGATCAACAGGTGCTGCAGGCCATCGAGGTGGCGCGTGGCGAGATTGGCAAGTTCGGTCAGTGGGCGTTGACGTTCTCGCTGTCCAGCTTGCCACTGCTGGTGAACATCATGATCTATCTGGTGCTGGTGCCGATCCTGGTGTTTTTCTTCCTCAAGGACCGGGTGATGATCGGCCAGTGGGTCCGCGGGTATTTGCCGCGTGAGCGTGCACTGATCACCCGCGTTGCCGAAGAAATGAACCGGCAGATCGCCAATTACATTCGCGGCAAGGTCATGGAAATGGTCATTTGCGGCGGGGTGACCTACATCGGCTTCGTTACCCTGGGGCTCAACTACGCCGCGCTGCTGGCGCTGTTGGTCGGTGTTTCAGTGGTGGTGCCGTATGTCGGGGCTGTGGTGGTGACCGTGCCGGTGCTGCTGATTGCATTGTTCCAGTGGGGCTGGAGCGATCAGTTCATCTACTTGATGGCGGTCTACGGGATCATTCAGGTGCTGGACGGCAATGTGCTGGTGCCGCTGCTGTTTTCGGGGGCGGTCAATCTGCACCCGGTGGCGATCATTTGCGCAGTGCTGCTGTTCGGCGGGCTGTGGGGGTTCTGGGGCGTGTTTTTCGCGATTCCGCTGGCTACCCTGTTCAAGGCAGTGCTGGATGCCTGGCCGCGCAAGGAGCCGATAGTCGCGCCGTTGTTGTAATTACCGCTGACCTGCAGGAGCAAGGCTTGCCCGCGATGACGGTGTACCTGACACACCGCGTTATCGTTCATCGCTAGCAAGCTCTGCTCCTGCAGAACGTAAATAACTCAGGCTTTGTTCAAGGCTTGGGCCGCAGCCAATACCGCATCAACATGCCCTGGCACTTTCACAGCACGCCATTCCTGACGCAGCACGCCATTCTTGTCGATCAGGAAAGTGCTGCGATCAACCCCCATGTATTCCTTGCCATAGAGCTTTTTCAGCTTGATCACGTCGAACAGCTGACAGATGGTTTCGTCCTTGTCGCTGATCAGCTCGAACGGGAACTCCTGTTTGCACTTGAAGTTCTCGTGGGATTTCAGGCTGTCACGCGATACGCCGAACACTTCGGTGTTGGCCGCGGTGAACTGCGCATACTGGTCGCGAAAGCCCTGACCTTCGGTGGTGCAACCCGGCGTGCTGTCCTTGGGATAGAAGTAGATCACCACTTGCTTGCCCTTGAGGGCCGCGAGGCTGACGGTCTGCCCGCTGGTGGCAGGCGCTTCGAAATCGGCGACAGGTTGGTCGATAGCAACGGCCATGGGAGCTTCCTTACATTGGGTTCTGTGGGCGCCACGGTTCGATCAGCGCGTCCAGGTTCAGCGCGTCGGCAAAATCCAGGAACTGATCGCGCAGCCAGCTGATCTGCACGCCCGCCGGTAGCGTCACGGTAAATGTGGCGTTGAGCATGGTGCCGCCGGTTTGCGGTGCCTGATACGTGTCGCAGGTCAGGTTTTCCAGCTCGACGTTGTGGTCCATGAAGAACTGGCACAGCTCGTTGATGATGTCCGAGCGGTAAGCCGAACTGACATAGGCGACATACGGCAGGGCCTGTGGACGGTTTTCCAGCGCCGCGCTGCGCACCACGTTGACCGTGAAGGCGTGCTTTTTGGCGAGGCTCGACAGGCTGCCTTCAAGGCGCGCCAGCGCGTCCCAGCTACCGGAAATCTCGAGGACCAACGCACTGCACTCGCCATGACGGGTCAGGCGAGAGGTGACCACGGCACAGCGGTTTTCATGGCTGGCGCGGCACAGGACGTTAGTCAGCTCCATGGGGTTGGCGCCAAGGGCACTGATGACAAGGAATTGTTCGCGAACTGTGGGGGTGGACATGCAGCATTCCTAAAGCGATGAGCGGTCGGTACTTATCAAGGGCCGATTCGTCGGGGTGGGCGTCCGGATGCGAAATCAAAAAGCCCGAGCCAGATGGTTGCGACGAGCTCCAGTGAGGCGAGATCGGGTAGGCGGCAACGCAGGATCGGGGCTTGTGAGGCCGAAAGTGGAGGCTGGAACCCGGCGTACGAGCCTGTCGGTACTGATCAAAGTCTGAAGGGTAGCGAAAACCGGCGCTTAGGGGAATGGCGCGAGCGCAGTACTTCGCTTGTACAAGCATCTTGGCGCCAGTACCATTACCGTTCTCTTTTTCCGGCAGGAGCGGTTGCATGATTGCGGGCAGTATGGTGGCACTGGTCACACCCATGGATGCACAGGGTCGTCTTGACTGGGACAGCCTGAGCAAACTGGTGGACTTTCACCTGCAAAACGGCACCCACGCCATTGTGGCGGTCGGCACCACAGGTGAGTCTGCGACCCTTGACGTGAACGAACACATCGAAGTGATTCGTCGCGTGGTCAAGCAGGTCAACGGTCGTATTCCGGTAATCGCCGGTACAGGCGCCAATTCGACGCGCGAAGCGATCGAACTGACCACCAATGCGAAGACCGCCGGCGCCGATGCGTGCCTGCTGGTAACGCCGTACTACAACAAGCCGACGCAAGAAGGCCTGTACCTGCACTTCAAGACCATCGCCGAAGCTGTCGACATCCCGCAGATCCTCTACAACGTGCCGGGTCGTACCGCGTGCGACATGCAGGCCGAGACGGTCATCCGCCTGTCGACCGTGAAGAACATCATCGGCATCAAGGAAGCCACGGGCGATCTTTCGCGCGCCAAGGCCATCCTCGACGGTGTCAGCAAGGACTTCCTGGTGATTTCCGGTGACGACGCCACCGCAGTCGAGCTGATCCTGCTGGGCGGCAAAGGCAATATCTCGGTGACCGCCAACGTTGCGCCGCGTGACATGAGCGATCTGTGCATCGCCGCCTTGAACGGTGATGCCGTGAAAGCCCGCGCGATCCACGAAAAGCTGATGCCGCTCAATAAAACCCTGTTTATCGAATCCAACCCTATCCCCGTGAAATGGGCGCTGCATGAAATGGGCTTGATGCCGGACGGTATCCGTCTGCCGCTCACCTGGCTCAGCGAAGCCTGTCACGAACCGCTGCGACAGGCCATGCGCCAGTCCGGCGTATTGGTTTAATTGAGGAAGTACAACGCATGAAGCGAATGGCCGGACTTTCCGCACTTGCCTTGATTATCTCCAGCACCAGTGGCTGTGGATGGATCTGGGGCCCGGAAGGTTACTTCCGTGACCGTGGTAGCGATTACCTGGAAGCGCAACAGACTGCACCGATGCAACTGCCGCCGGATGTCCATACCTCCAAGCGCCTGGACCCGTTGCTGCCGATTCCGCGCAACGTCGCCGATGACACGTTCAAGGGCGAATACGTCGTTCCTCGTCCGCAGCCGTTGTCGGCGATTGCCGATGCCAGCGATTACAGCCTGCAAAAAAGCGGCGATACGCGTTGGGTCATGGCCCAGCATCCACCGGCTGAAGTCTGGCCAGTGGCTGTGCAGTTCTTCCAGGACAACGGCTTCCGTCTGGATCAGCAGCGCCCGCAAACCGGCGAGTTCACCACGGCCTGGCAGCGTCCTGACGAGCTTTCCGCGACGATGGCCAAGCGCCTGAGCAGTACCGGCGTTGGTTCTGACAGCCAGACTCGCGTGCGGGTGCGCATCGAGCCAGGCGTGCAGCGCAACACCAGTGAAGTCTATGTGGTCAGCGCCGAGCGTCCTGCCGGTAGCACCGCCGATGTCGCGTTCACCAACCGTTCGGTCAACACTGGCCTGGACGCTGCGCTGATCGACGACATGCTCGCCAGCATGAGCCGCACGTCGGAGAAGGGCGGTTCGGTCTCGATGCTCGCTTCGCGTGATTTCGATACGCCAAACCGTGTCAGCCTGACTGAAGACGGCAGCGGTAACCCGGTGCTCAACGTCGGTACCGACCTTGACCGCGCCTGGTCGAGCGTAGGTCGCGCGCTGGAGAAGGGTGAATGGCGCGTTGAAGACATCAACCGCAGCCTGGGCCTGTACTACATCAACCTTTCCGAAAAAGCCGAGAAGAAAGACCAGAAGCCAGGTTTCTTCAGCAACCTGTTCGGCAGTGCGCCGAGCAAGGAAGAAGTTGAAGCCCGCGCCGAGCGTTATCAGGTTCGCCTGAGCAAGGTTGGCGAGAACGTACAAGTGACCGTCGAGAAGAACATCAACACCGTTGCGCCGGCTGAAGTGGCGCGCAAAGTGTTGGGCGTGATTCAGGACAACCTGGGCTGATCAGATGCGTTTCGCCGTTCTCGGCAGTGGTAGCCAAGGGAATGGCACGCTGATAGCCAGTGATGACACGTACGTCCTGGTCGATTGTGGTTTCTCCTTGCGTGAAACCGAAAAACGCCTGCTGCGCCTGGGTGTAAGCCCGACGCAGTTGAGCGCGATACTGGTGACCCACGAACATGCCGACCACGTGCATGGCGTGGGTTTGCTGTCTCGGCGCTACAATCTTCCTGTCTACCTGAGTCGTGGCACCCTGCGCGGGATGCGCAAACCGGTTGAACCGGCAGGCTTTATCGCCGGTGGTGAGCAGTTGCAGATCGGCGGGCTGAGTATCGGCGTCATTGCCGTGGCCCACGATGCGCAGGAACCGACGCAGTACGTCTTCAGTGACGGTTCGCGGCGTTTCGGCCTGCTGACCGACCTCGGTTCGTATTGCGCCACGGTGCTGGACGGTTATCGGGATCTCGATGCATTGATGATCGAATCCAATCACTGCCGCGACCTGCTGGCCCGCGGTCACTACCCGTACTTTCTCAAGCAGCGGGTAGGCGGTGAACTGGGACATTTGAACAACCATCAGGCCGCAAGCCTGGTGGCCGAGTTGGGCTGGCAGGACCTGCAACACCTGGTACTGGCCCATCTGAGCAGCAAGAACAACCTGCCGCAGCTGGCCCGGCAATGTTTTGTCGACACCCTTGGGTGCGACCCGGACTGGCTGCAATTGGCCGATCAAGATTCAGGGCTCGACTGGCGACATATCGCCTAGCCCATCTACTTAGCAAGCGGAGCCCATCATGGAAAAACGTGAAGAACTCTACCGCGGCAAAGCCAAATCGGTTTACAAGACCGATGACGCTGACCGCTTGATCCTGCTGTTTCGCAACGACACCTCGGCGTTCGACGGCAAGCGCATCGAGCAGCTCGACCGCAAAGGCATGGTGAACAACAAGTTCAACGCCTTCATCATGCAGAAACTCGAAGAAGCCGGCGTGCCGACCCAATTCGACAAACTGCTGGGCGACAACGAGTGCCTGGTGAAGAAGCTCGACATGATCCCGGTCGAGTGCGTCGTGCGTAACTACGCCGCCGGCAGCCTGGTCAAGCGTCTGGGTGTCGAAGAGGGCATGAAGCTCAACCCTTACACCTTCGAACTGTTCCTGAAGGACGACGCCAAGGGCGACCCGTTCATCAACGAATCCCACGTCGTGGCATTCGGTTGGGGCAAGGCCGAGCAACTGGTTCGCATGAAAGAACTGTCGCTCAAGGTCAACGAAGTCCTGAGCAAACTGTTCGACGATGCTGGCCTGCTGCTGGTCGACTTCAAGCTTGAATTCGGCGTGTTCCACGGTGAAATCGTCCTCGGCGACGAGTTCAGCCCGGACGGCTGCCGCCTGTGGGACAAGGCCACCGGCAAGAAAATGGACAAGGACCGCTTCCGTCAGGGCCTCGGTGACGTCATCGAAGCCTACGAAGAAGTCGCCAAGCGCCTCGGCGTACCGCTGTAATCGACGCAAGCATCTGATAGCACGGAAAAAATTTCACTCAGGGGGTTCGCTTCCGCTGAATGTGCTGTTATGATGCGCGCCGTTGGAGAGATGCCAGAGTGGCCGAATGGGACGGATTCGAAATCCGTTGTACCTTCACCGGTACCTAGGGTTCGAATCCCTATCTCTCCGCCATTACATAGAAAAAGCCCCCGTAGCTGAAAAGTTACGGGGGCTTTTTCGTTTCTGGCGTTTTGTTTGCCACATGTCCAGCGCCGCTTCAGCGTTCGCCCAGCGCCTCTTCCTGCGGGGCAGTCTCTGTTTTGAACAGCAGCCAGACCAGGCAGAAGCTGATGCTGTAGATCGAGGTCATGATCATCATCGGGTAGACGCTGCCATCCGAGAGTTTGCCGATGACGAAGCCGCACACCGCGGTCATGGCCATCTGGATAAAGAAAA
This sequence comes from Pseudomonas helvetica, assembly GCF_039908645.1. Lineage (NCBI taxonomy): Bacteria > Pseudomonadati > Pseudomonadota > Gammaproteobacteria > Pseudomonadales > Pseudomonadaceae > Pseudomonas > Pseudomonas helvetica. Next base: position 1,661,449 of record NZ_CP150917.1, read on the forward strand.
ACAGCCCTGAAGCGGTGCCGGCTATGGCCGAGAAGGGTTGCAGTACCGCCAGTTGGCAGGCGGGGATGGCGATACCCACCGAGAGCATGATCAGCAGCATCGGGCAGACGATCGACAGCAGCGCCTCGGGCCAGAGCCGGGTGGCCATGGTCAGTAGCAACGAGCCCACCAGATTCAGGGCGATGGCGTAGCTGATCAGAGTATCGGCATCGTGTCTGACGGACAGGCGGCGGAACAGATTGGAGCCCAGCACATAACCGGCCACGGTGACGGCGAACACTTGGGCATATTCCATTGAGGACAGGCGCAGGGTGCGTTGCAGCAGGGTCGAGGACTCGGCGATAAACGGAAAATAGGTGCAGTACACGCAACCTATGGCCAGGGAGTAGCGCAGGAAATAGCGATCGCGCAGCAGCCGCGCGTAAATTCGCAGGGTGCTTTGCTGGCGCGTATCGGGCTGGGCGGACGGACGGGTTTCCGGCAGCAGCAGGCTGATCAGGGTCAGCGTTAGCGCAGCAATCACGCTCAGGATGGCAAACACTCCACGCCAGCCGAAGGCGGTTTCGATAAGGCTGCCGATCATCGGGGCCACCATCGGCGAAATGGCCATGCCCATGGAGATCCGGCTGAGCAGGCGGGTCTGTTCATGGCGGTCGAAACGGTCGCGGACCATGACCCTGCCGATCACCGTGCCGCAGCAGCCACCGAGGGCCTGGAGCATCCGGGCGACGATCAGCACCTCGACATCGCGGGCGAGCGCGCACATCAGGGTTGCCATCAGGTACAGCGCCGTGCCGCCGATCAGCACTGGCCGCCGACCAAAATGATCGCAGAGCGGGCCGCCAATCAACATCGAAAAGGCGTACCCGACCATGTACAGGGTGAGGGTCAGTTGCAGTTGGGCATCGCTGGCACGCAGGGCATCGGCCATCGCCGGCAATGAGGGCAGGTAGATGTCGATGGTGACGCGTGGCAGGCAGACGACCACCAGCAACAACGCCGACCAGATCCAGGGCGCCAGGTTAGATTTTACAGGCATGGGTTATTCCGTAGGGGCGAGCATGACATCCAGTGGCAAGTCAGGCTCGGGCCGCCAATGGTTGCGAGGGTGAATTCGGGGAGGGTGTAGAAGCCATTGCGTTCTTGGGTATCCGTTACAGGACCGTGACGTTAAGCGCTTTGTGGTTTAATTCCGAGAGCCATTAATTAGTATTTCGACTGGACCACTATGAGCCGAGGAAAGGTTTCCGTTCCCCTGGATCTGCCCCAGCCCGGTAGCCTGAGCGATGGCAGCCGGGTGTTGACCAAACAGGAAAGCGCCTATGAGGCATTGCGCGGCGCGATCCTGGAAAAACTCCTGCCCGCCGGTAGCCAGTTGCCTTCTACGCGAACCCTGGCGCAGCGCTGGTCGCTGTCCCGGGGGACCGTGGAAATGGTCTTCGACCGCTTGCGCAGCGAAGGTTATGTGACCCGGGTGTCGGGCTCGGGGACTCGGGTCAGTGCGGTGGTGCCCGATCTCTTTATTCGCGCGCCGCAGGCCCGGGCGGCTCTCCAGGCACGGGAGCAGCAGACGCCAGCAGCACCGCCGCCGGCGCTGGAGATCGCGGTCAGGGTAGGGCAGCCTTTCGTGGCGCGCCTGGCGGACCCGGCGCTGTTCCCCATTCGCGTGTGGTCGCGGGCGGTTGCCAAGGCCATGGCCGAGGCCTCGGCGCAGTTGCTCTGTTCGCCAGACCCCGGCGGCATGCTGGCCCTGCGCGAACAGATTGCCGATTACCTGGCCAAGTACCGTGGCATCCGCTGCAAGCCTGATGACCTGATCGTGACCACGGGCATTCGCCACTCCCTGGACCTGGTGGCCCGCAGCGTGGTGACGCAGGGTGACAAGGTGTGTGTCGAAGATCCGGGTTACCTGTCGGCGAAAAGGATCTTTTCCATGGCTGGAGCGCGGCTGGTGTATATCCCGGTCCTCGAAGATGGTATCGACGATGGGGCACTGCGCGAGCACGGCGATGCCCGGTTGGTTTATGTCACGCCCGCGCACCAGTCGCCGCTCGGGGTGACCCTCTCGGTGTCGCGGCGCCTGGCCCTGCTGGACTGGGCCAGCCGGACCGATGCCTGGGTGGTGGAGGACGACTACGACAGCGAATTCAACTACAACAGCGCGCCACTGGCAGCCCTCAAGTCCCTGGACCGCGATGACCGGGTGATCTACTGCGGCAGCTTCAACAAGACCTTGTTCGCCGGGCTGCGCGTCGGTTTCATGCTGGTTCCCGGGGCGTTGCGCAATCGCCTGCTGGCGACCCTGCAGACCACCGGCCGCTCCGTTGGGGTCACCGAGCAGGCGGCGCTGGCGGAATACATGAGGAGCGGGGCGTTCGTGCGCTACCTGCGTTCGGCGCGCCAGGCCTATCAGGAACGCCGTGACGCGCTGCTGGCCTGTCTGGCGGAACAGGCGTCGGGAGGTTATTCGGTTTCCGGGCAACATGCCGGTCTGCACTTCGTCCTGGAATTGCTGGCGGGCAGCGACGAATCCGACTTCTGTCGCCGTGCCAGCGCCATCGGACTGGCCTTGCAACCAGTCAGCGAATTCTGTCAGGAGGTGCGACGGCCGGCGGCGGTGATGATCGGGTTCACGGCCCTGAGCCTGTCGCAGATCCGCTTTAGTGGCCGCAAGCTCGGACAGTTGCTGGCCGGGCAGGCGGTTCTTCTCGCATCAGGCTCAGGCGTCGTCGATTCTGGCTGCCGGCGCGCTACTGAAGACTTCCAGCGCTTCGGCGTATGACATATCAGGCTGTACGCAATACATGAAAGCCCCGTAGCTGAACACGCTACGGGGCTTTTTCGTTTTTGGGTTTATGGCTTGGCGCGCGCTCCGCGGGCCGTGCTTATTCGGCGCTTCTCTCATGATGGCTGGAGACGAATTGCCGAAAGCGTTCGGTGGGCAAGCCTTCGAATAGTTCCGTCGGTGTACCCTGCACATCGATGAGGCCGCCATGCATGAACACCACCCGATTTGACACGTGTCGGGCAAAGCCCATTTCGTGCGTGACCACCAGCATGGTGCGGCCTTCTTCAGCCAGAGAGCGCATTACGCGCAACACCTCTCCAACCAGTTCAGGGTCAAGTGCCGAGGTTGGTTCGTCGAACAACATGACCTGTGGATTCATTGCCAGTGCGCGGGCTATCGCTACGCGTTGCTGCTGGCCACCGGACAGGTGCGCCGGGTAATAGTCGCGGCGATCGTACAGGCCGACCTTGTGCAGCAGGGCTTCTGCTTCCTCAACGCATTCGGCACGGGAACGTTTGAGAACCCGCATCGGGCCTTCGATGACGTTTTGCAGCACCGTCATGTGCGACCAGAGGTTGAAGCTCTGGAACACCATACCCAGGCAGCTGCGCATGCGCTCGACCTGGCGGCTGTTGCTCGGTGTCTGGCGGCCGTCGGCATGCTGCTTCATTTCGATCACTTCACCATTGACGCTGATGATGCCTTGATCGGGTGTTTCCAGGAGGTTGATGCAACGCAGGAAGGTACTTTTACCTGATCCACTTGCACCGAGGATCGAGATCACGTCGCCCTTGTGGGCTTCCAGGGAAATGCCTTTGAGGACATGTGCGCTGCCGAAGGACTTCTGAATGTTAGTTACCGACAAGGCTGAAGCGGGCTGAGTGCTCATGGCATGCTCCGTATCAAATCAGGAATGGGAAGGCAGCGAGGGGCTGGCTTTTTTGATGGCGTCAACTGGCCGCTCACGCAAGTGCGGCGAGAGGCGATACTCGAGCCAGGCGACAGCGCGGACGACCAGGAAATTCAGCACCAGATAGATCAGGGCTGCGCAAATGAACACTTCCATCGTGCGATAGGTACGCTGGATGATCTGCTGCGCGACGCCAGTGACGTCCCACACAGTCACCAGGCTAGCCAGAGCCGTGGACTTGACCAGCAAAATGGCTTCCGTGGAGTAGGCCGGCAGGGCCTGGCGCAGGGTGACCGGAGCAATGATCCGGAGTAGCAGTTCCCAAGGCGACATGCCCACGGCCTTGCCCGCCTCGATTTGCCCTTGTGGCACGCTAAGCAGCCCACCGCGAATAATTTCGGCGGTGTAACCGGCGGTACACAAGGCCAGTGAAAGCACCGCGCAGCCATAGGGCGATTTGAGCAGTACCCAGGCGAAGCTATCGCGAATGGCCGGGAACTGGCCCAGCCCGTAGTAAATCAGGAACATTTGAATCAGCAGCGGCGTACCGCGAAACAACATGATGTAGAACCGCGCCGGATAGCTGAAAAACCACCAGCGGCTGACCCGCAGGCTGACAATGCCGACAGACAGGGTAAGGCCGATCACCAATGAGCTGAAAAACAGCGTCAGCGTTGTGGGCAGCGCTGCCAAAAGCTTGAGCATGGTGTCAGCGAGGAACGGAAAATCGATCATACGTAGCGCTCCCGACTCGAACTAGACTGGACTGCGCTGCCGCGTGCGACGCACACGAGCCTCAGCCATATTGAAAAGCCGACCGGACAAGCCGGTTAGAATGAGGTACACGGCGCCCCCGATGATGTAGAACGTGAAATATTGACGAGTGGAACCGGCCGCAACCTGGCTGGCACGCATCAATTCCACCAGGCCGATGACCGAAATCAGCGCCGAGTCTTTCAGGCTCATTTGCCAGACATTTCCCAGGCCGGGCAGCGCAAATCGCAGCACCTGGGGGACCAGAATCCGTTTGAAGCGCATCGCGCGGGACATGCCTATGGCCAGGCCGGCTTCCAGTTCGCCTCGCGATACCGCGAGAAAAGCGCCACGGTAGACTTCAGCCTGATAGGAGCCGGAAATCAGCCCGACTGCCAACGCGCCGACCAGAAAAGGTGGCACGTCGATGTAGCCTTCACCCCCGAACCAGTGGCCAACCGCCGTCACCACACTGGCTCCGCCAAAGTAGAACAGGTAGATCACCAGCAACTCGGGGATCCCCCTGAACAGTATCGAATACAGATCCCCCAGCCAGCGCAAACTGCGTCGACGGGATAGCTTGGCAGCCGCGACCAGGCTGCCAAATACCGCACCCACCAGCAGCGCTGCCAGGGTCAATATCACGGTCATGCCCGCTGCCTTGAGCAGCGCCATTCCCCAGCCTGAGTCACCAAAACTGAGTAGCTGCAAGAGGTTCATAGAGGCTCCCATTCTTGAGAAGGTTTAAGCAGCCCGGCAGCCTTAACGGTGCCGGGCAATTCAGGGGTCAAGACTTAGGTGTGAGGTCTACTTTGAACCACTTCTCGCTAAGTGTCTTGATCGTGCCGTCAGCCATGGCTTCCTTGAGAGCTGCGTCGAACTTGGCTTTGAGCTCAGGGTCTGTCTGGCGGAAGCCTAGAGCTTCCCCTTCACCCCAGATCGAGCCTTTGATGACCGGGCCGGTAAAGGCCAGCGGTTTGTTCTCCGGCTTGTCCATCACCGAATTGAAAAAGGTCACGTCATCGAATGCGACGTCAATGCGGCCGGCCAGCAGGTCGAGAATGGCTTCGGCCGAGCTGCCGTATTCACGAATGGTCGCCACATCCTTGAAGTTCTGATCAATGAATGACGTGTAAATGGTGCCGGAGGCGATACCAATGGTCTTGCCCTTGAGTGCCTTGCGCAGCTCTTCAACGCCGGCGCGTACTTCCTTGGCGTCGGTACCCAGTGTGATGGCGGCTTCGGCACCGGTTTTGCCCGGCAACAGATCGGCTTTCAGCGCAACGAAACTGGCAGGTGTCTGGGCGTAGGGAATCGAAAAGGCCATTACCTTTTGGCGCTCTTCGTTGATGACAATGGCGTCCATCAGCATGTCGAATTTACCGGCATTGAGGCTGGCGATCATCCCGTCCCAGTTCTGTACGACAATGTTGCACTTGAGCTTCATGCGCGGACAGATGATATCCATCAGCTCCGGTTCGAAGCCGCCAATTTTTCCGCCTGGCAGAGTCACGTTCCAGGGCTCATAGGCGCCCTCTGTTGCAATATTCACCGAAGTCCATTCTTTGGCCTGCAGTGCCGGAGCACAGGCGAGAACCATTGCACTGAGCGCTACAGAACCCAACCAGCTTGATTTCTTCGACATCTTGATAATTCCTGCCTAATCAATGGAGTGTTGCGATCTGATCCGGCTCAGGCCGAATCTCCTGTGCGGGTATGCACAACTATTTTTGTGCATACCATACAAAGCAGTAAAAACCAGCCAGGCAGCGGGCGAGCAAGCCTGTGCACGGCATTGCGCTACAAGTGAAATAGTGGAGAGGCAAAGAGGTTCTCGTGACTCTTACGCACACATACTTACTTGTACATACAAGGCTATGCAATCAAGCGGCCAACTTATTGGATCGCTTTTCTATAAAGCTCAGGTTTGGTGGGAATGGCTTTGGGACAAGGGTTTGGCGGGAGGCAATTTTTTTTGAGAGACTTTGCGAAGGTGTGACGGTCGTTACTTGAGTGTGGAATTGCGCTATGCCGGGGCGCTCGGTAACAAATTGAGAGATGTTGGTGCGCGATGGGGAACGATTGGGTGAGTGCTTTGGTGGCGATTATCCGCCGCAGCCACTTATGAATGGCTGCGGCTTGGCACGCTGCTTGGGAATCGATTTTAGTGCAGGCTCGGTAACGCGGTTTGCAGCAATTGCGGATCTTTCAACACGCTTGCTGCACTGGCGATATCTGGCGCCAGCCAGCGGTCCTGGTCGTAGGCCGGAACGCGCTCGCGCAGCAGTCGCCAAGCGACCTCCGTGCCTGCACCGAAGCATGGCCCCTTGAGAAAGTCGGCCTTGAGAAATTCGAAGGCCTGGGCCGCCAGCAGATACTCGATAGCGAGGATCTGCGTGCAGTTTTCCAGCGCCCGATGCAGCTTCAGTGCAGCGTTGGTGCCCATGCTCAGGTGGTCTTCCTGCAGACCCGATGTGACGTAATTGTCGAGCACCGCCGGTTGCGCCAGCTGACGATTTTCCGCACACAAGGAAGCGGCAACGTACTGGACGATCATCATTCCAGAGTTAACCCCAGGGTTGCTCACCAGAAATGCCGGCAAGCCACTGACGTGCGGGTTGATCAAACGGTCCAGGCGACGCTCGGCGATCGAGCCGATCTCCGCCATGGCGATCGCCAGCAAGTCGGCAGCCAAGGCCACCGACTGGCCGTGCGGGTTGGCCTGAGACATCACCCGGTAGTTATCCGGTGTACCCAGAAGCAGGGGGTTGTCGGTGGCGGAGTTGAGTTCGGTTTCGATCTGCCGGGTCGCGTGGTCAAGTTGATCACGGGCCGCACCATGTACTTGCGGGATCGAACGGATGCTCAGTGCATCTTGAGTACGAATGCCCTTGCTGCTGGCAATTACTTCACTGCCATCGAGCAGGCCGCGCAAGTTGATGCCGACTTGCTGCATGCCCGGATGTGGCTTGAGGGCGATGATTTCAGCGTCGAATGCGTCGATCTGACCGCGCAGGGCTTCGAAGCTCATGGCACCGATCACGTCTGCCCACTGGATCAAGCGGGTTGCATCGGCGAGGGCGAGGCAGCTCAGGCCGGTCATGCACGGCGTACCGTTGACCAGGCACAGCCCGTCTTTTGCGCCCAACTGCACCGGCTTCAAGCCTTCTTCAGCCAAAGCTTGCTGCGCAGGGACGATCTGCCCGCGATAACTGACCTGGCCGACCCCCAGCAGACTGATGCCGATATGCGCCATGTGAGTCAGGTAGCCGACCGAACCCTGGGACGGTACTTGTGGGGTAATCCCGCGATTGAGCAAGGCCAATAGCGCTTCGACCACTTGCCGATGCAGACCGGATTTGCCGTGGCTGTAATTTATGATCGCCGCGCACATGATCGACCGCGTCTGCTCATCGGTCAGTGATGCACCGACGCCACACGCGTGGCTAAGCAATGTATTGCGCGACAGTTGGCTCAGTTGTTCGCCTTGCAGCGAGACATTGCAGAGCGCGCCCAAACCGGTATTGACGCCATACGCGCGCTCGCCGCTGACGACGATGTGCTGGACGATGGCCTGGGCATTGTCGATCCGTGCCCAGGTTTGAGCCGACAATTCAAGCACAGCACCGTGCCGGGCAACTGCGACCACATCCTGCCAACGCAACGGCGCATCGGCGATAACAATTTTTTTAGCCTGTGACATGTGAAGCCTCACGCAAGGGTTGTTGTCGAGTTACACCTGTGGCCAGAGGATTCGGCCCCTGGCCACATTGGATACACGTCGTCCGGAAAAGCTCATTTCAAGCAGGTGCGGCAGGACGCTGAACGAAGCGATCAACCTATTCGTCAGCAGACGAGTCAAGGATCCCTTTCGGCGCACCAATCTGAATCAACCGGCCGTCCTTGAGAATCACGACGCGGTTGCCGATGCACACGTCTTTGTTGTGCGCGGCCTTGCTCTACAAGCAAGGCGGTGGAGGTGAAGAGGTTCCCCCGACTCTTGTGCACACACGTTTACTTGTACATACAAGAATATGCAATCAGGCGGCCAACTTGTTGGATCGCTGTTCAATAAAGCACAGGGTTTAACTGGAACGCTTTTGGGGCAAGGGTTTGGCCGGAGGCGATTTTTTCGGAAGGTTTTGCGAAGGCGTGCCGGCTGTTACTTGAGCGTGGAGTTACGTCGCGCCGGGACGTTCGGTAACAATTGGGTGTGCTTAGGAAACGGCTGCAAACCAGAGCTGAAATTTGATTCACCCCCCCTCTTTGGGACTGAATGGTTTGAGCTGGAAGGTGTCCCCGTCGAGCAATCACATCGAGTCAATCGCAGCCGTTGCGCAGAGGAATGCAGCACCGCTACGCGAAGTCGCTGAGGATCACCGAGTCGATGGTGATGTCGCCACGCATCGCGAGGTTTTCCAGAATCTGCGTAAAGGCCCGGGTTCAAGCTCTTGGAAAAAGTATCGAGTATTTTGGCGTTGGATAAGCGAGCGCTGAAAATATCCCCCCTTTCATTGACCGCTTCCCTTCCAAGGCGCATTTCTTGTGATGATATCATTGAGCCATTAACTCAACTCTATTATCCTCCTCGCGTTTTCAGGGACAGTCGCCGACACTCCGGCCTTCATTCGCAGACCCTGATACGACGTTTACCGTTACTCGCCCCTTTTTGGACATCAAGGATCGACCATGCTCCGTTTGCTTTCTATCTCCCTGTTTGCCCTTGTTCTCACTGGCTGTGCTTCATCAGCCAAGGTCGAGAATATGCAGGTCAATCCCGCGCAAGCACAAACCTATGACGTTGCGCTTCGCGACAACATGAAAGTCGACAGTGTCGGCGGCGGCAGCACGACCAACCCGCTGTGGACTTCGCAGATCGAAAGCGCGGACTTCCGTTCGGCGCTCGAGCAATCGTTGAGCAACGCTGGCCTGCTGGGTAAGAACAGCAAGGCAAACTACGCCCTGCGCGCCAATCTGGTAAGCCTCGACCAGCCGCTGATCGGCCTGAACTTCACCGTCACTTCGATGGTTGAATACAGCCTGGTAGAGAATGCCACGGGCCGGGTGATCTGGACCGACAAGGTCAAGGCTCCCTTCACCGCCGGCGTCGGCGACTCGTTCTTCGGTGTGAAACGCCTGCGACTGGCGAACGAAGGCTCGGCACGGGAGAACATCAATGAACTGCTCAAGCGCCTGGCCGGGTTGAAGCTCGGCGCTGGTCAGGTGTCGCTGGCCCAGTAAGAAAGCATTTGTCCCCGTTATTTTGGGGGCGAATCCCTATCTCTGCGCCATACCTATAAAAAGCCCCCGTAGCTGAAAAGTTAGGGGGGGCTTTTTCTTTTTTGAGGTTATTGCTTGGCGCGTTCGCTTGCGGGCGACGGCTGCGCATCCAGACGTCGTGCAATCACATCGAGCAAGTCGCAGCCATCGCGTAGAGGAATGCAGCAGAGCTGCGCGAAGTCGCTGAGGATCACTGAGTCGGTGGTGATGCCGCCGCGCATCGCGAGATTTTCCAGAATCTGCGTAACGGCCCGGATTCGATAACCGGCCGTGTCGAGCAGTACGTGCAATTTCAGATACCCATCGGTGATGGGCGAAAAAAATGTGCCGAACTATCAACAAGATTTTTATCTTTCACCCGCCCCTAATTTTCAAGGACCGTATCCGCATGGACGCCAGCTCTACCTTTTTCCGCCACCCGGTTGTGTTGGGCTTCTCGCTGCTGGCCCTGAGTCTGACCGGTTGCAGCTCCAGGCCGATCCCGCAGGAACCCAAGGTGCACCCGGGCCTGGCCGTCTTCAATGAGGCCCTCACGTTGCCCGTCCTGGAGCACTCCATTGTGCGCGAAGGCGACAAGGTGACCTACTTGGTCACGCGAGTGGGCAACACTGCGATCTATGCCAGGTTCAATGCGTCCTGCAAGCAGGGTCCGAACAGCATGTTCTATCCCACCCGTAACGGTTTGAGCGCGTTTACCGACCAGCCAATGACCAGCACTGCTTTGCCGGCGGAGCAAAGTCAGCAGTTGCAGCACAGTGCGCAGTTGCAACAGGTATGCACACAACGTCCCACGCCCGATTGGCGGATGCTGGAATTAGCCGAGGATCAGGATTGGCTGATGCTTGACCGCAATAGCCTGCAACAGGAAGGCGGACTACTGTATGTCTGGGCCGGCCGCGATTATCGGCACTACCTTATTGCCAGCGACGGAGCCGCGCTGATAGCTCAGAGCCAGGAGCGACTGGCCTTGGACTGCAAGCAGCAAACGGTCACTGCACTAAGCCAGTTCATGATCGATGGCTCGCACGAAGTCTCCAGCGGCAAAGTCGAAAGGCAGGCTGTGCCGCAACCGCTGATGCAGGCTTCGGCCGACCGGCAACGCGTGTTCAAGACCGCTTGCCTGCCGCAAGCGGAGCTGGCCAGGTTGCCTGTCTTCAACGCACGCCAAACCTTGCCGCCGGTCATCAGCACGCCGACGGTTGCACCGTCAGTCGTAGCGGCCATCCAGGCCTTGGACCTGCCCACGCCGGCCAGGCCCCTGCGCCACCTGGGATATCGCTATGACATGGTGATGTTTAACGGGGCTAAACTTGGCGACTTCTCCAAGGAGGTCTTCATCAGCACCGACAGCGCCTCGGGGCAAACTCTGGTGCAGCCAGTGGACTTTGTGCTCCCGCCTGCGATCAACCTGACCTTCCGTGGCTTGTTCGATCTGGCCAGCCACAACATCGACAAAGAAACCGGCAAGGAAGTGGCGGATTCGCGGCCCCTGGTCGACCTGAGCTTTCAGGGTGACTGGCGCAACTTGCCGCTCAAGACCCAGGTCAGCTATATCGAAACCCGGGCAGAGCCTGCCAACGCTGACGGCAGCCCTTCGCACAAGACCAGTGAACCCAGGACTGTGACCTGCCAGATCGTCCGCGAACAACCTGCCAGCGCCTTGCATCCGACTCTGCTGGGCTCGGCCAAGCTCCTCAATTGCACCAAGATGAAAGCCCGCGGGCTGGATTGGACCGATCTGTCCTGGTACCTCGCCGACTATGGACAGTTCGTTCATGTTCTCGAGAACAGTCCGGTAGGTCTGTGGAAGTGGCGCATCGAGTCGGTGCGCTGATAAGCCCGGAAGCATGACGCCATGACATCCAGTGTTGGTGATGGCGAATGATGAAAACGCCGCTTGTCTCGACATGAGAAAGCGGCGTTTTACTTGGTTTTCACCGTAGAGTTTGAAATAAAAAAGCTCTGGTCTCCGGCTTAAGTGAACAGAATGGCGGGTAATGCCGGGTTTTTTATTGAAGCGCGACCCGATTCAAACCGCTGCAAGCCCCGGCCGAATCCGCGCCGACCGCACCGCAGTCACCAGCGCCAGAATCGGTGCAATGGTAAACAGCGCAAACAGCCAGCGTGCGGCGTTGGCAGTGCCTTGCATGTTGCTCGGGTCGTTGAGTCCGGCCATGTTGGCGATCATCCCGGCCAGTGCCGCGCCGAGTGCGGTGGCGAACAGTTGTACGGTGGTGATGGATGAAGCCGCCGAGTCCTGGTCTTCGGCCGAGGCCACTTGCAGGACTCGGGTCAGCAGGTGTGGCCAGCCGATACCGATGCCGAATCCCACCAGGGTCAAGGCAATGCAGATCGGGGTGAGCAGCGCCCAGTCTCCACCACTGTCGAACGGTATGGCGACGGCCAGGATGATCAGTCCGACCAGTACGAACACCGGGCCACTGATGATTGCGCGGCGCACGCCACGCTCGCGCCAGCCGGAGCTCATCACTTCGGACAGCGTCCAGCCAGCCGCCATGAGGGCCGCCAGGTAGCCGGAAATCAGCGGCGTCTGCCCGTGCAGGGTTTGCAGGAAGTACGGCACGAAGATTTCGCTGGTCATGCCAACCACCAACAACCCCATGGTCGCGTACAGCGCACAGAGTGGGGTGTTGAGCCGCAAGGCATCCTTGGGCAGCAGGCGTGTCAGGGTGCTGGATTCATGACGAACCAGGAAGAACACCAGCAGCAGGCAGAGGCCTATGCCCAGCAGGTTCCAGGTCGGAAGCGACGAAGCGCTGCCGATGCATACCGAGAGCACCGCCGCAGCCAGCAGGAACAGTTGCAGCAAGGGCAAGCGGCCCACGGGCGGTTGATTCATGTCACGTTTGGGCAATACGCTGCTGGTCAGCAGGATGTACGCCAGCGTCACCGGCACCAGCGTGCCAAAGGCTAAACGCCAGGCATCCATTTCCGCAAAGATGCCGCCGATGGCCGGGCCGATCAGCGTGGCGATCCCCCACATGCCCGAGACCAGGGCCATGGCCCGGGGCCAGAGGCGCTCTTCGAACACCAGCTGAATCATCGAGTAGCACAGGGCGAACATCAAGCCGCCGCCCAGGCCTTGCACCGCGCGACCGACCAACATCACTGGCATGCTCGGTGCCAGGGCACAAATGAGGCTGCCAGCGAGGAAAAATAACGAGGCTATCGCATAGGAAACGCGTGGCCCTGTGCGTTGCAGGATTTTGGCCGTGAGCGCGGAGCCGAGGATGGATGCGACGACGAACAGTGTGGTGTTCCAGGCGTACAGGTCGAGCCCGCCGATTTCCTTGACCACGGAGGGCAGGATAGTCGTAGCGATGTAGATATTGATCGCGTGCAGCGTAACGCCTCCTGACAGTGCGATGGATCGCGCGGCGTTTTTTCCGGAGAGTAAATCGCTCCAGCTGCTTCCTTGTGTAGACATACAACCTCCTGCTGTGACTCGCGACCCGGCGGATTGCGAGAGTCAATTGCCTGCTTTCAAGGCTTGGGTTAGATTTACCAAGTTAATTCTTTAAATATTGAAGCTGCGAGGGCTGTTGTTTGTCAAGTAAACACTTGGAAAACCAGGATGACGTGTCGATGTCGGCTGCCGACCGACTGCTTCACATGCTCAAGACCCGCGGCCCGCAACTGGCGGCCGATGCCGGACGCGCGATGGGCACCACGGGGGAAGCGGCGCGCCAGCAGTTCGTCAAACTGGCCGCCAGTGGCCTGGTGGAGGCTCAGTCCGAGGCCCGAGGCGTCGGGCGCCCGTCGCAGGTCTGGCGTCTGACGGCGGCCGGCCATGCGCGGTTTCCCGATACCCATTCGGAGCTGACCGTGCAGCTCTTGCAGACCGTGCGCGAGACCTTCGGGCCCGAGGCCATCGATCGTCTGATCGACGTTCGCGAGCAGCAGAGTCGCACCTTGTACCTGCAAGAGCTGGCCAGTGCCGAGACCCTTCAGGAACGGGTCAAGCGCCTCGCGGCCCTGCGGGCCCGCGAGGGCTACATGGCCGAGTGGAGTGAGCAACCGGATGGGGCCTTTGTGCTGATCGAAAACCATTGTCCGATCTGCGCGGCGGCGACCGCGTGTCAGGGTTTCTGCCGTGCCGAACTGGATGTGTTCGAGCAGGTTCTGCAAGCCAGGGTTGAGCGTGTGGAGCACATTCTGATGAATGCCCGCCGTTGTGCTTACCGCATTACTCCGGTCTGAAGTGCCCTCGAGATACTCATTTGCGGCACACCAGGGCCAACTGATCGTGCTGCCGGGGATGACCCCGGCAACGATGTCAGTGGGGGAGGGTTACTGAGCGGGATCACCGCCTGCCATTTTGGCAAGGCGGCCTCCAGGCGCTTGCCGAACTACCGGGAAAGATCGTCCTCGCGAATCATCGGTCTGCGCTCCGTGGGGTCATGGCGTAGGGGATGCGGTAGAGATTGCGGATGATCGGCGTCATCAGTTTGAGCAGCCAGCGCGGCTTGCTGGCGACGGCCTCGAGGGATTCTTCCAGGGCCTTGAGGACCTGGCTCACTTGCGCGGTGCTGATGGTCAGCGGTGGATAGAAACGCAACACCGGCGCCGAGGCTTTTTCGTTCAACGAGTGCCCTGAGTGAACCCCGCGTTTGCTCAGTTCCATGCTGATCAGGTTTTCCCACACCGCGCCCTTGAGGCGTAAACCGGTCATCAGGCCAATCGCTGGCGCGTCGCTGATGATCTGCGGGTAGGCTTCGGCCAGTAGCTGCAATCCCTGACACAACTGTGTGCTGGCAGCCTGGGATTTTTCGATCAGTTGGCCTTCTTCAATCGCATGAATTGCGGCCAGGGCCGTTTCGCAGGCATAGGGCAAACCGCCCTGGCCGCAGACCTGATCTTCAAGAGGGTCGAGTGGCTGCCGGTCGATCAAGGCGCGGCTGTACATCACCGCCGCGATGGCTGCGTAGCCGCCAGTCAAGCCCTTGGACAGCACCATGATGTCAGGCACCACGTTGTCGTAATCGACGCCGAACCATTTGCCGCAGCGACCGAACGCCGTCTGGATTTCATCGGCGATCATCAGGCAGCCGTGGGCGCTGCACAACTCGCGGATCCGCGTGTTGTAGCCGGCTTCGGGCAACGTCAGGTGGGCACCGCCGAGGATCGGCTCGATGTAGACCGCCGCCACCTGGTCGGTGATGGCGTGTTCCAGGGCGGCGAAGTCGCCGTAGGGAATGAAGTCAACCATCACGCGGTTCAGGCCATGCTGGTTGCTTTGGTACTGCTGGCCGAGGATCGCCATAGTGGTCAGGGTTTTGCCATGGTAGGCATTGCGCATGACCACGATCCGTTTGCGCGGCAACTGCCGTTTGAGCGCATAGCGTAAGGTTTGCTCGATGGCTTCGGCACCGGTCATGGTGTAGCGCACATCGCCCCACTCGCCGGGAGCCAGACGCTTGAGGGTCTCGCTCAGTTGGTGCTGCGAATTGTGGGTCAGCCCCTCGGGCTGCCAGGCCATCCGGTTCAGCTGACGCTGGCTGGCGTACTTGACCTGAGGGTTCTGGTGACCGACCAGGAATATTCCATAGCTGCACGCACAATCGATGAAGTGCTTGCCGCGATGGTCGGTAACGATCGCCCCTTCGGCGGAGCGTTCGATGCCGGTATTGGCAATGCGATAAAGCTTGGCCGCCGAGGGCGTCCAGTGTTTGTAGCAGTCATCCACCAGGCGGTTAAGCAGCATATTGCAAAGTCCTTTTTATCAGGTGTGCGGCGTCGACCACGCGCTCCGTGCGCGCGACCAATGGGCAACGCAAGAGCAGTTCGCGCCCGCTTGGCCGGCGAATATGCACACCGGCGGCGTACAGCGCCCGTTGCGCCTCGAGGGCTTGCTCGGTGCTGGCCAGCGGAACTTTGACGATGCCACCGATGGCCCTTGCATTGAGGTCGGCCAGTTCGCTGGCCAGCGCCTTGCCGTTGTCGAGACTGCGCTGGTCCAGCCGCTGTTCCTGCGCGTAGCGCAGGGCAGTCTGTGCCGCGATGCACGATGGCGGGTTACCCGCCGTGGTGCTCCCGTGTTTGGCCGGTGTGGCTTTGCCGTAGGCCTTGTAGGCCAGCGCATGACTGCAGGTGTAGGTGCCGATGGGGATGCAGCCGCCGCCCAGGCTTTTGCCCAGGACGACGATGTCCGGGCGCGCACCGGACAGGTTCTGCGACAGCAGATGCCCGACGCTGCCCAGGCAGGTGTCGACGTCATTGAACAGGGTCACAATTCGCTGGCTGTTGGCGATCCGTTCCAGACTGGCGATCAGCATCGGATCGACCGCTTCCAGCAGCCCGTTGGCGGCCGTGCGCAACGGGCCGTAGCACAGGGCAAAACAGTCCTGCCAGATCGCCATGTCCGGCAGGTCGTGCACCGAGTCGACGTGCACCACCTTGATCCCCAGAAACTCCCCGGACTCCGGATAAAGCCCAGGGGCGCTCAGGTAGCGCCCGTAAGACAATGAACCGTACGCCACGCCCCCCACGGCGATCACTGTGCGCCGATGGGGGTTGAGCGAACGCGCGAGTTTCAGCGCACCTTCAAACGCCTCGTCGCCAGAGTTGCAGACGTACGAGTTCTCCAGCCCTTCGGGCATGAACTCGCTGAGTTGCTTGCACAACTCGATCAACGGCGCGGACAGCAGGACACGGTTGGACAGGCCGATTTTATCGACCTGCCGACTCACGGCCTGCACCACTTCGGGCACTTGCAGGCCGAACCCGCCACTGAGGTCAATCAGTTGATGGCCGCGGTTGTCGATGAAGCTTTCGTACTGGCCTTCGACGGCCCAGGTTTGCTCTGGATGATTCGTCATGGCGGCCATTACCGATAGCTCAGCGCATTGAAAATGCGACGCTGGTCATCGATGATCGCTTGCCGGCCGTGCATCACCCGACGGTTGTCGATCATCACCAGGTCCAGGTCCTGCCAGCCCACGGTATGCGTATTGCGTTCGGTGACCGCGATGATTTCCGCCAGCAGGTCGGCGGGAATCTCTTCGCCGTTCTCGAAGTCGATCACCGGTTTTTCGTAGTTGAAGGACGGCCCGAGAATGCTGTTGGCGAAGGCTGGGTGCTCACAGAAACTGGAGGTCTGGCACGCCGGGACACTGTAGGCGTAGGCCACGCAATCGGTGCTTGGGTTGTACTCCATCCGGGTGTTGGGGTCCTGGCCGATGATCTCGCTCAGGTGCTCGAAGCTGGCGTCTTCCAGCTGCTGGATTTCCGGTTTGTAGTAGCTGACGATCTTGCGCCACTTTTCGCCCGTCACCGTGCGGCGGTAGCGGATGCGGCTGCTCTCGAAGCGCTGACGGGCCTCTTCGCTGAGTTCCTGGTAGACCTTCACCCCATCGCACAAGGTGGTTTGCGAACCTTTGGTGGGGGCGATCTCGCAGAAGAACCAGGTCAGGTCAGGCCAGATCGGCGCGTTGCCGTTTTCGCAGTGCAGGCCTACAGCATCGGTGCCGGCGTCGACCAGTTGTGCGACGCCTTTGGCGATCACGCGACCCGGGTCCAGGCTCAGGCGCGAACTGTGTTTTTTCACGAAGGCACCGAACTCGTCCAGCGACTGGATGCAGTTGCGGAAGATAATCACGCCGGCGTTCGAAAGCTCTTCGAAAACCGCCGCAGTGTCGGCGCTCAAGGCATACGCGCGATCGGTGATGACACTCGCCTGATAAGTAGATTGAGTCATGTCGCTAGTCCTTTAGTGAGTACATGTCTGACGATGCAGGTCGGAGGCGTGCGCTCTACGGGCCGGGCCATTGAGGGCATAGAGGCTTTGCAACTGCGGGGCGTCCGGCGCCAGTGGCCAGATGGCCTGCGGCAGTTCGACTTCCGAGAAGCGCTGTTGCGCCCAGTCCCGGGTGTGCTGGTGATCGAATAGCGGTCCGATGCTGAGTACGATCGCCAGTTGCCCGTCCGTGGTCATGAACATCAGTGCATCGTTCACGCCGGTTTGCTCTTTGAACTCCAGCTCGATTTGTTCCGGAGAAACATTGCGGCCATTGGGCAGGCAGATGATATTTTTCTCGCGTCCGGTGATGAACAGGAAACCCTGGTCATCGAACTCGCCGATATCACCGGTGCGCAGCCAGCCATCCTCGGTGAAGGAGCAGGCGCTCGGATCGACCCACGAGTAGCCCTGGAACATCGAGCTGCTTTTGATTTCTACCCGTTGCTGATCCGTCACCCGGACCTGGACGTGCGGCAGGGGTTTGCCAACGCTGCCCAGCTTGCTGTTGGCCGGGGTGTTGACGCTCACCACCGAACCGTTCTCGCTCAATCCGTAACCTTGATGAACCTGAATACCCTGCGCGCTCAGGCGCTGCAGTTTTTCGCTGCTGATCGGAGCGCCACCGGCGGTGATGTACAACTCGTTGCGCAGCAACGACAGCAGCTCCGTGTCGGTGTTTTGCTCGGCCACTTCAAGGAGCACGTCGAGCATGATCGGCGGTACGGTCACCGCGCTTGCCCGGGTTTTGAGCAGTTGCGCCAGAATCGCCGAGGTGTCGAAGCCCGCTTCGCCGATCAACGGCGTGTGCTCGTCGAGGAAGTACACCGTGCCGCCGGACAGCAGCGGCAGGTAGACCGCCGTGACCTGTTCGATCAACAGGCTCAGCGGCACCACCGACAGGTAGCGCTCTTGATAGCTGGCCGGGACCACGCCGAGTAGCGATTGCAGCACGGCGCTCAGGCCGCCCAGGCTTTGCTTCACGCCTTTGGGCTTGCTGGTGGTGCCGGAGGTGTGGATGACTTTGCAGGTCCATTCGGCATCGGCGCTGTCGATGAAGCTCGGGCCCGTCGGCACCGGAGCCGGGGTCTCGAGTGCGCTGGGCACATGGATCAGGCGGCTGGCGTTCAGGTCGATTTCCCAGCGCTTTTCCAACGTCTCCCGGCCTTTGTCATCGACCAGGAAGCCCGAGCATTCGAAGGCCAGGTGTTCGGCCTGGTACTTGCTGAAGCCCAACGGCAGCGGCAAGGAGGTGAAGCCGAAGAGCAGGCAGGCGAAGTCGGCGATGACCCAGTCGCTGCTGTTGCGCATGACGATGCCGATGGTGCGCTTTTCGTCGGTGAACTGACGGTTCATGTGTTGCCCCAGCTGCCGGGCATGCTCCAGCACCTGGGTGTAGGTCAGGCGCCGCCCACCCGTGCCGTCTGCCGCAGGAATATCGACGACGCACACGGCATCCGGTGTGCGTTGGGCCTGGGCCAGCAAGTCTTCGACGAAATGCGTCATGCTGCTTGCTCGCTCTGCACGTCGAGTCGGAAAACGGTCTTGAGGACGGTCTCGTGATAGTGACGCTTCATATCGCCCAGCTTGATGTAGCCGGTGATGGGCGTCTGCTCGTAGTAGGAGCCCCATTCGACTTCCGCTTGTGGGGTCATGCGTTGCGGGTCGGCATCGCAGATCTTGTTGACCTTGACGTTGCAGTAGCCCATCGATTTGATCAATTGCGGTGTGCAGGTGCACAGCACGTAGCGTGCGCCCATGCACCAGGTCACCATTGAGAGCATGTTGAACAGGGTCTGGCCGGCAGCCGAATTGATCGATGCGGTATTGCCGATTTCGACGATGCTGTCGCGTTCAATCCGGGTGTTGGTGATGCGCGACAGCGTCTCCTCGGACGGTGAGTCCAGATAACACTCGGACAATAGAGGGCCTGACTTGGCGAAACTGAAACCGGCACACGACTGAATGGAGTCATTGTTATCGAATACGATTAAAAAGTACTCGGGAGATGGCTCGATGATGGCGTTAAAGGCTTTCATATACCGACGTTTAACAAAGTCAACGGCGGACTTCCAGAGTAGGGTGTTGCGTTTGGCTACTTGAGTACGCATGCAAGTTTTCCTTTCTTTTCTGCGTGGATCGATAGACGGGTTGTTTTGGTACAACAGTGCTAAAACCTCCTGTTGTTACGGCAACAGGCGGCTTATCCATGCCCTATGTAATAGCGTGGTTTAATCAAGTTATTGGATTGATTTTTATAGTGTTTTTATTCAGTTGTGACGAATTTTCAGGCTGCCACACGCCTCCGCAGAAAAGGCCACAAGGGGATGTGCGGTTTTTTCTGAACGGAAGATAGGGGCGTGGTTTGACGTGTCAGCGAGTAGCGAATCCTTCCGATGGATTAATGAGATAGCGTCCTGCTTGGCGTGGCGTTTTATCATGAGCGGCTTGATTGTTTTAAATGAATTAATTAGTCGCTATTCATTCAGAATCTTCATGTGAGGCATGAGGGCAATCGCGGTATCGATGGTGTAGGGCGAGAGGTTTTTTTGTGGTAAAACGCCGAGCCGCAGTAGCGGTGGTTTTTACCCGATACGGACATGGAGGTTCGAATGTTTTCCAGGATCAGTCTCGACCAGTGGCAGGCTTTTGTTTCTACAGTCGAGTGTGGAGGTTTCCAGCAGGCCGGCGAGTATATGTTCAAGTCACAGTCGGCCGTCAGCCATTCGGTCAACCGCATGGAAACCCTGCTGGGTCAGGAACTGTTCCTGATCGAGGGGCGCAAGGCCGTATTGACACCTCTGGGCCAGGCCCTGTTGCCTCAGGCCAAGCATCTGCTGGGCTCGGCGAAAAAGCTTGAGCGACTGGCCATTCAGTACCAGCCGGGGTTGTGTATCGAACACTCGCTGGCGGTCGACATGCTGTTTCCCGCCAACGTGCTGGAGCAAGCGCTGTCACGCTTTTCTTCGGTTTTGCAGGGGTACCATGTCCGGCTTCACGAAACGGCCGTGTCCGGCGCATACGAATTGCTGGAAAACGGCAAGGTCGAGTTGGGCATCGCCAGTAGTCTGCCGGAGGGCTATATCCAGGAGTTCCTGCTCAACGTTTCACTGCTGTGTGTCGTGGCGTCTGATCACTCTCTGGCCCATTTCAATGGCGAGCTGAGCCTGGCTGACATGAAAGACTACCGGCAAATCGTGGTTAGCGATTCGGCTATCCGCAACTCCCAGAACAGCAGTTGGTCCGGCGCGTCCCAGTGCTGGACCGTAAGCAACCTGAGCACCGCGCTGACGTTTGTCGAACGCGGTCTGGGTTTTGCCTGGTTGCCTGAACACATGGTCAGCGACAAGCTGGCGAGCGGTCAGTTGCGCCTGGTACCACTGTGTCATCAACGCGAATGCAACGTGCCGATGTATATGGGATTCCTGGAAGAGTACAGGTTCAACCCGGAAGTCCGGCTGATGACCGACATCATTCGCGAGCAGTGCCGGAACATTAATAGCGCCAAGGCCGATACTCTGGCCCTGGCGCTCTGATGTGGTCGACCGAGACGGGTGGGCTGGTCAATTATCCTCGGCGCTCGGCAGGCTCTTGAGGAGTTGATTGATGCGTTTGACCTCTTCGGCTTTGGCGCACTGTTCCCCGTGCTTATAGAGACGGCATGGGGTATTTCCTGAAATCGATGAGATGACAGGACTATCCCTTGGCGGGTGATGAACAAAAAAGCGACTTTTTTGAGGTATATCCACCCAGGGTGCTCATCATCGGGCGTATAGCGGTCGCAGCAAACAGGTATGGGGGTGGTGCAAAGACGGAACGATCCTGTTTGTTCCGTGCTTTTTTCCAGCAGGTCGGGATGAATGCGGCCTAGGCTCTGTATGAAAAATAAGTACGATTTCCTGAAAAATGACACTGTTCAGTCAGCCTTTTAACTGGCCTCAGTGTCTGTTGGCTTTCGTTGGGGTGGAGGGTATTTTGGGTAATGTCTGCTTACTTTTGATCGCCGTTAAATCTTGAATCACTCGTCTACTCTGCCTGCACAGACCAGGAGTCTGTCGTTATCAGCAGTCGCAAGGAGCGAACCATGTACTTTGAGATCTACAGGCAGTCACGAGGCACCCCGCTTACCGGGAAGGGCCAATGGCGCTGGCGTTTAAGGGCGGCCAATCATGAGACGGTTGCCAGCGGCGAGTCGTACGTCAACAAGGCGGATTGCCTGCACGTGATCGGGTTGATCAAAAGCGTCCACAACGAAACGTCGGTGAAGGAAATCTAGGCTGTACCTGTTGGTGTGTGGAAACGAAGCTGCTCAGGCACATCGAGCAGCTTCGCAGCTTTGGCGTCTGCTGAATCAGGTCATCCGCCAGGTGGCGAAAGGGGGGGTAAATGAATGGCCAAAATCGCCGCAGTTTCGCCCTTGCATCACCTCCCACGCTCCTGCTTAATGTCACGCAGCTCATGGCGCTGGAGATTAGCCGGCGACCTCGGATAGCAGAAAAATCACTATAAAAAGAGCAATCAGTGACTCATCAGCATGGAACGCATTGGGGCGAGCATGTGGCGCTATCGCTCGTCATTCCGGTCTTTAATGAAGCTGCCACCATCGATTTGTTCATGGCGCGGATCACTGACGTCTTCAAGGATGAGGCGCTGGTCGGTCTGGAGATGGTGTTCGTCAATGACGGCAGTACCGACACCACGCTGGAGCTGCTTCTGGAGCGCCAGAAGACTGACCCCCGCGTGCGAATCGTCGATCTGAGTCGCAATTTCGGCAAGGAAGCGGCGTTGACCGCGGGCTTGCAGACTGCCACTGGCCAGGTGGTAGTGCCCATCGATGTCGATCTCCAGGACCCTCCCGAAGTTGTCCTCCAGATGATCGCCCGCTGGCGTGAAGGCTATGAAGTGGTGCTGGGCCATCGCGTGAGTCGTCACAACGACTCTTGGGCCAAGCAAACCTCCGCCAACTGGTTTTATCACCTGCACAACAAAATCTCTGATCAGCCGCTGCCGAAAAATGTCGGTGATTTTCGGCTCATGGACCGCTGCGTGATCGATGCCTTGCAGACCTTGCCGGAGTCACGGCGTTTCATGAAGGGCTTGTTCGCCTGGGTCGGGTTTCGGACGACCCATGTCGATTACGAGCGTCCGGAGCGGGTGGCGGGGGAAAGCAAATTCAATGGCTGGCGCTTGTGGAATTTCGCGCTGGAAGGCATCACCAGTTTCAGCACCGACCCGCTCAAGGTCTGGACGTATCTGGGGCTGTTGGTGTCGGTGGTTTCTTTTTCATTTGCCACTTTCATTGTGCTGCGGACGTTGTTGACCGGGATCGATGTCCCGGGCTACGCCTCGCTGATGGTTGCCGTCACCTTTCTGGGGGGGCTGCAATTGATCGGTATCGGGGTGCTGGGTGAGTACCTGGGCAGAACCTACATCGAATCAAAACGCCGCCCGGTTTTTCTGGTGCGTCGCGTCCATAACGCCAAGGACTGACCATGGATCTCAAGGAAACCGACATCCTCGGTTCAAGCATCGAGCAGCATTGGTATTACCGCTCGAAAGCGGCGGCGACGACTCGTTTGCTGGGCAATGCGCGGGTCGACAGGATTCTTGACGTAGGTGCGGGTTCGGGGTTCTTTTCCCATCATCTGCTGACCCATACGGCAGCCACCGAGGCCTGGTGCGTGGACATCAGCTACGAAGCGGATTCGGATGCCACGACCGCCGGGAAACCGGTGCACTATCGCCGTTCGATCGACTCGGTTGATGCCGATCTGGTGCTGCTGATGGATGTGCTGGAACATGTCGATGACGATGTCGGGTTACTCAAGGCGTACGTCGATAAAGTCCCGTCCGGGAGTCGTTTCCTGATAACCGTGCCGGCGTTCCAGTTTCTCTGGAGTGGGCACGATGACTTTCTTGAACACAAACGGCGCTATACCTTGGCGCAAATGGAAGCAGTGGCCAGGGACTCCGGTTTGATAGTGAAGAAGGGGGCTTATTATTTCGGCGCGGTGTTCCCGATTGCAGCGACCCTGCGGTTGCTGTCCCAAGGCGCACAGCCTTCGCCGCCACGCTCGCAACTCAAGCAGCACCATCCATTGGTCAATACGCTGCTCAAGACCTTGTGCAGTATCGAACGTCCGTTCATGGGCGCGAACCGCCTGGCGGGTCTGACGGTGTTCGTGCTGGCGCAGAAACCGTGACCTCAGCCGAAAAATCAGCCCTGATCAAGCGTGGCCTGCGTTTTGCCGTGACCGGGTTATTCGTAACGGCCCTGCATGCGGTGGTGGCCGTGTTGCTCATCAACTACGTGCTGGCGCTGCCACCCGTGGCCAACGGTGTAGCGTTTTCTGTGGCGACCCTGGTTTCTTATGTGATCAACACGAGCTGGAGTTTTTCCAGCCGATTGCATGGCCGGACGCTGGCGCGCTTCATGATGGTTTCCGGGGCCGGTTTACTACTGGCGATGCTGGTGGCCTGGGCCGCACAAATGGCCGGGCTTCATTACTTGCTGGGGATAGGGGCGGTGGCGCTGACCATTCCGGCCTTTACGTTTGTATTGCATAACTTCTGGACGTATCGATGAAGGTTTCGGGCAAGCATTGGGCGATCGGGTTATTGCCCCTGTTAATGGGCGTGGTGGCATTTTTCATGGTGATCGGGCCACGGGCCCTGGACCCGCAAAACATTGCCTGGCTGGAAAGCGGCGATCCGGCGACCCATTACTTGGGCTGGACGTTCTTTCGACATTCTCCCTGGACTTTTCCGCTCGGACTTAACCCGTCCTATGGGTTGGAACTGGGCAGTGCGATCATTTTTTCCGATTCCAATCCGCTGTTGGCGCTGCTGTTCAAACCCTTCAACTCAATCCTTCCCGAGACGTTCCAGTATTTCGGTATTTGGCTGCTGGCATGTTTTGTTCTGCAAGCCTGGTTTGCCTGGAAGTTGCTGGGGCTGGTTACGCCCAGTGTTGCGCTCAGGGTGCTGGGGTCAGGCCTGTTTCTGTTTTCGCCGCCGATGTTCTTGCGCATGGGGGGGCATTTGTCCCTGGCCGGGCATTTTCTGATTCTGGCCGCGCTCTATCTGGCCCTGCACCCGGGCGTGCAGAAGCGCCGGGTGGCCTGGGGAGCGCTGTTGGCGGCGACGGCGATGATCCACGCTTATCTGCTGGCCATGGTGGCTTTGATCTGGGTAGCCGATGTTGCCGGCCGAACCCTCAAAGGCCAGTTGACTCGATGCACTGCATTCATCGAGGTGGTCTTGCTGTTTTTGCTGGTGAGTCTGTGCTGCTGGCAGGCGGGCTATTTCAGTATCGCGGATGGTATGGCTTCCGGTGGTTTTGGCTTGTACCGCATGAATCTGCTGGCACCGATCGACTCCAGCGGCTGGTCGTTGATCTTGCCGGACTTGCCCGAGGCCAGCGGCGACTACGAGGGTTTCAACTACCTCGGGTTGGGGACGCTGGTGCTGGCGATCTGCGCCTGCGTCGTACTGCTGCGACGTACAACTGACTTTGGCAGTGCGGTGCGCCGTTTGCCGGTTCTGCTGTTGGCGTTGATTGGGCTGACGCTGTTTGCGCTCTCGAACGAGATCGGTGTCGGCCTGCTCAGTGTTCATTACCCATTGCCGGAAAAAATCATCAAGCTGGCGAATATCTTTCGGGCGTCGGGGCGGATGTTCTGGCCGGTGTTCTATGCCATCGTGTTTGCCGTCATTTTCCTGGTGGTGCGTGGTAACCGGCCGCGCACCGCGCTGTGTTTGCTGGCATTGGCACTGGTTGTTCAGGTCGTTGATACCCGCAACGGATGGGTGGGTTTACGGTACGCGAGGATGATGACGCCTACCTCCGAATGGTCAACAGCATTGCATGACCCGTTCTGGTCCAGCGCCGCCGCCCACTACGCGAATATTCGTTCTTTACCGCCGCAGAACCAGTCGCAGACCTGGCTCCCGTTAGCCACCTACGCGGCTACTCATGGTCTGAAAACCGATACGGCTTATCTGGGGCGTATGAGTTCTACGGCGCTTGAGCACGCTCAGCAAAAAGCCGGACAAATGCTCAAGACTGGGCAGTTCGACCGTGATTCGCTGTATATCCTCGACGAAAGTGCCATGCTTGACGCAGTGAAAAGCGTCAACAGCGATACCGATCTGCTGGCCCGCATTGACGGCTTGGTGGTGCTTGCGCCGGGCTGGAAGCAATGTGCTGAATGCCTTCCGGTCGTGGACGAAGGGCGTTCGATGCAGTCAGTGCCGTTGATCAAACTCGGGCAGCAACAACGGTTCAACTACAAGACCCCTCATCTGGCCCATGGCTGGTCTACCCCGGAAACCTGGGGCACATGGTCCGAGGGAGAGGAGGCTGAGATCGTGCTTCGGGTTCAACCTCAGGCTCAATCCATCGTGATCGAGGCGCTGGCCTTTGTGCTACCGATGCATCTTGGTCAGGACGTGGTTTTTACCATCAACGGCGTACAAGCCGTTTCGACACACCTGACCCAGCTTCAGGACAATCGCATCGAAATCCCCCTGACTGCGGCCATCCACGAAGCCATCGCCAGGGACACGCTGATGCGGATTCATGTGCAGTTACCCGACGCGATCAGCCCGAAACAGCTGGGACTTGGGGAAGATCAGCGCGTGATGGGCCTGGGGGTGAAGTCGTTGACCGTACAGTAAGTCGCCGCAGCCTCTGGTTCACATGCAGCGCTCATACCGATAGACGCCGTCCCCCCGGCCTTTCTAAACTGGCCTAAGTATTGAGAGCCGGGAGCAGCTGATGAACCGCAATGAACTGCGTAAGGCCGACATCAATTTGATGGTGGTATTCGAGACGCTGATGCTCGAACGCAACGTGACGCGAGTGGCGGAGAAGCTGTTTCTCGGGCAACCGACCATCAGCTCGGCACTCAACCGTTTGCGGGCGATGTTCAACGATCCGCTGTTTATCCGGGTCGGCCACCGCATGGAGCCAACGGCGCGGGCCGAGGAACTGATTCAACACCTCTCGCCGGCGCTGGATGCGTTGTCCTCGGCGTTGAGCCTGACCCACCACTTCGAACCTGCCAGCAGCACCATGACCTTTCGCATCGGTTTGTCCGATGACGTCGAATTCGGCCTGCTGCCACCGCTGTTGCGCGCATTGCGCCAGGAAGCGCCGCAAGTGGTGTTCGTGGTTCAGCATGTCGATTACTGGCGGATCCCGGACTTGCTCGCGTCCGGTGACATCACGGTCGGCATCAGCCAGACCCGCGGCCTGCCGGCCAATGCCAAGCGCAAACTGTTGCGGCACATTCAGCCCTGCATACTGCGCGCCGATGCCTGCGATACGCCGCTGACCCTCGATGAGTACTGTGCACGGCCGCATGTGCTGGTTTCGCACACGGCCAATGTCAGCGGTTATGCCGACGAGTGGCTGGCCGAGATCGGTCGCAAGCGCCAGGTGGTGCTCTCGGTGCCGCAATACAGTGCCTTGCCGGCCCTGCTCGCGGGGACCGACCTGATTGCCAGCCTGCCAGACTACGCGGCAGCGGCGATGGCCGCCTCGGGTCAGTTGTTCATGGAACCGTTCCCGTTCAAGACGCCGACCCTGGACCTGTCCATGGTCTGGTTGAGCCACGTCGATAGCGACCCCGCCGAACGTTGGCTGCGTGCACGGCTCGAAGCCTTCATGAGCGAGCGCGGTGTGTCCGGGATACAGAGCGACAAATTGCTCGGACGGTAACCGGCGGCGGCTTGCTTGCCCGACATAGTGTTGTTTTGCTGCCAGTGTTTTCCCGATGACTGACCGGAGATCCATCCCATGAGCAGTTCCCGTTCTCTGTTGCGTGGGCGCGGCAGTCAAGACAGTGGCAAGGTTGGCATGATCGAGCTGTTTTTCGATCTGGTGTTCGTGTTCGCCGTCACCCAGCTTTCTCACACCTTGCTCGCGCACCTGACGCTAGGTGGCGCGGTGCAGGTCGCCTTGATGATGGTGGCGGTGTGGTGGGTGTGGATCTTCACCTCTTGGGTGACCAACTGGCTGGACCCCGAAAAGTTGCCGATCCGCCTCGGCCTGTTCGGTTTGATGGTCGCCGGCCTGTTGCTGTCGTCGTCGATTCCCAAGGCTTTTACCGAGCATGGAGTGATGTTCGCCGCAGCCTTTGTCTTCATGCAGGTCGGCCGCACGCTGTTCGCGATCTGGGCGGTGCGTGGCGAGCCGTTGAATATGACCCGTAACTTCCAGCGAATCCTGGCGTGGATGGTGCTGTCCGGGGTGTTCTGGATCAGCGGCGCGCTGCTTGAAGGCGATCAGCGCCTGGCCTGTTGGGCGCTGGCATTACTGATCGAACTGATCTCGCCGTCGTTGTACTTCTGGGTGCCGGGGCTCGGCCGTTCAACGCTGGCCGACTGGAACGTCGAGGGCAATCACATGGCCGAGCGCTGTGGTCTGTTCGTGATCATTGCCCTGGGCGAGTCGTTGCTGGTGACTGGCGCAACGTTCGCCGATCTGGTGCTGAACTGGCAGGCGCTGGCGGGTTTTTTGATTGCCGTGCTGGGTAGCGTGGCCATGTGGTGGGTGTATTTCGACAGCGGCGCCGAGCGCGCTCACCACCGGATCGCCCATTCCAGCGACCCTGGGCGGCAGGCGCGGATTGCCTACACCTATCTGCATGTGTTGATCGTTGCCGGAATCATCGTCAGCGCGGTGGCCGATGAGCTGGTGCTGGTGCATCCGGAACAGGCGAGCGATGCCGGGATCCTCGTGATTGTCGCCGGGCCCTGGCTGTTCTTGCTGGGGTGTGCGTTGTTCAAGTGGGTCATGGCCGATCGGATTTTGCCGCCGCTGTCTCATCTGGCGGGCCTGGCGCTGCTGCTCGCGCTTTTGCCTGCGGCGCTGAATCAGCTGTTTTCAGTGTTGGTACTGGGAGGGCTGACCACCACGGTGATGATTCTGGTAGCCGCGTGGGAAACGCGGGTACTGCGTGAATCGCTACCGGCGCAGGAGCATTGACGCGCAGGTGTTTTCGCGGGGAAGGGCTGGGGCGCTCTATGGTATATCTACGGCCCTTCGTTCAATCCTCAAGGAGCATCGCAATGCCTCACCTGCACATGGAGTACACCGCCAACCTGCCGAACCTCAATGCCGATGTGGCGTTGTTGCGCTTGAACAACGCATTAGTGGCGTCCGGGCAGTTTTCCGCAGAGTACGATATCAAGAGCCGTGCGGTGCAGGTCGACGCATTCCGGGTCGGCACCGGGTTGGGCGAGCGTGGTTTTGTGCATGTGAAGCTGGCATTGCTGAGCGGGCGCTCGCCCGCGATCAAGAAGCAATTGTCCGAGAGCCTGTTGGCGGTGGTGCAGGATCTCTGCGAATGGCCTGCCAGTGTTGATGTGCAGCTATGCGTCGAGATTCTGGATATCGATCGCGATTCCTACGCCAAGACTGCCATCAGTCACTGATACCCTGCGCGCCGATCCTCAGATAAAACCCTGTTCTGTGCAGGCCTTGACCACTTGCTCGCGAAGCCAGGTGTTGGCGCTGTCCAGCTCGTGGGTTTGACTCCACTGCATCTCAAGGGTGAACCCTGGTACGCCGTTCGGCGCCTCGCAATGGCTGAAGACCGAGTCTTTGGCCAGCAGGTGCTGGATGCGCCGGGGCATGGTCAGAATGAAGTCGGTCCCGGTGATCAGCTTCAGTGCAGCGCTGTAGCTGTTGGCGCGTGCAACGATCTGGCGTTTGTGCGCCTGTTGGGCGAGCCAGCCGTCGACCATGTTGGTGGTGGACGTCCACGGCGTGGGGAACACGTGTCGGCGCTCGACGTAGGCTTTGAGGCTGATGCGAGGCTCCAGCGGCGTCGCCCGTTTATCGAAAACGCACACCAGATCGTCCTCAAGCAACACCTGGGATCTGAAATCAGTGTGGCTGCGATGAAAGTTCGGGCCGAAGCCGATCACCAGGTCGAGGCTGCCATCGCGCAGCTCTTCGGCGGGTATGTCGGTTTCGAGTTTGTGCACATTGACGATCACCGGCAGGTCGGCGAAATCGAAGTTTTTCAATAGCCGCGGCAGGATCAGTTGCTCGAAGTATTCCGGCGCACAGATATTGAAGGTCACGGCTTGCTGCGTCGGGTCGAACGCCTGAACCCCGGCATGGCACAGGTTGATGCTTTCGAGAATCTTCTGCACGTGTGTGTACATGGTGCCGGCCTTGTAGGTCGGACGCATACCGGTGCGGGTATTGATGAACAACTCGTCCTCGAAACTGGTGCGCAGTTTCTTCAGGCAGTAACTCACCGTGGACTGGCTGACAAACAGCGCTTCAGACACACCGGTGACGCTGCTTTGCTCATACACGGCGATGAACACCATGAGGTCCTGCATGTCGAGCTTTCTAAGCAAGTTACTGTTCAGCATCCGTACTATCTCACTCCGCTCGTTGCGCAAGTTGTGCGCAAACGTGTGCGAGTGATGCTAGCGGAACGATCGTCCTAGGAGAATGGTTCGTAGGATTATTCACGGACAAGTGTGGGACAGAAGTTGTAGCAAATGCGACGTCTGTCGCAATCCGGGCCGAAGGCGGGTGAGCACCTTCAGCCTTCAGCCGCTGTGTTTACGCAGTTACCGTAAGTGCGCGACGACTGGACATCACCAGCGCGAGCATCCCGATGGCCACCAGCAAGGCACCCACGACTTCCAGCATCAGCGGTTGCTGCGCCAGCCAGAACCAATGGAACAAGGTGATGAACAACGTGCTGAGGTAGACGTAGGAAATGACCGTGGACGGTGCAATCACCCCGATCGCCCGGTGCAGCAACCAGAAGGTTGCCAGGGTCGCGAACAGCGCCAGGTAGACCAGCCAGAACAGGTCGTGGGCGGACAACAGGGCGCCGGATCGCCAGCCGCCATTGGCCAGGCTGAACGCGAACAGGAACAGCGAGCCGAAGAGCATGTTCCAGAACGTCATCACCACGGGCCCACGACCCTTGAGACTGTGGGCCTTGAAGCGCTGACTCAACGGTGAATAGAGGGCCATCGCCAGGCAGCCAATCCCGAACACCGACACCGCGTAGAGCGAAGGGACTTCGCCGGGGCCTGTGCCCTTGAGGATCAGCAGCAGCGCACCGGCCGCCGCAATCAGCATCGGCAGCAGACGGCTTTTCGACCGGTTGCCAGGTATCAGGAAGGCCTCGAAGCACAGCGTCATCAACGGCACCAGGGTAAACAGGGTTCCGGTGTTGACCGCCGAGGTGTAGCGCAGCGCTTCAAATAACGAGCCGAAATACACGGCCAGCAACAGCCCGAGCCAGGCATGACTGACAAGGCCTTTGGCGGTGATCGCGGTGCCGCCGTTGAGCAGCAGCATCGGCAGAAATGCCAAAGCCGAAAACAGCAGCCGCAGGCCGGTCAGCAGGATCGGGTCGATGGATTGGCTGACCTCGGCAGCGGCGAAAAACGAGGCGGCAACCAACGCAGCCCAAAGCAACATGCCCGCGTTGGCGGAGGCGAAACTGATCTGTTTCATTGGTGTGCCCCTGATCAATCAATGTGTTTGGCGTAATGCCGTGGGTCAAAGCGCAACACCATCAGAACCATCAACAGCATCACTGCCGTCAGTGACCACCAGGCCCATTCGAAACTGCCCAGTTGATCGCGAATCATCCCGGCGATCAGTGGCGACAAGCCGGCGATCAAATAGCCGATTCCTTGCACGAATGCCGTGAGCCCACCGGCGCGCTGCGGATTGTCCAGGTGATCCAGCGAGACAATCAGGCTCATGGGAAACAAGCCGCCAATACCCAGGCCCAGCAAACACGGCCAGAGCAGGCTCAGGTGTTGCGGGCTGAGGATCAGCCCGCAGAAGCCGGCCATGATCAATCCCAGCAACACCATCAGAACCAGTCGTTTATCGCGGCTACGGTTGGCGATAGCCGGCGTCAGCAAGCCAGAGATCACCTCCATGGCCGTCAAAAAGCCTAGCAGCAGGCCGGCGTTCTGCTCGCTCCAGCCTTTCTCGACGTAGTACGGGGCCAGCCAGGCCAGCACGCAGGTGTAGGCCGCGGTGCCCAAGCCGAAGAAAATCGCCAGCAGCCAGGCGCGCGAATTGCTGAAAAACGCTTCTTTGCGTTGCACGGCGGCAGGCGTCGCCGGGACGGCGTGACGTTGGCCATACCAGAGCAGCAAGGCGAGCAGTGCCAACAGCGCCCAGATCGCCAAGCCCACACGCCAGCTGCCGGTACGCGTCATCACCAAGGGCGCGAACGATGCCGCGATGGCCGCGCCGCCCATGATCGAGGTGACGTAAAGCCCCATGAACAACGAGACGTTGTCGCTGAAGCGGGATTTGATCAGCGCCGGCATCAAGGCCTGGATCAGCGCAATGCCGATGCCGGCGAGGACTGCGCTGAGGATCAGTTCGGCGGCCGAATCGAGGAACAGTCGGGAGACAGTGGCCAAGCCAATGATCAGCAGCGACAGCACCACTGTTCGATGTTCTCCCAGGCGCCGGCTGACGCTCATGCCGAAGAACATCGCCAAGCCCATGGCCATCACCGGCAACATGGTCAGCAGCGACGCCAGGCTGAAACTCAACGCAATATCGCCGCGAATGGCCGACAACAGCGGACCGACGGCGGCCATCGACGGACGCAGGTTCAGGGCGACGAGGATCACGGCGATCATCAGCCAGACAGCGGGGCGGGAGGTGGCGCGAACGTTTTCCATAACCATACCTTGAAGGACAAGGTATGGATTAGGCGGTGCGCGGCGGGCGTCGGCAAATCAGAAAGTCATGTGCAGTATTTAAAAATTAAATACTGCTCGGCTTACCGGAAAAAGTCGCAAGGGAAGGCGCACGGATACTGTTTCCAGCCATAGCGTCGCGGACCAGCTTATGATGCCATCCATAATCCATGTCTATAGTTGAGCCGGCATGCTGTTACGCCATATCCGTTACTTGCTCGCCGTCGCCGAGCATCGCAACTTCACTCGGGCGGCCGAGGCATTGCATGTCTCGCAGCCAACGCTGTCGCAGCAGATCAAGCAACTCGAGGATGTCCTCGGTGCGCCATTGTTCGATCGTTCCGGGCGCACGGTGCGTTTGACCGATGCCGGCGAGGCGTATGTGCGTTATGCGCGGTTGGCCTTGCAAGACCTGGAGGCGGCCAAACGGGCGATGCACGACGTGCAGGACCTGACACGCGGCTCGTTGCGGCTGGCCATGACGCCGACTTTCACCGCCTACCTGATCGGCCCGTTGCTGGCGCGTTTCAACAGCCTGTACCCGGGCCTCACCCTGAGCGTCGAGGAGATGACCCAGGACCAGATCGAGGCCGCGCTGGCCGAAGACCGACTGGACCTCGGCATCGCATTCACCGGCAGTCACCTGGCGGACATCGACAGCCAGACGCTGTTTGCCGAAACCTTGAGCCTGGTCGTCAGTGAGGCGCATCCGGGGTTTGTCCGGCAACAAGCACTCGACGCGCAGACGCTGGGCCAGCAGTCGCTGGTGTTGCTCAGCGGCGACTTTGCAACCCGTCAGCACATTGACCTGTATTGCCGACAGCAAGGCATCGCGCCACGCATCGTCATCGAAGCCAACTCCATCAGCGCGATTGTCGAGATTGTTCGTCGCGGGCACCTAGCGACCATTCTCCCCGAAGCCATTACCCATGCGTTGCCGGGGTTGCGCCCGCTGGCGCTGCAACCAGCGTTGCCACAACGCACGGTGGCCTTGCTCAGTCGCAAGGGCGCTTATCGCAGCGCGGCGAGTGAGGCATTCCGGGTGCTGGTCAGTGTTCAGTGACTGGGGGCGGTCGCCAACCACTGGGCGAGCACCGCATCATAGGCGCCCGTGGCTTTGCTCAGGTGTAGCCACTGATCCACATAGGCTTTCCAGGCCACGTCATCGCGAGGCAGCAAGTAGGCTTTCTCGCTGTACTGCAAGTACTGCTCGGGGTTGACCGCGCACAAACCGGGTTTGAGCTTCTGCTGGTAGCGTGCTTCGGAAGCGTCGGTGATCATCACGTCGGCCTTGTTTTCCAGCAATTGCTCGAAAATCGTCACGTTGTCCGGGAACAGGGTCAGCGTGGCGTTGGGCAGGTGAGTGCGGGCAAACACTTCGTTGGTACCGCCTGCCGGCTCGATCAGCCGCACGGACGACTGGTTGAGCTGTTCGACGGTTTGATAGCGTTGTTTATCTTCGCAACGCACCAGCGGGATTTTTCCGTCGACGCCCAGCGTGTCGCTGAAAGCCGCCTTTTTCTGCCGCTCCAGTGAAACCGAAATGCCGCCCATACCGATATCGCAACGGTCAGCCAGAAAGTCCGTCATCAGGTTCTTCCAGGTGGTGGGGACCCATTGCACATCAACGTTCAGACTTTTCGCCAGGGATTGGGCCATGGCGATATCGATCCCTTCGTATCCGCCCTCTGCGCGCAGGTAGGTGTAAGGCTTGTAATCGCCGGTGGTACAGACCTTCAGATGACCTCGTTCAATCACCTGGTCCAGGTGCGAAGGTGCATTCTGGGCAATTGCCTGGACGCTGAACGTGAGCAAGGAGCAGAGCAGTAAACGAGCTTTCATCGGGTCGTCCTTGAGTGTTGCCAGAGGAGGAGGGGAGGTCGACGTCAGTATTTGTTGGCCGGGTGCGCTGGTGCAAGGGTGAAACCAGCGTGCGGCGCAGCAAAAGCTGCAGGCTAGCCCCGGCATCGTCATTAAACCTTTTTTTCACGCGCAACTTGATAACCTGTCGCCAGTAAGTCGTTTCCTTTATCAAGAGTCGCCAGTTATGTCTGCGCAACCCCCTTCCTCAGTCGAGCACGAATGTGCTCGACGCTACGATCAGGAGCACGCTCGAGTCTGCCTCCAGCGGCATCCCCGTGGGCTGGTGCAGCGGTTTTTGCAGTGGCGTGGCAAGCGACTGGTGCGGCGCGCACTCAAGGTGGCCGGCGAACCGGGGCTGATTCTCGATGTGGCCTGCGGGGCAGGGGGCAACTGGCCGGTGCTGGCCGAGCATACCAACCGGGTGATTCTCGCCACCGACCCGTCCCAGGAAATGCTCGACCATGCCCAGACTCATCATCCGGCCGAGCTGCTCAAACGGGTCAAAACCTTTCAGAGCTCGGCATTCACCATCGGTTTGCCGGAAAATTCCGTGGATTGCATTTTTTGCATGCCGTTGTTTCAGCACATCGAAAACAGTGAAGATCGCCTGGCGATGCTGCGTGAGTTTCACCGGGTCAGTCGCGACGCGCTGATCGTGTCGGTACAGCGAGACGGGTATTTCAAGCTGCGTGCGCGGTTCGGCGAGGATGCACAAGCGCACCAACTGGCGACCAAGGCCGAACTTGAGGCAGAGTTTCGGCAAGCGGGCTTCAAGACGCTCAAGTACCTGGACACCCTGCCTGGCAGCGACCTGCCGCGAGTCTACGTGCTGCATAAAGCCGACTAGTTGTCCTATTCTTCTCGAGCCGCGGGAGTTTCGCTCAAGCGCTTGCTCAGTCAGTGCGCGGAAATCGCCGGGGCCGATATATACTGCGCGCCATTCTTCAAGGGAGAGCCGTGTGGCCATCGATATTCACTGGATTCGCGACAACGATAGCCTCGGTCAGTTTTGCGCCCAATGGCAGCAGTTGCCGTTCGTCGCCCTCGACACCGAATTCATGCGGGTCGACACCTTTTATCCGATCGCCGGCCTGTTGCAGATTGGCGATGGCGAGCGGGCTTTCCTGATTGATCCGTTGACGATCGACAACTGGCAACCGCTGGCCCAATTGCTGGAAAACCCGGCAGTGGTCAAAGTGCTGCACGCCTGCAGCGAAGACCTCGAAGTCCTGTTGCGCTTGACCGGCAGCCTGCCGGCGCCATTGTTCGACACGCAACTGGCGGCTGCCTACCTGAATCTGGGTTTCTCCATGGGCTACTCGCGTCTGGTGTCGGAGGTGCTCGGCATCGACCTGCCCAAAGGTGAGACCCGTTCTGACTGGCTGCAACGTCCGCTCTCGGAAACCCAGATCAGCTACGCCGCCGAAGATGCCGTGCATCTGGCGGAGGTTTTCGTGCATCTGCGGCCGAAGCTGTCGGACGAAAAGTACGCCTGGGTCCTGGAAGATGGCGCCGAACTGGTGGCCAACCTGCGCCGCGAAGTCGACCCTTACGAGGTGTATCGCGAAGCCAAGCTGGCCTGGAAACTTTCCCGCGCGCAACTCGCCGTGCTGCGTGAACTCTGCGCCTGGCGCGAGCACGAGGCCCGTGCCCGCGATCTGCCGCGCAACCGCATCGTGCGCGAGCATTCGTTGTGGCCGCTGGCACGCACCCAGCCGGACAATCTCGGGGCATTGGCGAAAATCGAAGACATGCACCCGCGCACCGTGCGTCAGGACGGTGAGTTCCTGCTGGGCTTGATCAAGCAGGCCGGCAGTGTCCCGCCGGACCAGTGGCCGCCAGCGGTGCCGGAGCCCTTGCCGGTGGAAGCCGCGGCACTGGTCAAGCGGCTGCGGGCGCTCGGTCAGGCCGAAGCTGAACGCTTGAACATTGCCCCGGAACTGATGCTGCGCAAGAAAACCCTCGAAGCCTTGCTCAAGAGCGGCTTCCCCGAGGGCCCTTACCAATTGCCTGATTCGCTGCGTGGCTGGCGCCGCGAATTGATGGGCCAGGCCCTGCTCGACTGCCTGGCCACCGCCGGAGAACAGCCTTGAAACGTATTTGCTCGATCTACCGAAGCCTGAAAAAAAACGAGATGTACCTCTATGTGCTCAAAAGCGATGCACTGGAGCGCGTCCCGGAAAACCTGCTGCTGGCGTTCGGTAAACCGCATCACGCCTTCGACCTGGTGTTGACCCCCGAGCGCAAGCTCTCGCGCGAAGACATCACGGTGGTCCTGGAAAACCTCGACAAGCAGGGCTATCACCTGCAAATGCCGCCGGCTGAAGACGAGTACATCGAACACTTGCCGGAAGAGCTGCTACGACGTAATGATCCGGTTTGACGGATATCTGTAGAGGCTCTGTCCAGAGCCTCTGGAAACAATGGAATTGATAATTTTGGCTAGGGCCGCGAGCGAGGGAGAAACACTCCTTCGGCGGCCTTGTGCACTGTTTTTGAAGGTTTGAACCATGCGCGTTCTGATTGCCGAACACGACCACGCTGTATATGCCCAACTGTTGCGTCAGGCCGCGCCTGAACTGCAGGTACTGACCAGCGGCGACTCCGCTGAACTGGCCAGCATGGCCGCCGACTGCCCGGTATGGCTCGGCCAGCCGGACCTGTTGGCGACGCTGTTGCGTCAAGGTCATGAGCCTCAGTGGCTGCAATCGACCTGGGCCGGTATTACACCGTTGCTCGCCGACGGCTTGCCACGCCACTATCGGCTGACCCGTGCGGTCGGGATTTTCGGTCAGATGATGGCTGAATATGTGCTGACCTACATGCTTGGCCATGAGCGCGAAGTGCTGGCGCGACTGGTCAGCCAGGTCGAGCGCAAGTGGGACAACCGTCTGGGCCAGAGCCTGGCGGGGCGCAAGGTGCTGATCGTCGGTACCGGCGATATCGGTCAGAGCGTGGCGCAGTTCTTGGTGCCTTTTGGCGTCAAGCTGTACGGGATCGCCAGTTCGCCGCGCGAGCAGGCGCCGTTCATTGAGGTCGCGGGGCTGGAGGATCTGGGGCGCCTGGTCGGTGAAGTCGATTACGTGGTCAACCTGCTGCCGAATACGCCGAACACTCACGATCTGTACAACGCCGCGTTGTTCAAGCAGTTCAAGTCGACCGGTTTGTTCATCAACGTCGGGCGTGGCGTGGCGGTGGTCGATGCGGACCTGGTAGAGGCCTTGAAGGAAGGGCATCTGGCAGGGGCGGTGATCGACGTCTGCCGTCAGGAACCGTTGCCGCAGCGCCATCCATTCTGGACCGCCTGGGGCTTGCTGCTGACCGGCCACAGCTCGGCACCTACCTCACCGCCAATGATGGTGCAGTTGTTTGTCGAGAATCTGCGGGCGTTTCAGGCGGGCGAAGCGTTGCGCGGCGAAGTGGATTTCACACGGGGCTACTGATCAACTCCGAACAACTGTGGGAGTGAGCTTGTTGTGGCGAGGGAGCTTGCTCCCGCTCGGCCGCGTAGCGGTCGTAAACCAGCGGATGCGTTCTATCAGATAAAGCGCGGTTGCCAGTCTTGGGGTTGCTTCGCCCGAGCGCGGACCGACCCGCGGGAGCAAGCTCCCTCGCCACAGGTTTTTCAGTGTGGCTTACAGGGTGAAGTCGCCTTCAGCCGCCAGCTCGCTCAGCGGGCGACGCGGGCTTGGGACTTCCCGGGCCTGCAGGTAATCGGCGAGCGTCGCCTTGTCACCCAGCTTGCCAATCGCGACTGCCGCGTGCAGCGCGTAGCCTTCAGGAATATTCAGCTCCTTGCGGGTCAGCTCCTGATCGAAACCGGCCATGCCGTGGGTGTGCCAGCCGCTGATAGAGGCTTGCAGGGCCAAATGGCCCCAGGCGGAGCCGGTGTCGAAGGTGTGCCACAGGGCGGCGGTTTCTTCGGTGGCGCCTGGCGCGGTGAAGGTGGTTTTCGAGATCACGATCACCAGGGCCGAGGCGTGTTGCGCCCAGCTGCGGTTGAACTCGTTCAGCAGACCCAGGTAACGCTCCCAGTTCGGCGTATCGCGGCGCGCGTAGAGAAAACGCCATGGCTGCGAGTTGTAGGCCGACGGTGCCCAGCGAGCCGCTTCGAAAAAGCTCAGCAGGGTCTCTTCAGGGATACTTTCACCGGTGAAGGCGCGCGGCGACCAGCGATCAGTGAACTGTGGGTGAATGGCATATTCGGCAACGCGGGGATTAGCGCTCATGGACGAGTTTCCTGACTACATTTATGAAGGAAAAGTTGAGTAAAAACCGACGCGCGCAGTGGAGCTGGGCAGTGAGGTTTTTCAGACCCGGGGCAATTGCCCTGAATGCAACGCGGTAGAGCGTTTATGGCACCTTGGCATGGGTCGTTGCGACTGGCAAAGCTACTTCGTGGCGGCATAACTGACAAGTTCTGTTCTACCGGCAGTCGCCAGCACTTGGCCCGCAGGGGCGGGGGCACTAGACTGGCGGCCTTTTCACCACCTGATGTTGATGCTTGAGCCATGGCCGCCAAAGTCGAACCTTTCTGGATACGCAAAACCCTCGAACAACTCGATCAAGAGGAGTGGGAGTCGTTGTGCGACGGGTGTGGCCTGTGCTGCCTGCAAAAGCTTGAGGACGAAGAAGACAACAGCGTCTACTACACGCGCATCGCCTGCAAACTGCTGGACCTGAAAACCTGCCAGTGCACCGACTACGCGAACCGTCGCGACTCGGTACCGGACTGTATCCAGCTCACGCCGGGCAAGGCCGATCAGTTCAAGTGGCTGCCGCCGACCTGCGGTTACCGTTTGGTCAGCGAGGGCAAGGACTTGCCGCTTTGGCATCACCTGGTTTGCGGCGATCGGGATGCCGTGCACCACGAGCGCATTTCCCAGTCCGGGCGTATGCTCGCCGAAGGCAGCGTGGCTGAGGATGATTGGGAAGATCATCTGATTTTTCGGGCGGGTTAAGCACCTGTCGTAGTACGAGCAAGTCACGAAGGAGTGTGTATGGCTGTTGGGTTGAAGCTGCCGATGGTTTTGTCGTTGCTGGTGCTGAGTTCACCGGTATGGGCGGCAAAAAAAGTCGATCTCGATTACCACGTACGATTATTGCCGCAAAGCGATCAGGCTGAAGTGCGCTTGACCCTGGCACGTGGCTCGGTGGTGCACAGCCTGGATTTTGATCTGGGCGATGGCAGCCAGTACAGCGACTTCAAGGCCGATGGTCAGTGGCAACTCATGCCGGGCAACGCAGCGCGTGGCGTCTGGCATCCGGGCGCTGACAAGGCCAGCCTGACCTACCGGGTACGCATCAGTCACACCTTCAAGAATTCCAGTTTCGATACCCGTATGACGCCGAATTGGGCGTTGATGCGTGGCGACGACCTGGTTCCGGCGGCGCGCCTGGATCAGCAGGACGGTGTCGAGCTGGTATCGCGTCTCGAGTTCGAATTGCCGGAAGGCTGGAAAAGCGTCGAGACTTCCTGGCCGCGGGTCGGCAAGAACCGCTTTCGCATCGACAACGTTGCTCGACGGCTCGACCGGCCTACGGGCTGGATACTCGCCGGCAACCTGGGCAGTCGTCGCACACGCCTGGGCGAAACCGAAGTCACGGTTGCCTCGCCGCAAGGGCAGGGCATGCACCGGATGGACGTGTTGACGCTGCTGACCTTCGTCTGGCCGCAAGTGCAGGCGCTGTATCCGCGTCATCCCGGCAAGCTGCTGATTGTGGGGGCCGCGGACCCGATGTGGCGCGGCAGCCTGGCCGGGCACGAATCGATTTATCTGCACAGTCATTTGCCGTTGGTCAGCGAAAGCGGCAGCAGCCCGTTGCTCCGTGAGTTGGCCCAGGTATTGGGGCGAATCAAGGACAGTGATCGCAGTGACTGGATCAATGAAGGCTTTGCCGAGTACTACGCGATTGAACTGCTGCGCCGTGCCGGCGGCATGAGCGATGATCGTTATCAGGTGCTGGAAGATAAAATGACTAAGGCCAGCCATCATGTCAGCACCCTGCGCGGCGATCAGCTCAGCACGGCACAGCTCGCCAAAGCGGTGTTGCTGTTGCAGGAACTGGACCGCGAAATTCGCCTGAAAACCCGTAACAAGCGTTCGTTGGACGACATGTTGCGCGGCGCCATGGACCTCGGGCGGGTGAGTACCAAAGAGTTTGTGGTGTTGGCCGAGAGCATTATCGGTGAGCCGTCGAAAGTGCTGGACACCGAGTTGCTCAGATAACTTGAGTCAAGCGCAATTGTGGCGAGGGAGCTTGCTCCCGCTGGAGCGCGAAGCGGTCCTGAATGCGGTAAACGCGGTTTACAGATAAACCGTGTAAGTCGAATTTACGACTGCTATGCCCGAGCGCGGACCGGCCGGCGGGAGCAAGCTCCCTCGCCACAGGGTTTTGCAGTGTTTCTCAAACCCCGGCCTTGGGCGATTTCAGCGAATCATTACCCGTCACCGTCGCGGTACGGGTTGCCGCATCGGCATCGGCATCGGCTTTACGGGTTTTGAGCTCTGCGCCGGCCCGTTCGATTTTCGAACGGGCGTTGTTCAGGTCCTGACGACTTTTTTCGAAGAAACTTTTTGCCGAACTGTGACCGGTGATACCGCGGGCCAGGGCTACACCGCCGAGCGCCACCTCGATCAACCCGAACACGCCACCACGGCGCAGGCCTTTGCCGACCATCACTACACCGCCGGCCGTGCTCACGATGCGTTCCCAGCCCTGGACG
Organism: Pseudomonas helvetica; assembly: GCF_039908645.1. Taxonomy (NCBI): domain Bacteria; kingdom Pseudomonadati; phylum Pseudomonadota; class Gammaproteobacteria; order Pseudomonadales; family Pseudomonadaceae; genus Pseudomonas; species Pseudomonas helvetica. The sequence continues at coordinate 1,702,247 of NZ_CP150917.1, forward strand.
TTTTGCGTTGGCTGCGTCTGGAACGGCGTGGGTTCTACGCGTTTGATGTCGCTCATGATCTGTCTCCTCAGGGGCAATGGCTATACAGCTGACTGTGCAGTCGGCCGCCTTGCTCCATGCCGCGCTCAGCGTATCAGCGAAATTTTGGACCGGAACGGGTGTTATTGCCCTTGGCCATACGGTCGTAAAGCACCACGTTGACGGTGGCGGCCAGGTTCATGCAGCCGGTGGTCGGGATGTAGACCACGTCTTCGCACCACTCGCGAATCTCTTTATCGAGTGAACCGTCTTCCGGCCCGAAGATGTACAGCGCACGGTCCGGGTGGGTGTACTCGGGCAACGAACGGGCGCCATCGACCAGCTCGACCGCCACCGGGACGCAGCCCAGCGGGAGGATTTTCTTCAGGTCGTCGATGCCGATCAGCGGAATGTCGTGGTGGATTTTCTTGGTGTCGGTGACAAAGTCACGGGCGCGTTCATAACGCTTGCCGGTGTAGAACACCGACGCCACGCCGTAACAGCCGGCGGCGCGCATCACCGAACCGACGTTCTCCGGTGATTTGGGGTTATACAAACCGATGCAGCTGTACCGTTTGTTTGCCACGAGCGGGGTGCCCTTCGAGAAAAACCGCGATTATACGGGGATTGGGTGGGAACGGTCAGTTTCGAGATTGGCGGTGCGTGGGCAATGGCTCTCGCGAGTTTGCTCGCGATAGGGCCGGTGCATACAGCGTCAATCTCGACTGTCGGTCAGCTGCCGTTGCTCCAACCGCCACCCAACGCCACGACCAATCCAACGCTCGCCTGCAACTGCCGGGTCTGCAGATCCTGCAAACGTCGTTGTGCCTGCAGGGCAGAGGTTTGTGCGGTCACTACGTCCAGATAGTTCACGGCTCCGGCTTCATAGCTGTTCATGGCCAACGTCTGAGTCGTTTGCGCGGCATGTACGGCTGCCTGCTCATCCTCCGCCTCACGCTGCAGGTCACGCATTTGCGCGAGGTTGTCTTCGACTTCGCGTACCGCTCGCAACACCTGACTGCGGTAATGGGCGGCCGCTTCTTCAAATTCGGCCTTGGCCTGACGCTCGTTGGCATCCAGGCGACCGCCGTCGAAAATCGGCAGATTGACCAACGGCCCAAGCGCCCAATAGCGGTTGCTGGCAGCCAGCAGATTGCCGCTGCCGGCGGTTTGCCCTCCGAGCAGCCCCGTCAGGCTGAAGTCCGGGTACCAGGCCGCTCGGGCGACACCAATGCTGGCGTTGGCGGCAAAGACTCTTCGCTCGGCTGCTGCGACATCCGGGCGCCGTTGCAACAAGGTGCTCGGAAGCGCGCCGGGTATCGATGGCAGATTCAAGGCCTGGCTGTTTGCGTCCAGATGGAAATCACTGGCCGGTTGGCCAACCAGCTCACCGATCGCATGTTCGGTCAGATTGCGTTGCGCGCGGACATCGTCCAGCTGCGCCTTGGCCTCGGCCAGTTGGCTCTGGGCTCGGGTCAGATCGAGTTCCGAGGCGATTTCTCCCTGATAGCGGTCACGGGTCAGTTGCAATGCCTGGCCGTAATCGTCGAGAGAACTGGCGAGGATCTTGTTCTGGGCATCGAGGCCATTGAGCTGGACATACAGCGTTGCCAGTTGACGTTGCAGGCTCAAACGAGCGGCGGCGAGGTCGTCGGCAGAGGCTTGGGCCTGGGCATCGCCTGCGGCCACCTGGTTGCGAATCCGCCCCCACAGGTCGAGATCGAAGCTCAGTGCAAAGCCTGCGGTATCGCTGTTGTACACCGACGGTTGGCTGGCCCCGCGTAATGGTCGGTTGTCCGACTGGCGCTGGCGCAGCGGCTGCGCGCTGGCGGTGACCTGTGGGAACAGCCCGGCATGCAGTTGGCCGGCATAAGCCTGCGCCGCATCAAAGTGCGCGAGGGCTGCCGCCAGGTCCGGGTTGGCCTTGAGCAGCTGCTGTTGCAGGTTGTCCAGACGCGGGTCCTGGTACAACTGCCACCATTGCGAAGACAGCTGTTCGGCGGGTTTGGCCATGTGCCAGGGACCGTCGCTGGTCTGTTCGCGGTATTGCGCGGGCAAGTCGATCGGCGGCGCCTTATAGGTCGGCGCCAGTGAACAGCCCTGCAGGGCCAGCGCCATGGCCAGCACTGCGGCGAGAGGCTTAAGCCTTGGGCGCATGAGAACCCCCAGCGTCGGCCAGTTGTACGGAATCGCCTTCACGCAACGCATCCGGCGGGTTGTCGACGACGCGGTCGGCAGGCTTCAAGCCCTGGTCGATGACCAGGCGCTCGCCCAGGTCCAGGCCGATATGAATCTCGCGCAGGTGCACATGGTTGTCCGGGTCGAGCACTGCCACTTGAGTGCCTTGGGCGCGGAAGATCAGCGAGCTGGCGGGAATGCTCACGCCATGGGTGTCGGCCGGAATCTGCAGAGTGGCTTCGGCATAATCGCCGGGCAGCAACGCCCCGTCCGGATTGTCGGCGACAAACTGTGCAAGCAAGGTCCCGGAGCGGCGGTCGACGGCGGTGGAGTCACCGATCAGCCTGGCGCTGAAGTGCTGGCCGGGGTGTTCCGGCACAATCAATTCGGCTTGCATGCCGGGACGGATCACGCTGGCGTAGTTCTGCGGCACCGGCACATACAGGCGCAGTTGATGAGTGTCAGCGATGTCGAACAGCTCCGGATCGCTGTCGCTGTCAGCCTTGATCAACTGGCCGATGTCGGTGTTGCGGGCGGTGATGGTCCCGGCGAACGGAGCGCGAATGGTTTTGTAGTCTTCCAGCGCCGAGAGCCGGGCGTAATCGGCGGCGGCTGCCTGGGCGTTGGCCTTGGCCGCTGCGGCGTTGGAGCGTTTTTCGTCGGCTTCCTGACGCGACACCGAATGCGTCGCCAGCAGGTTTTGCCAGCGGGTCGCGGTGGTTTCGGCGAGGCGTGCGTTGGCCTGCTCCTGGATCAGCCGCGCGTGGGTCTGCGCGACCTGCTGATCGAGGTCCGGGCTGTCGATCTCTCCGAGGATCTGCCCGGCTTTGACCGGAGTGCCAATGTCGGTTTTCCAGTCCTTGAGGTAGCCGCTGACCCGGGCATGAATCGGTGCCTTGCTCCAGGCTTCCAGATGCGCCGGCAGACGCAGGCTGTCGCCATGCACGTTCTGTTGCGGCTGGAACACGCTGACCAAGGGTATGGCCGCAGTTTCGGTCCAGGCGGCAACGGCTTTTTCATGGCGGGTGCGGGCAGCCAGGCCGTTGGCGACCAGCAGCGCGGCCAGAGTCAGGCCTCCGATACCCGCCAGCATCAGGCGTTTGCGCGAAGGTTTTTGATCAGGCGACATGAGAGCTTTCTCCAGCAAAGTTTTCTTCAGCAATAGCGCGAGATTGACGTCCGTGGACCAGGCTGAACACCACCGGAACGAACAGTAGAGTGGCAGTGGTCGCGAGGATCAGGCCGCCGATGACGGCGCGGCCCAGTGGCGCGTTCTGTTCTTCGGACAGGGCCAGCGGCAGCATGCCGATGATCATCGCCAGGGCCGTCATGCACACCGGGCGAAAGCGCGTGTAGCCGCCTTCCAGCGCCGCCTTGAGGGCATCGCCGTGTTCCGCCAGGCGTTCGCGACAGAAGCTGACGACCAGAATCGAGTTAGCGGTAGCCACCCCCATGCAAAGGATTGCCCCGGTCAGTGCCGGCACCGATAACGAGGTGCCACTGAGAAAGAGCATCCAGACAATCCCGGCGAGCGCCGCGGGCAGGGCGGTGATGATCACGAACGGATCGACCCAGGACTGAAAGTTGACCACGATCAGCAGATAAATCAGCACCACCGCACCCAGCAAGCCGAAGCTCAGCCCACTGAAGGCTTCATGCAGCGCGTCGATCTGCCCGTGCAGGCTGATCACCGAACCCTTGGGTCGCAAGGAGGCGGTGTCATCCAAAACTTTCTGGATGTCCTTGGCCACACCACCGAGGTCACGGCCCTGCACGTTGGCGTACAGATCCAGGGTCGGCATGACGTTGTAGTGGCTGACGACCGCCTCGCTCTGCACCCGGGAAATGCTCGCCAGGCCGCCGAGGATCTGCGAGCGACCGTCACTGCCGGTGACCGGCAAGGCTTCCAGCGATGGCAGGCTGTCCAGGCGATATTGCGGGGTGGCCGCGACCACTCCATACGACACGCCGTTGGCCGGGTTTAGCCAGAAGGTCGGCGCAACCTGGGAGCTGCCGGCCAGCGAGGCGACCATGCTGTTGGTCACGTCACGTTCGGTGATGCCCAGGCCATTGGCCCGCAGTCGGTCGACCTTGACTTGCAGTGACGGATAACCGGTGGACTGCTGGATTCGCAGGTCGGCAATACCGGCCACATGTTGCAGGCGTCGCTCCAGTTCCACCGCATAGGCCCGGTTGGCATCGCTATTGGGGCCGGAGATTTTCACGTCCAGCGGCGCCGGTGCGCCGAAGTTGAGGATCTGGCTGCTGATGTCCGCCGGCAGAAAAGCGAAATGGCTGCCGGGGAAGCTTTCGGGCAAGGCCTCGCGCAGCCGCTTCACGTAGTCGGCGGTGGGGCTGTGTTCCGTTTTGAGGGTCACTTGAATGTCACCGTCCTGGGGACCGATGGTGCCGCTGTTGCTGTAGGCCATGTCGATGCCGCTCAGCGGGATACCGATATTGTCGACGATCGTGTCCAGTTGCTCGGCCGGAATGATCTCGCGAATGCGTGCTTCGATCCGGTCGAAGGCCGCAGCGCTTTCCTCGATCCGCGTGCCCAGCGGCAAGCGCACATGCAAGGACAGCGCACCGGCGTCGGTGGCCGGGAAAAAGTCCTGGCCCAGGCTCGGTAGCAGCGCAAAGGAAGCCAGGACACAGGCCAGAAACCCCAGCAGGAATCGCTTGCGGTATTCCAGAGCCAGTTCCAGCAGTCCGTAGTAGGTGTCCCGCAGGTTGGAAAATCGCTGTTCGAACCCCTGCTGGAAATTCAGCAGCGCTTGCAGCAACGGATGCCGAGGCGTGTGGTGATGTTCGCCCTCATGATGATTGATGAATTCATCTTCCGGGTGATGCCCCGGACCTTGCTCGGGCACGTGGGGTTTGAGCAGGAACATCGCCAGGGTCGGCACCAGCGTCCGCGAGAGGATGAACGAACTGGCCATGGCGAAGATCACCGCCAGGGCCATCGGCCGGAACAGGTATCCGGCGATGCCCTGCAACAGGAACATCGGCACGAACACGATGCAGATACACAGCAGCGACACGAAGGCCGGACCGACAATCTGTTTCGCACCGTCGAGGATCGCGGTCTTCACCGCCTTGCCTTGTTCCAGATGCCAGTTGATGTTCTCGATGGTCACCGTGGCATCGTCCACCAGAATCCCCACCGCCAACGCCAGCCCTCCAAGGGTCATGACGTTCAGGGTCTGGCCACTGGCGGCCAGCAGGGCGATGGCCGACAGTACCGCCAGCGGAATCGAGGCAGCGATGATCAGGGTCGAACGCCAACTGCCGAGAAACAGCAGAATCATCGCGCTGGTCAGCAAGGCGGCGATGATGCCTTCCCGGGCTACGCTGCCCACCGACTGTTTGACGAACACCGAAGCGTCGCCCAGCAACGAGGTCTTGAGCGATGGCGGCAGGGTTTCATTGATGCGCGGCAGCATCTGGCGAATGCCGTCGATGATCGACAGGGTGGAGATGTTGCCGTTCTTCAAGGCTGGCATCAGCACGGCGCGTCGGCCGTCGACTCGCACGATATTGGTCTGTGGCGGTGAGCCGTCACGCACGTGGGCCACCTGGCCGATGGTGATCAGCGCGCCGTCGACCGTCTTGATCGGCAGGTCGTTGAGTTCGTCGATGGCTTGCGGGCTGTTGTTCAGCAGCACTGTGTATTCGTTGGGGCCGAGCTTGGCGGTGCCCACCGGGATGATCTGGTTTTGAGCCGCCAACGCGTTACCCACGTCCTGGGCCGAGAGCCCCTTGGCGGCCAACGCCTGAGGGTCGAGGTCGAGGGTGATCTGGCGCTGTTTGCCGCCCATCGGGGTGGGGATCGCCAAGCCCGGGACCGAAGTCAGTGGCAGGCGGATACTGTTCTGCACCAGGTCACGAATTTTCGCTTCCGACAGGGTCGGACTGGAGAACGCCATCTGCAGGATTGGCACCGTGGAGGCGCTGTAGTTCAGGACCAGCGGCGGGGTAATCCCCGGGGGCATCTGTTTCAGGACTGTCTGTGACACCGCCGTAACCTGGGCATTGGCGGTACGAATATCGACGCCTGGCTGGAAGAAAATCTTGACGATGCCCATGCCCGGCAGCGATTGCGACTCGATATGTTCGATGTCGTTGACCGTGGTGCTCAGGGAGCGCTCATAGGTATAGATCACCCGTCCGGCCATATCCTGCGGGGCCAGTCCGTTGTATTGCCAGACCACTGCAATCACCGGAATGCCGATGTCAGGGAAGACATCGGTCGGTGTGCGCAGCGCCGCCATGGGCCCGATGATGCAGATGAAAATTGCCAGCACGATAAACGTGTAGGGCTTTAGCAGTGCAGTCTTTACCAGCCCGAGCATGCCGTAAACCTCCGAGGAGTTGAGTTGCAATCCTCGGCAGTCTTGCGGTTGCAAACTAACAATTTGCCTTCATCGGGATGAAGAAATTTTTACCGATTTCCTGAAAATCCTTTCACCTGGATTCATTTGTCTGCACCTGCCTGTCTCGTCACTCTGATGCTCAAGCCGATGGGCTGCTTTCAACCCTGACGACGACATCGGCTGTCATTTGCGAGGTTTTTTTCAATGACATTCAAACCCCTGTTACTGATTCCAGGTCTTGGCCTGGCCTGCCTGTTGTCTGCCTGTGCGGGGCCGGTCCCCAAGTCCGATCCGAGCGATGCCTGGATTGCTCTGCAACAACCCTCGAGCAGCAGTTTGCTGGCGGATCGGGTTGATGGCCGGCGAGTCGACGATGGTCGCTATTTCGAGGTCAAGCCTGGCGCTCATCGTCTGCAGATGACGCTGCTGACCGGGGCAGATGGCAACTCGGTTGAGCCCACTTGCATGGGGCATCTTCAATACAGCGGCTTTCAGGCAGGTGAGCATTACCAGATAAATACGTCGAGCGAGGGGCAGTCCGCCAGCGCCCGCCTGGTCGATTCCCACGGCAAGCAAGTCGCGCAAAGCGACCGCTTCAAGTGTTTGTAGGCCGGCTTTTCAACGATTGCTGATTGACCTTCAGGCATGCCGGGGTCTGTGTTTTTTACATGAGAGAGAGTCATTCGATGACACTTAAACAACTGCTGCTGATTCCTGGCCTGAGCGTGGCCTGTCTGTTGTCCGCCTGTGCCGGTCCGATGCCAAAACCTGATCCGGGCATGGCCTGGATCGGGCTTCGGGATGAGGCGCCCAATGACATGCTGGCAGAACGGGTGGATGGCAAACGTATCGATGACGGACGCTTTTTCGAAGTGACCCCCGGTGCTCATGATCTGGCCGTGACGCTGTTCGAGATCCCGAGTGGTGACTCGAACCAGCAGGACTGCCAAGGCGAGGTCCGTTACAACCAATTCAAGGCGGGCGAACACTACACACTGGTGGAGTCGAGCCTGGGGCAGGAAGTCAGTGCACGTCTGGAGGACTCCCACGGTCAGCAAGTCGCGCAGACTGGCGACTTTAGATGCATGCCGGGGTAAACCCTTCCAGGGGGCCGTCGTGCGCTACTGAAACTGGACAGGTCGGCACACTAAGGCTTTGCCCGAACCGGATCTAACCGGAATGACAATCCAGAATCAGCCGCGCGCCTCCATGCTCACGGGTTCCGACCTCCAGTCTGAACCCGTGCAGATCGATGATCGCTGCAACAATCGATAGCCCCAGTCCGAAGCCGTTCTGCTGGTGAGTGCTGTCGCAGCGATAGAACCGCTGAAATACCGCTTCTCGTTCAGCGGGAGGAATTCCCGGGCCGGAGTCCAACACTTCGATCCGTGTGCTGCCGTCATGACTGACGGCCTTGAGGATGACCTCACCGCCGTGCGGTGTGAACTTGATCGCATTGCTCAGCAGGTTGGCCAGCGCTTCGAACAGCAATGCCCGGTCGCCGTCCAGGGATGGCAGCGATTGCGGTAGCTGCAACAGCAGGGTGAGTTGGCGCTCCTCGGCAAGCGGCGAATAGAAGTCATGAACCTCCTTCAACAACGTCATTGGATCGAACTGGATGAACGCGGAGCGACGCTGATGATCTTCCAGTTCAGAGATGCGCAGCAGGCCGCGAAAGCGCGCCATCAACGTATCGGCTTCGGCAATGACCTTGTTCATTTGCAAGGCCTGCGGCGAACCCTCACTGGCCTGTTGTTGAATACGGTAGAGCTGTGTCCGTATATGGGTGAGGGGGGTGCGCAAGTCATGCGCAATGTTGTCGCAAGTACCTTTGACTTCATTCAGCAACCGCTCGATGCGTTCCAGCATGGCATTGGCGATAGCCGCGAGCATATCCAGTTCGTCGCGTCGATCCGACAGCGGCAGGCGCTGGGTCAGTTTGCCGGCGACAATGGATTGCGCACTGGCCTGAATCGCTCGAATCCGCTGCAGTGGGCGGCGGCGCAACAGTTGCCAGGCAGCGATGCCGGGAATGATGGTCAGGGAAATACCCCAGAGCAGCGCATGCCAAATGATCAGGGTGACTGCGAGCAATGAACCGTTATCCCGAACCAGAACCAGCCAGCGGTCATTCTGGATGTGGGTTGCGATGGCATAACAACTGGACTGCGGCAGCGCCGGATCGTCGGAATCTACGCAACTGTTCAATTCGTGAATATGACCGTCCAGCGGCAGTTGTGCAGGGATTTTCCGGATCGCTCCGTTCAGCGGTTTTTTTTGCCTGTCGAATACCCCAAAGGCATCCACGTTCGGCATATCGAACTGCATGCTGGTGGTCAGCGCTTCGATCAGTTGATCGCCTTGAAAACGCGAGAGCAGGTGTTGGCGCTGCATCAACGAGTGTTTGGCCAGACGGTTCATGTAGCCGGAAACTTCGTAATAGAGTCCGCCCATCAGGACACCGCTCCAGATCACGAACAACGTACTGTAGAGCGCCAGCAAGCGACTGGTCGAAGAGCTCCAGCCTTTAGAGGGGGTCAGCAATGACATAGCCCGAGCCTCGCATCGTCCGGATCAAGGGCGTCAGGCCGGGAGGATCGATCTTCTTGCGCAGGCGCCCGATATGCACGTCGATCAGGTTGGTTCCCGGGTCGAAGTGATAACCCCATACTTCTTCGAAAATCATCATCCGCGAGAGAACTTGTCCCGGGTTGCGCATCATGAATTCGAGCAGTTTGTACTCGGTAGGCAACAGACTCAGCGGCTGACCGGCACGATTGGCTTCGTGGCTGATCAGATTGAGTTCCAGGTCGGCGACTTTGAGGGTGGTTTCGAACTTTCCGACCGGGCTTTTACGCCGTAGCAGCACTTCGACACGCGCTGCCATCTCATCGGTGGCGAACGGCTTGGACAGGTAATCGTCGCCACCTGCGCGCAAGCCGCGTACGCGTTCGTCAATATCGGAGAGGGCACTGATCATCAGAATCGGCGTCACCACGCCGATGGCACGCAGCGTGGTGACAATGGCCAGGCCATCAAGCTCGGGGAGCATGCGGTCGAGCGTGATCAGGTCGTAATTGCCACTGACGGCACTCACCAGGCCTTCACGGCCATTGTCCACCCAATCCACTTCAAATCCGTGGCTTTGCAACTCGGTTGCAATTTCCCTGGCCGTCACGGCATCGTCTTCTATCGTCAAAATACGGGACATTTCGGTTACCTAATGAAAAGATCATTACCGGGTGTCCAATTTTGCCAATAAAAGTTGCCAGACTTTCTGATGAAAGTTTCATGTTGAATACAAGCAGCTTGCGGTAGGTACCGAATTTGAAAAATTCCGATGACGTTCGGGACTTTGCACGTCAGTCGTCTTTTTTCATCAACCCGGCCAATGCGGCGAACGGGTTATGCGTTGCCTTGGCGATTTTCGGCGTGCTCAGCGAGCCGTCGCCGAAGTACTGCTGGTCGGTGTAGCGCGAGTGTTCGTTGTCGTGGCAGTACAGGCACAGCAGCTCCCAGTTGGAGCCGTCCTGCGGGTTATTGTCGTGGTTGTGGTCGCGGTGGTGCACGGTCAGCTCGCTCAGGCGCTTGCCGGAGAACTCGCGGGCACAGCGTCCGCAGACGTGCGGGTACATCTTCAGGGCCTTGTCGCGGTAGCCCATTTCACGGTCGCGCTGGGCGTCGGCGAGGATGCGGTCCAGTTTGGCCGTGTTGGAGGGGGGCGTTGACGAACTCATGGGTTCACCTTTGTAAAAAAGACTAATGAGGTTATGAGGCAAGTTTAGCTCAGCCCTTGAGCTTCTCGGCAATCCAGATCGTGTGTCGGGTGCCTTTGTTGCCGTGGGCGAAGACTTGCACTTCTTCGGACTTGAAGCCGGCTTTTTTCAATTTGTCGGAAAATTGCCGGTCAGCGCTGGCCGACCACACCGCGAGCACGCCTTTGGGGCGCAGGGCCTTGGCGCAGGCGCTCAGGCCGCCGGCCGAGTACAGCCAGCTGTTGGCTTTCTGGGTCAGGCCTTCGGGGCCGTTATCGACGTCGAGCATGATCGCGTCGAAACCTTGCGGCTCGGCCTGCAGGACCTTGGCCACGTCATCCATGCGGATCACCGTGCGCGGGTCGAGCAGCGGTCGCCCGGACTTTTCGCCCAGCGGCCCGTGGTTCCACTCGACCACCCCTGGTACCAGTTCGGCGACCACCACTTCAGCGGTCTTGCCCAGGTGCTTGAGCGCCGAAGCGAGGGTGAACCCCATGCCGAGGCCACCAATCAGCACCCGTGAATTCGGCCGGCCGGCGACCTTGCGGCAAGGAATCTCGGCCAAGGCGTCTTCGGAACCGTGCATGCGGGTGTTCATCAATTGTCCGCCGTCACCGCCCTGGATCTTGATGACGAAATCTTCGCCATACTCGAACAGGCACAGGGCACCGCCGTTTTCGGGGATCGGGGTGGTGTCGAGCAGAACGAAACGTTTCATGGGGCTCTCTTTAAAGGAGGGAAACTGGCATCAAGGAGGAGAAACCGGCATTGAGAAGGGCAATCTTGCGCGGTTGGGAGTAGCCTTAAGGTCACAAGCAAGGGCAACGGAGCCATTGATGAAGTGCACCATTCTAACGGTCATTGTGTTGGCCGCGCTCTCGATAAGTGCAGCGCAGGCGCAAGAGTTGCAAACGGTCCCTGTTGCACCGTCAGCGGCCCCCGGTTCACCCGGCACCGCAACCCCTACGCCATACCCGCAGATTACCCCGACCACTGTACCCAAGGTCGGCAGCAGTAGCGGCGGTGAACCGTTGTTGCCACCGATCGAAATGCCCAACCCGCCCAAGGACCAGACCTTGCCGGGGCTTGAGCAGATTCAGCAAAAAAACAAATCTCCCGGCGGTTAAATCTGTTGCGAGAGCAATTGGCCGTCGGCCATGCGCAGGCGTTTGGACAGCGACACGGCAATGGCACGGATGATCTTCGCGGCGATTTTCGGTGCGTCGTTGAGCATCTTTTCCAGCGAGTCCTTGCCCAGGTTGAGCAGTTGGCAATTGCTCGCCGCCACGCAACTGGCCGAGCGCCGTTCGCCATCGAGGACGGCCATTTCGCCGAATGCCCGGCCGCTGCGCAGCGTTGCGATCGTCACCGGCTTGCCGTCGCTATTGGTTTTCTGCACCGCCACCTGACCCGAGTGAATGATGCACATGAAGCTGCCGGCATCACCTTCGTGGAAGATCTCCTGGCCCTCGGCGATGGTGCTGATGCTGAAGTAGCCGGCAGCCGCCGTGAAATCGGCCAGTTGCAGTTGATCGAACAGGCCGCAGTCCATCAGCCAGTCGCGAATTTCTTTGTTCAACAGGGTCGGTTCTGACATGTCATCACGGTCTTTTTGTGTGTCTGTTGCCGGTTCGGGCTTTTTGGGTAATTGCCAATCCCTTGTGGGAGCGAGCCTGCTCCCACATTTAAGACTCATACGCCTTGCAGAGTTCCTCAGGCGATTCCCAATACCTTGAAAACAAATGCGTATTCGAGGGCTACGTCACGTAATCCCTGATAACGCCCGCTCATCCCGCCATGACCGGCACCCAGTTCGGTCTTGAGCAGCAACAGATTATTGTCGGATTTGGTCGCTCGCAACTTGGCCACCCACTTGGCCGCTTCCCAATACTGCACGCGGCTGTCGTTGTAGCCGGCGATCACCAGGGTTGCCGGATAGGCATGAGCACCGACGTTTTCGTACGGCGCGTATGCCTTGATCCGATCATAAACTGCCAGCTCTTCAGGATTGCCCCATTCGTCGTATTCGGTGACGGTCAGCGGCAAGTCCGGATCGAGCATGGTGTTGAGCACGTCGACGAACGGCACCTCGGCAATCGCCGCCGCAAACAGTTCCGGGCGCTGGTTGAGCACCGCGCCGATCAGCAATCCGCCGGCACTGCCGCCGCTGATGGCCAGTTGTTTTGAGGTAGTGAAGCCGTTGGCGATCAGGTGTTCGGCGCAGGCGATGAAGTCGTTGAAGGTGTTCTGCTTGTGTTCCTGCTTGCCAGCGCGATACCAGGCTTCGCCCAGCTCACCGCCGCCGCGCACATGGGCGATGGCGAAGGCCATGCCGCGATCGAGCAGGCTCAGGCGCGCGTGGGAGAACCACGGGTCGAGGCTTTCGCCGTAGGCGCCGTAGCCGTAAAGGTAAAGCGGCGTCGGCTTGCCGAGCATTTCACGTTTGACCACCAGGCTGATCGGCACCTGTGTGCCATCGGGCGCGGTCGCCCACAGGCGCTGACTGACGTAGGCATCGGCGTCGAAAGGGCCGAGCACCTGGGTTTCCTTGAGGACTTTCTGTTCGCCGCTGGCGAGGGTGAGCTGGCGAATCTGCGCCGGGCGATTCAATGCCTCATAACGCAGACGGATCTTGTCGCTGGCAAACTCCAGGCTGTTTTGCACATGCAGGCTGTAGGCCGCGTCTGGCAGTTGCACGCGGTAAGCAGGCAGGCCTTGTGGGTGAACTTCGATGATCGGCAAGCCGCCTTCACGCAGGCTCAGGGTCATGGCCGAGGCATTCAGGCTCATGCCGTCAAGCATCACCGTGTCGCTGTGAGGGATCAGGTTTTGCCAGTCGCTTTCGGTTGGCGCAACCCCGGTGTCGGCAGCCTGATACAGCGCAAAGTTGATGCCGTCGCGGTTGCTGCGAATCAGCCAGGTCCATTGATCGTCGAGCTTGCCGTGGTCGACGTCGTACTCGTGATCTTCAACCCGTGGTGCCAGGCAGGTGAAGGCCTGCTGTGGCTGCGACGCATCGAGCACCCAGACTTCGCTGGTGGTTTTGCTGCCCAGCGACAGCAGCAACTGGCGTTCGGAGCTTGAACGGTAGCAGTGCAGGAAAAACCGTCCGTCCGCTTCATGGAATACTTCTTCAGCGGCGGTACCGTCGAGACGATAGCGAAACAGCTTGTGTGGGCGATGGGTGTCATCCAGTTCGCCGAAAAACAGCGTCAGGCTGTCGTTGGCCCAAGTCATGCTGCCGTCGCAATTGTCGAATGCCAGTTCGCTGACCTTGCCGTTGGACAGCTCCTTGACGAACAGCGTGTAAATCTCTTCACCGCTGGTATCGAGGCTGTAGGCCAGGCGCTGGTGGTCCGGGCTGATGCTGAAGGCGCCCAGCGAGAAAAAACCGCCATTGGCCAGCACATTGGGGTCGAGCAGTAGCTGTTCCTGACTTTCGTCGACCAGCAGGCTGTCGTCAGCCGGGCGCGGGCAGCGGTAATGCCGGGCATATTCGTCACCGGCGACGGTGCGGGTGTAATACAGGTAAGGCCCCCACGGGGACGGCAGCGACAGGTCGGTTTCGAGAATCCGGCTTTTTATTTCGTTGAACAGGGTTTCTCGCAGCTCGGCCTGGTCGGCCAGTTGTGCTTCCTGATAGCTGTTTTCAGCCTTGAGGTAGTCGAGCACCTGTGCGCTGTCGCGCTCCTGCAGCCAGGCGTATGGGTCATCGCCGTCGGCCTTGTGGGCAATCGGGGCGCTGCAAACGTGGGCGGATAGGGGCATGAAGGACTCTCGGGCGTAATGTAAAAATGGCTTCACAGACAGCGGGGCAGCCTGATCGGTGAAAAGCCGTTATCATAAGCGCCTCTTTGCCTGCCTTGCCATGGACACCATGACCGAGAACGACTATCTGATCGCTTGGGGCCTTTACGCCTTTGCCGCTTTAGGCTGCCTGTTGGTGTGGATGCGGCTGACCCGCTGGATGTGGCGCTGGTTGCGCGAGCCACTGCGTCTGCTCATGGTCGTGCTGTTGTTCAGCCCGACCATTATCGACCCGGTGAAGGAAAAATTCGCCCCGGCCATCGCCATTACTGCCCTGGACCTGCTGTTCAAGGTCGGTAACAACATCTGGCGCGCGATCTCCGACCTGGTCATGTACAGCATGATCGCTTTCGGCATTTACCTGATCTTCGCGTTGATCCGCTTTCCCATCGAGCGCGCCGCCAATGCTCGCAAGGAGCGGGAGGCCGCCGCGAAAGCCGCTGCCAAGGCTGCCGATCCGGATGATGACCAGCCCTTTGGCGGTGCTGGTGACGATCGTTATGGTCGTCCGCCGGTTCCGAGCAACCCCCAGCGTTCGCGAGTTGAACCCCGTCTTTGACGTTGCCCCGGCATTGAAGCGAGAGTCCAGGCATGTGTGAATTATTGGGCATGAGCGCCAATGTACCGACCGATATCGTGTTCAGCTTCACCGGGCTGATGCAGCGAGGCGGTCGAACTGGCCCGCACCGGGACGGTTGGGGTATCGGGTTCTATGAGGGCCGTGGCCTGCGCTTGTTTCAGGACCCGGCGGCGAGTTGTGAGTCCGAAGTCGCGCAGTTGGTACAGCGCTATCCGATCAAAAGCGAAGTGGTGATCGGGCATATCCGCCAGGCCAACGTCGGCAAGGTCTGCCTGTCCAACACTCACCCGTTCGTGCGTGAGTTGTGGGGCCGCAACTGGTGCTTCGCGCATAACGGCCAACTCGCCGACTTTCAGCCAACCACCAGTTTTTACCGGCCAATCGGCGACACCGACAGTGAAGCGGCGTTCTGCGATGTACTCAACCGAGTGCGTGAAGCCTTCCCGGAGCCGGTTGAAGTCGAGCAGTTGCTACCGAGCCTGGTGGCGGCGTGCGCCGAATACCGCAGCAAAGGTGTGTTCAATTGCCTGTTGAGCGACGGCGACTGGCTGTTCTGTTATTGCTCAAGCAAATTGGCGCACATCACCCGACGCGCGCCGTTTGGTCCGGCACGCTTGAAGGATGCGGACGTCATCGTCGACTTCCAGGCCGAAACCACGCCCAACGATGTGGTGACGGTCATTGCCACCGAACCCCTGA
This sequence comes from Pseudomonas helvetica, assembly GCF_039908645.1. Lineage (NCBI taxonomy): Bacteria > Pseudomonadati > Pseudomonadota > Gammaproteobacteria > Pseudomonadales > Pseudomonadaceae > Pseudomonas > Pseudomonas helvetica. Next base: position 1,717,657 of record NZ_CP150917.1, read on the forward strand.
CCGAAAACGAAACCTGGACCCGTTACGAACCGGGCCAATGGAGCCTGTGGCGACGCGGTGAATGCGTCAGCCAGGGCAAGACCGAATAAGGAACACCTTTCTATGTTGCTCAGTTATTTGCGGCTGGTGTTGTTTGCGATCGGCCTGTTGGTGGGTGTGCAGGTGCCGGGTTTCATCAACGACTACGCCAAGCGGGTCGAGGCGCACCTGATCGAAGCGCAGACCGGCTTGCGGGGTTTTCAAGGCACCGCCGAGCAGTTCTTCAAGGGCGATCTGCAAGCATTGGTTGCTCATTACCGTGCCAGTGACGACCCGGTGTTTCGCAGCGATGCCGACAGCCTGAGCACCTTGCTCACTCGCCAATTGGCGCTGGACAAGCAATTCCAGGCCATGCAAGGCCCGTGGTACATCCGCTTCTTGCAGGTGGTGTTGGCGGCTGACCCGGATATACGCAAGGAAACCTGGAATGGCTACAGCTACCAGCTGTTGCTGACACCTGAAGCCATGGGCTGGGGGCTGAGCGGGGCGATGTTGCTGTCGTTCGGTCTGGAATGCCTGTTCCGCCTGATCGACTGGGTGGTGTTGGGCGGCAAGCGCCTGCGCCAGAGTCGGCCGATTGAGGAGCGCGATTTGCGCGGTTTGTAACACCCTTCGTAGGAGCACGGCTTGCCGGCGATGGCGTCCGTGAGATCGCCATCGCCGGCAAGCCGTGCTCCTACAGCATCTGCGCAAGCCCTCGATCTCGATCCCCCGAAACCGGAACCGACTCCTACGGCGATTGGGTTATTTACCAATCGATCGAGTAGCTCATGCTCAACGTACGGCCTTCGGCGTTGGCGAACGGTGCTTTGGCGTTGGCCTGGGCGAACAGGTTGACGTACGTACGGTCGGTCAGGTTGTACACCCCGCCTTCGAGACGCCCGACCGGCAATCGCACCGATCCCAGCAAGTCCACCAGCGTATAGCCCTTGATGTCGCGCCCGTTGTTGTCCTTGGCGGCGGCGTCGTAACTGGCCAGGCGCATGCCTTGCAAACGCAGGGTGTAGTCATCTTCGGTGTAGCCGACAAACAGCGTGGTCTTGGCCGGTGAGATGCGTGTCGCCGGCAGGTCGATCCATTTGCCGTTCTGCTCGGTCTCGCCTTTGGCCCACGCATAAGTGCCCCCCACCGACCAGTGATCGGTCGCGCGGTAGGTCAGGCTGTTTTCGATGCCGCGTACCCGTTCCTTCTGGTTGATCAGGCGCAGGACGCGATCATTGGCATCGTAGAACTGGGTCACGTCCGAGGTGTTTTCATACACGGTGACGTCGGCCTGCCACTGGTCCCAGTTACCGCGCCAGCCCAGCTCGTAGCTGTCGACCTTGATGGCCTGGGCGTTGAGGCTCTGGATGTCGAAAGTGCTGTTGACGTCACGCAAGAAGCGCTGGATATCCGGCAGCGAAAAACCCTGGCTGTAATTGGCGAAGAGGTCCTGGTTCTCGCTCAGGTGATAGACCGCGCCCAGGTTATAGAGCGTGGCGTCATATTTGAGGGTGTCGCCGGGCAGGGTGGCGCGGACGCCGGTCTGGACGATCTGACCGTAGGCGATGCTGTCGGCGACCTCACTTTCGATCCACTCGCGGCGCACACCGCCACGCAAGGTCCAGTCGCCAACGTCCCAGGACATTTGCCCGAACAGCGCCTTGGTGGTGGTTTCGAGATCCGGGCCCATCTCGTAGGTGGTGCCGGTCTTGCTGTAAGTCAGCCCTTTGAGGGTGTACTGGTCGCCACGCTGGCGCGAGCGCTCGTGATCGTAGTCGGCGCCCCAGACCAGATTGCCCGTAGCGCTGCCGATGGCCGGCAACGGCGTGTCGATGGCCGCGCGCAAGCCGTAGACATCCTGCACGCTGTTGTTGTCGGCGATCCCGGCCTTGCCCCGCGACAGGTCCGGGAAGAACAGCGCGTCGGCCCGACGCCAGTAGCTTTCCAGCTGCAGGCCCTGACCGTAGAAGTCCTTGTCGGTGTAGTTGAGGTTGACCGCCTGGTTATGGGTGTAGGGCTGGTCGTCGAGTTTCAGCCCTTTGACCGCTACGGCTTGCTGCAGGTTTTTCGGGTCTTTGGTGAAGTCCGTGTCCTGCTGGTCTTTGTAGTCCTGCAGCGACAGGCTGAGTTTTTTGTCGGCATCCAGTTCGTAACCGAAACGACCTTGCAGGTCATAGGTTTCGGTGTCCATGTTGCTGCCCTGAGAGGTGTCCTGAGGGATGCGCTTGCCGTTGCCATCGAACTGATCGTTGCGCTGGGTCAGGTCGGCGGACACGTACCAGTCCAGCGCATCCTTGCGCCCGGTCGCACTCTGGAAAGCTTCGTAGGCGAAGCCTTTGCTGTTGAGGTTGTTTCCGCTGGTCAGGCCCAGTTTGCTGCTGTAGGCAATGTCCTGGCCCTGATTGCGCTTGGTGATGATGTTGATGATGCCGCCTGAAGCGCCGGCACCGTAGATGCTGCTGGCGCCGGAAATCACTTCGATGCGCTCGATGCTGGCCGGCGCGATGCTGTTGAGCTGGCGGAAGTTGTCGCGCGTAGCGTTCTGCGATACGCCGTCGATCAACACCAGCATGTTGCGCCCACGCAGGGTCTGGCCGAAGTTGCTCATCCCGCCGCTGGACGGCGCAAGGCCAGGCACTAATTGTCCAAGAATGTCGGAGACTCGGCGACCCGCGCCGCTCTGCTCGCGGACCTGCTGTTCGTCGATAACCTGCACCGAGCCCGGAATCGAGGCAATGCTCGCTTCGCTGCGAGTCGCCGAGACGACGGTGGCTTGCATGTTCAGGGTGCCGGGTTGCTGCTCGGCCTCCTCGGCCCAGGTTTGGGCGCTGAAGGAGCCAAGCAGCGGAATCAACAGAGAAAGTTTGGTTCGGGTCATGACGTGGTCTTTTTTTAGTTTTGATAAGTGTGGGTGGATAAGGGTGTTGGGCCGGGTGTGGAGGTGAAGGACCGCACCCAGCGAATTCCGATGGCGGCCAGCGCATAAGTCAGCGCCACCAGCCAGAAACTGTCCGCCAGCCCGACCAGCCCCATGCCGATCCCGCCGAGGACGGCACCGAGCAAGGCGCCAGCCTTGGCCGCGCTGTTGCCGAGGCCGAGGGCAAAACCCTGTTGGCTTGAAGCAACGGTGTTGGCGATCAGTGCATAGGCGACCGGCAGCAGGGCGCCTTGCCAGACACCCCAGACCAGCCGGCTGACGAGGAACCCCAGCCATTCGTTGGCCAGTGCCGTGGCCGCCAGTGTCAGGGCGCACAGCCAGGCGACGCCCTCGATGACGCGCAAGGTGTAGGCCGGTTGCCAGCGGTCGAACAGGCGTCCCCACAGCGGGGCGGAAATGGCCAGTGTCGCGGCGCTCGCCGCATAAGTGGCGCCGATCAGCCAGCTCGGTGCGTGCAGAATCTCGGCGACGTACAGCGCATAGAACGGCTGCGGCATCATCTTCGCGGCCTGAATCAACACGATCACCAGCAAAATTCCACCGAGCCAGCCTTTGGGCAGGGCCACTGGCGCGACTGGTTTTTTCGTCGAGGCCCGGGCCTTGTCGGCCGGCAGGAAAAAACTCCCCAGTGCGCACAGCAGGCAAATCGCCGTCGCGCCATAACAGAGCAGGGCGAATCCCGAGATATCCATCAACCAGCCGCCCAGCACCGGGCCGATCAGCGAGCCGACGGCGGTCGCCGATTGCAGGCGGGCCAGGGTGTGGCCGCGCCGGGAACTGTCGCAGCAGGCCAGGGCATAGGCTTGCGCGGCGGCGAGAAACCCGGCCAATGCGCCTTGCATCACGCGAATGCCCACCAGCAGCCACGGGTCGACGGTGATGGCCGCCAACCCTTGGCACAACGCCAATGCCAGCAACGCCCGAACGATCATCGGCTTGTGCCCGGTGCGATCACCCAACTGGCCCCACACGGGAGTCAGGAGCATGGCGGCGAGCATCGGGCCGGCATAGACCAGCGCCGATAACAGCGCGGTGTAGCCGGCGCCCTCTGGCCCGAGCAGATGGCGGATCTGCAAGGGCCAGAACGGGCCGCTCATTTCCATGGCACCCATGGAGACCAACTGGATGACGATCAGCAGTCGCAACGCGCGACTGTCAGCGAGCATGGGCGCTGGATCGCAGTGGGTTGCTCAAGCGTCCGACGATGTCGGCGTGGCTGTCGTGCAAGCGCATGCGCATGAACGATTTGGCCGGCCAGTCCTGTTCCAGCAAGGCCGCGCGCTCGCTGTCCCAGCGTGCCGGTTCGACGTGTTCGCGCAAGGCGTCGAAGCACTCTGCAACGTGCGCTGCCAATCGCTCCCACAGGAGGTTTTCCGATACGTTCCAGTGACGGGCGCAGAGCAACGTCAGCTCGCCGAGGTGGCACATGAACGTGGTGTGCAGGAGTTTGTCGCGGACAAAACCGGACTCGTCGTACAGGGTCATTTTCGGATCGTGCAGCTGGATATCCAGACCCTTGGCATGCAGGGTCTTGCGATCGATGCGGATGTCGCCGAAGTCACGCAGTAACAGCCGATTCAACTGCCCGTCAGCGCCCATCACCATGAAGCTGTTTTGCTGGTGCGCTTCGAACGCCACGCCATACATCAGGTAAATGCCCAACAGGCTCGGTACGGCAATCGACAGGTAGTCATCGAAGAACGCCAGCATGGCCTCGCTGTCGTCACGGCCCTGAGCCAGGCGTACCCAATCGCGCAGCAACGGTTGTTCGAATTCGTTGACGGCGAACAGGCTGCCGACCGGTATCGCCAACTCGCCTGCTTGCAGCAGGGTCAGCGGGTTGTCGCGGTACAGCACGGCGGCATGCCGGGACAGTTCGTCATTGGCCGGTTGTGGCGCGTAATGCACGCCGATGCGCTCCGGCACGATGTTCAGCAGACGCTGAATCTGCGGCTCCTGATCGAGAATATCCAGCAACAGCTGACTGATGCGCGGCCCCATCCGGGCCGAGCGCGGCGACACGGTGCGCTGCACGCTGGTCAGGCGCAAGGCCACCGGCAACTTGACCATCGGCGCAACGCGACTGGCCTCCGGTACGACCGTGCGGAACGACATGCTCGGATGGCCAGTGAAGGCCACGATGTCGGTGACGATCAGCAGGTTGTCGGCGATTTCGTTGGCGAACGATTTTGGCAGCTCTTCTTCGGCTTGCCAGGGGTGCGACGGGAGCGGGAGGTAGTCCGTAACGTCCAGGCCCAGTTGCTGCAAATGGCGCTGCAATTGTTCGGCGGCCTGCGGGAAGTGACCTTGCCACCACTCCCAGTAATCGGCGCTGCCGGCCAGCGTTTCGACGTGGGCGTATTGGCGGTGCAGGGCGCACAGCACAACAGGGAAGCTCGCTTCGAACTCCGGCGAGAAAGCGATGACCTGAGTGGCGCTCAAGCCCAGTTTGGTCTTGTAGTTGGGGTGCCACGGATGGCCGAGCGTGCCCCACTGTTCGAGCAGTGATGTCGGGTTCTGGCGAGCGGGGCTGGCTTTGAGCCAGGCGAGCAGGTTGTCGTCGTGTTCGGTGCCGATCTGCTCCCTCAGACGTTCGGTCCACCCATGGTGGAACGCCAGGCACAGGGTGTCGTTGCTGTAGCTGTCATCCAGCTCGCGGGCCAGACGTTCCAGTACTTGCGGGGAGGCGGGCGGGTTCAGCTGGGTGGCGAGATGGGCGAGCAGTTCGCTGGGCAACTGGATCTTGTGCGGCAGTGCATCGGGGGTGTGCAGGACGATGCTGCCGCGCACATCCCAACTGTTCATCCTGCCGCCGGACAGATGATCGAAGCACAGGTGTGCGCCGTTGCCCAGCGGCAACCAGCAGCGGCGGTTGTCATCGTATTCGCAGGTGTCGGGGTTGATCAGGTCTTCACGAAACAGCGCCTGGATCAGGCGTTGAAAACAGCGCTGGGCGGCGGGTTCCAGCGCATTGCTCAAATGATCGAGGGTGATGCGGTGGGACTGGAAAGCCTGGGTGCCAAGGGCTTCGCTCCAGTGTGCGAGCAGTTGCTGCTGTTGTTGCGTGTAGGCGCGCATCAGGTCCGACTCCTTCTGGACAGTTGTTTAGCTGAATGCGCGCTGAGAATACCGTCTAAAAATAATAATGCAAATGATAGTAATTCCTACTTGTGGTGTGGGAAAGCTCCTATTCAGAGGTTGGTTTAGTCTTTGCTCAAGACGATGTAGTGCTCACCGACCTTCTGCGCATAGCCCTCCACCACGTGCTGACACAACGCCACGATCTCCTCGACCCATTCCGCGCCGACCCGCCATGACACCACCACTTGCAGGTTGGGCGGGCGTTGGTCGATGGCCAGCAAGGTCAATTCGCCCCGGGCCAGTTCTTCACTGACCAGCACCGGCGGCAAGGCTCCAATGCCGAAACCGTCACGCAGCAATCGGGTAATCGCCGACACCGAGTTCACGCAATTGAGCTTTGGCGCGAGTACGCCATTGGCCTGCATCAGGCTGAGTACGTCCTGATGCGGGTGGGAGTTTTTCGAGTAGGTGATGATCCGTTCACGGGCCAGTTCGGCGACGCTCGCATAGTTGCGGTTGTAGATCGAATTGCTGGCGACGATCCAGCCCATCGGGTGGCTGGCCAGTTCCAGGCTGCGCACGCTTTCCTGGCGCAGCAGGTCAGTTTGCAGAATCAGGTCGAGAAAACCTTTTTGCAGCTGATCGCAGAGATTCAGCGAGGTATCGGCGACCAATTCGATTTCTACCAGCGGATAGTGATCGGTCATCTGCGCCACCAGCGGGCTGAGCCAGGTGTGAATGACCGTGTCCATCACGCCGATGCGAACCCGTCCGACCTTGCTTGAGCGGGTTTCCAGCGACTGCTTGAGCGCTTGCATGGTGTCGATCATTTGCTCGGCGTAATCGAGCACCTTCACGCCTTCGGGCGTCAGCTTCACGCCGCGTGAATCGCGCAGGAACAGCTTCACCCCAAGCTCGCTTTCAAGCACCGCGATGCGGCTGGAAATCGAGGCCTGGGTGGTAAAGAGCTTGTCGGCGGTCAGGCGAAAGCTTTTCAGCCGGGCGACCCAAACGAAGGTTTCGAGAAATTTGAGGTTCATGCGATCAACTTTTTCTTATGCCTTGGCAGGGTTTTTATTAGTTGGACGAGCAGGGCGCCGTCGTCGAAAAATGCGCCGAACCCACGATAGGCGTCGTCGGTGTTCAGAACAATACCAATAAAATTCAGCTGGAGATTTGCCATGAGTGCGCCCGACACGCTCGATGTCGCCAAACCCAAGATCGAGAGCCGCCCCGGCCCGTTCGACTGGTATCGCAACATCAATCAGCAGGAACGCCGAACCTTCTGGAGCTGCAAGGTCGGCTATGGCCTGGACGGCATGGACACCCAAATGCTGAGCTTTGTGGTGCCGACACTGATCGCCATGTGGGGCATCACCACTGGCCAAGCGGGGCTGATCCACACCAGCACGCTGATCGCTTCGGCGATTGGCGGTTGGGTCGCCGGGATTCTCTCTGACCGCATCGGTCGCGTGCGCACCTTGCAACTGACGGTGCTGTGGTTTGCCTTCTTCACCTTCCTCTGCGGGTTCGCGCAAAACTACGAACAACTGTTGATTGCCCGAACCTTGATGGGCTTCGGTTTCGGTGGCGAATGGACCGCCGGCGCGGTACTGATGGGCGAGGTGATCCGCGCCAAGGATCGCGGCAAGGCGGTGGGCATGGTGCAATCCGGCTGGGCCCTGGGTTGGGGCCTGACGGCGATTCTCTATGCGCTGCTGTTCTCGGTCCTGCCGCCGGAGGATGCCTGGCGTGCGCTGTTCATCCTCGGCATTGTGCCGGCAATTTTCGTGATCTTCGTCCGCCGGTTGGTCAAGGACCCGGAAATCTACCGCCAGGCCAAGGCCCGGCAGGAACCGAGCAACCCGTCGAGGTTCTACGAGATCTTCGCCCCCGGCATGCTCAGCACCACGTTTCGCGCATCCTTGCTGACCACTGGCGCCCTGGGCGGTTACTACGCGATCACTTCCTGGCTGCCGACCTTCCTGAAAAACGAGCGCGGACTGAGCGTACTCGGCACCGGCGGTTATCTGGCGATGGTGATTCTCGGGTCTTACGCTGGCTATGTGATCAGCGCCTACCTGACCGACATTCTGGGTCGCAAGAAGAACTTCATTCTGTTCGCGGTCGGCTCGTTCACCATTGTGCTGCTCTACACCCAACTGCCGGTCAGCAACGGCGTGATGCTCTGGCTGGGTTTTCCGCTGGGGTTCTTCGCCTCGGGGATTTTCAGTGGCATGGGCGCGTTTCTCACCGAGCTGTTTCCAACGCGGATTCGCGGTTCGGGCCAGGGCTTTTGCTACAACGTTGGTCGCGCGCTGGCGGCGCTGTTTCCGCTGCTGATCGGTTTGCTCAGCCAGAAAGTACCGCTGAGCGTCGGGATCGGCGCGTTTGCGGCGGTGTCTTACGGTGTAGTGATCCTGGCGGCGTTGAGCCTGCCGGAAACCCGTGGCAAGCAACTCGATGCGCAGTAACTGATAATCTGGAGACCGCTCGAACGTCCCCGGTTAAAACGATAAAACCCTCAGGAGTACTCACCGTGAGCCGCCTGCTATTGAACTGCGATATCGGCGAAAGCTTTGGTCACTGGACCATGGGGCTGGATGCCGAAGTGATGCCGTACATCGATTGCGCCAACATTGCCTGCGGGTTCCATGCCGGCGACCCGAGCATCATGCGCAAGACCGTCAGCCTGGCGCTGAGCCAGGGCGTGCAGATCGGCGCGCATCCGGCCTATCAGGATCTGCTGGGGTTTGGCCGCCGTTCCATGGCCTACTCCGCGCAGGAACTTCAGGATCTGCTGCACTACCAGATCGGCGCGCTGGACGGTATTTGCCGGGCGCAGGGAACTCGCGTGAGTTACGTTAAACCCCACGGTGCGATGTACAACGACATGATGGCCAACCCGGCGCAACTGCGGGCGGTGATTCAGGCCGTCGCGGCATATGACCCCCAATTGCCGTTGATGCTGATGGCCACCCGTGACAACCACGCGGCTCAACTGATGGGCGACGAGTACGGGGTGACGCTGTGGTTCGAAGCGTTCGCCGACCGTGCCTATGACAGCGCCGGGCATCTGGTTTCACGGCAGTTGCCGGGGTCGGTGCATCACGATCCTGAGACAATCATTCAACAGGCACTGACCATCGCTCGTGGTGACAACCTTGTCGCCAGCGACGGCAGCGCCTTGCATTTGCAGGCCAATACTCTCTGCGTACACGGCGACAACGCCAGTTCGGTTGCAGCTGTGCAGCGGATCCGTGAAGCGTTGAATCAGCAGAGCGCGCCATGAAGCCACGGGTTGAAGTGGTGGCCATCGATTGCCTGATGGTGCGGCTGTTCGATGAAATCGCCGAAGCCAACATGCCGTGGATGCTCGCTGCCAGCGAGCGACTGCGTGCAGGATTCGCCGGGCATTTGATCGATCTGGTGCCGTCTTATACAACCCTGATGGTGCATTACGACCTGCTCGCCTTGAGTCCGGCTCAGGCGCGGGAGCTGATCGCCGAAGCCTTGACCGATCTGAGCCCCAACGCCCGGGCCAGTGGTCAATGCCATGTGTTGCCGGTCTGGTATGACCTCAGTGTCGGACCTGAGCTGAGCCTGCTTTCGCAGCGCAGCGGGCTGGCTGTGGAGGAGGTGATTCGTCGCCACAGCGAGCGTGAGTATCAAGTGTTCGCGCTGGGTTTTGCCCCGGGGTTTGCCTTTATGGGACTGGTTGAGGAAGTGCTGGCCGCGCCCCGTTTGAATACCCCGCGCAAGCGCGTGGCGGCCGGCAGCGTGGGGATTGCCGAGCGGCAGACCGCGGCTTATCCGGTGGTGTCGCCGGGTGGCTGGAACCTGATCGGTCGCACCCCGGCCAAATTGTTTGACCGCGAACGTGAGGGCTACAGCCTGATGCAACCGGGCGATACGGTGCGTTTTGCCGCGGTCAGTCATGCCGAGTTCGTCAATCTGGGCGGCGACGATACGCCGCTGGAGGTGCTGGCATGAGCCGTTTGACGATCGAAGCCAGCACGCCGTTGTGCTTGCTGCAGGATGCCGGCCGGTTTGGTGTGCGGCATCTGGGCGTGACCCAGGGTGGTGCGGCGGATTGGCTGTCGATGTCCTGGGCCAACTGGCTGCTGGGTAACTCGCTGGAGGCCGCGGTGATTGAAGTTACCCTCGGCGGTTTTACCCTGGAGGCGCAAGACGATTGTTGTCTGGCGCTGGCGGGGGCGGACCTCGGTGCGCTACTCGACGGCCAGCCGCTGGCGCCGTGGCGCAGTTTTCAGCTGAAGAAAGGCCAGCGTTTGCAATTTACCCAACCGGTGCTCGGTGCCCGCGCCTATCTGGCAGCGCCTGGCGGTTTCAACGCGCCCAAGGTGTTGGGCAGTTGTGCGACGGTGGTGCGTGAGGAACTCGGTGGTCTCGACGGTTTTGGCCGCCCCCTGGCACGCGCTGCCGAATTGGGTTATTCGGGGCCGGCGCAGGCTCTGCGGGAGGTACCGCGCGCGCAGCGACCGGACTTCACGCTGAATCAGCCGCTGGATCTGGTGCTCGGTGCGCAACATGGCGAGTTCAGCGGGCAAAGCCTGTTTGACGCCTTCAACCGTGTCTGGACCCTCGACAGTCGTGCCGACCGCATGGGCATCCGTTTGCTGGGGACGGCGTTGCAGTATCAAGGCAAGCCGATGATCTCCGAAGGCATCCCGCTGGGCGCGGTTCAAGTGCCACCGGACGGGCAGCCGATCGTGCTGCTCAATGATCGGCAGACCATTGGCGGTTATCCACGGTTAGGCGCGTTGACGCCATTGGCGTTGGCCCGCCTGGCGCAATGTTTGCCAGGGCAGCAGATCCGGTTGGCGCCGGTGGTGCAGGAAACGGCGCATCGGCAGCAGGTCGAGTATTTGCGCAGGTTCTTTTAAGCACAGCCGAGCATTGTGGCGAGGGGGCTTGCCCCCGTTGGGTCGCAAAGCGACCCTAAAACCTGTGGCGTGGTTCTATCGGGTAAACGCATGCAGCCGATTTGCGACTGCTGCGCAGCCGAACGGGGCGCTGCGGCGTTCCGACAAGCCCCCTCGCCACAGAGAACGCAGTTATTTGGAGAGAAACCGCATCCCTTCTTCCAGCCCGCGCAAGGTCAGCGGGAACATCTGGTCTTCGATCAGATCGCGCACGATCTTGGTCGAGGAGGTGTAGCCCCAGGTGTCTTTCGGGTACGGATTGATCCAGATGAGTTTCTTGTACTTCTCCATGAAGCGCTGCATCCACACGTAACCGGCTTCTTCGTTCCAGTGCTCGACGCTGCCGCCGGCCTGGGTGATTTCGTAAGGCGCCATGGCGGCATCGCCGACGAAGATCACTTTGTAGTCGGCGCCGTACTTATGCAGCAGGTCCATGGTGGCCGTGCGTTCCGAGCCACGGCGCATGTTGTTCTTCCACACCGATTCATAAATGAAGTTGTGGAAGTAGAAGTACTCCAGGTGCTTGAACTCGGTCTTGCAGGCCGAGAACAGCTCCTCGCAGATCTTCACATGGGCGTCCATCGAGCCGCCGATGTCGAACAGTAGCAACAACTTGATGTTGTTACGGCGTTCCGGGCGCATCTGAATATTCAGCAGCCCTGCGTCGCGAGCGGTGTGATCGATGGTGCCGTCGATGTCCAGCTCATCCGCCGCACCCTGGCGGGCGAATTTGCGTAGCCTGCGCAGCGCCACCTTGATGTTGCGCGTGCCCAACTCGACCTGATCGTCGAGGTTCTTGTACTCGCGCTGGTCCCAGACCTTGACCGCTTTGCCTTGGCGTTTTCCGGCATCGCCGACCCGGATGCCTTCCGGGTTGAAACCGCCGGAGCCGAACGGGCTGGTGCCACCGGTGCCAATCCACTTGTTGCCGCCGGCATGGCGTTCTTTCTGTTCTTCGAGACGCTTCTTGAACTCTTCGATCAGCTTGTCGAGGCCACCGAGGGACTGGATCTGCGCGCGTTCTTCATCGGTCAGCGAACGTTCGAATTCCTTGCGCAACCAGTCTTCGGGAATTAGCGCCTGAAGGTGATCGTCGAGTTTTTCCAGGCCATTGAAGTAGGCACTGAACGCCCGGTCGAACTTGTCGAAATGCCGTTCGTCCTTCACCAGAATCGCCCGCGACAAGTAATAAAACTCGTCCATGTCGGCGAAGGTCACGCGCTGTTTCAGCGCGTTGATCAGGTCCAGCAGCTCACGCACCGAGACCGGCACCTTGGCTGCACGCATTTCATTGAACAGGTTGAGCAGCATGGCTTTCGCCCTTGATCTTGTAAGAAGAGTATCAGCGGGTGCCGCGACGGCTCATAAATGCCAGACGCTCAAGCAACTGCACGTCCTGTTCGTTCTTCACCAGGGCGCCGGCCAGTGGCGGAATGGCCTTGGTCGGATCGCGTTCACGCAGTACCGCTTCGCCGATGTTGTCGGCCATCAGCAATTTCAGCCAGTCGACCAGTTCGGACGTCGATGGCTTCTTCTTCAAACCCGGGACCTTGCGCACATCGAAGAACACGTCCAGCGCTTCGCTGACCAGGTCTTTCTTGATGTCCGGGTAGTGCACGTCGACGATTTTTTGCAGGGTGACGCGATCCGGGAAGGCGATGTAGTGGAAGAAGCAACGGCGCAGGAAGGCGTCCGGCAGCTCTTTCTCGTTGTTGGAGGTAATGATGATGATCGGACGCTGCTTGGCCTTGATGGTCTCGTCGATCTCGTAAACGTAGAACTCCATCTTGTCGAGTTCTTGCAGCAGGTCGTTCGGGAACTCGATGTCGGCCTTGTCGATTTCGTCGATCAGCAGAATCACCCGCTCTTCGGACTCGAAGGCCTCCCACAGCTTGCCCTTTTTCAGGTAGTTGCGGATGTCATGGACCTTGTCCACACCCAGTTGCGAGTCCCGCAGGCGGCTGACCGCGTCGTACTCGTACAGGCCCTGGTGAGCCTTGGTGGTGGACTTGATGTGCCAGGTGATCAGCTTGGCACCGAAGGACTCGGCCAGTTGCTCGGCGAGCATGGTCTTGCCGGTGCCAGGTTCGCCCTTGACCAGCAAAGGCCGCTCCAGGGTGATGGCGGCGTTGACCGCCAGCTTCAGGTCATCGGTGGCGACATATGCGCGGGTGCCTTCGAACTTCATCGGTAATTCCTCGAACGGTAACGCCGATCTGCGCCAGGCAGGGCGGGCGAAATAAAAGTATGCCCGACTATAACGCGGCGCCCGGTCGACTGTGAACGCAGACGGCTTATTCAGTCTCTGAATGGAGCGTCACAAGGTGACCCGGTCAGTTCCACGATTGCTTGCATGTGCAGGCCACTCACGCGTCGCGACTGGACGCACGAGGGGTGTGAGGCATACCCTTGGAGGCTTCTCCAACGCTGCATAAGGACCCAGCCATGAGCCGCATTTTTGCTGATAACGCGCATTCCATCGGCAATACGCCATTGGTTCAGATCAACCGTATTGCGCCTCGCGGCGTGACCATTCTGGCGAAGATTGAAGGGCGCAATCCGGGCTATTCAGTCAAATGCCGGATCGGCGCGAACATGATCTGGGATGCCGAAAGCAGCGGCAAACTCAAGCCAGGCATGACCATTATCGAACCGACCTCGGGCAACACCGGCATCGGCCTGGCGTTCGTCGCGGCGGCTCGCGGCTACAAACTGGTGCTGACCATGCCGGCGTCGATGAGCATCGAACGGCGCAAGGTGCTCAAGGCCCTGGGCGCCGAACTGGTACTGACCGAGCCGGCCAAAGGTATGAACGGTGCCATTGCAAAGGCTACCGAGATTCTGGCCAGTGATCCGGCCCGCTACTACATGCCGCAGCAGTTCGAGAACCCGGCCAACCCGGCGATCCACGAAAAAACCACCGGTCCGGAAATCTGGAACGACACCGACGGCGCCATTGATGTGCTGGTTGCAGGTGTCGGCACCGGCGGGACCATCACCGGTGTTTCGCGCTATATCAAGAACACCCAGGGCAAGCCGATTCTCTCGGTGGCGGTGGAACCGCTGGTCTCGCCGGTGATTACCCAGGCCATGGCCGGTGAGGAAATCAAGCCAAGCCCGCACAAAATCCAGGGCATAGGCGCGGGTTTTGTACCGAAAAACCTCGATCTGTCGATAGTTGACCGGGTCGAGCTGGTCAGCGATGAAGAATCCAAGGCCATGGCCCTGCGCCTGATGCAGGAGGAGGGGATTCTCTCCGGGATTTCCTGCGGTGCGGCCATGGCAGTTGCCGTGCGTCTGGCCGAAACCCCGGAAATGCAGGGCAAGACCATCGTGGTGATCCTGCCGGACTCCGGTGAGCGTTATCTGTCGAGCATGCTGTTCAGCGATTTGTTTACCGAACAGGAGTTGCAGCAGTAACGTCTGTGTTGACGTTGTGGCGAGGGAGCTTGCTCGCGCTGGAGTGCGAAGCACTCCTTAACCCTGCGGGGGTGTTTCGTCAGACTGATCGCGTCAGCTGACGGGAGCAAGCGCCCTCGCCACAGGGGACTTGTGTTGACTCAAATCAGTCAAGGTTCAGGTGCCTTATGTTAATAAGTGCTTTATTGCGCAACCTTTAACACTGATTGTTCAGTTATGTGGGTTTTTCCCAAGGCCGGTAGTGTTTATCATGGCCGGCTGCCATGTCGGGTAAATGACGATGCGCAGAGAGACCTTTTTCCAAGGAGTTGCCCCATGACCTTTTCCTTTGCCGCAAAGGCGTCGCTGTTGCTGCTGTTCATCGGCAGCACGCTCTACGTGCATTTGCGCGGCAAGGCGCGTTTGCCGGTCTTGCGTCAGTTCGTCAACCACTCGGCGCTGTTCGCTCCTTATAACGCCTTGATGTACCTGTTCTCGGGAGTGCCGTCCAAACCATACCTGGACCGTAGCAAGTTCCCGGAACTGGATGTGCTCAAGGAAAACTGGGAAGTCATTCGTGACGAGGCCATGCACCTGTTCGACGAAGGCTACATTCGCGCCGCCGAGAAGAATAACGACGCCGGTTTCGGTTCGTTCTTCAAGAAGGGCTGGAAGCGTTTCTACCTCAAGTGGTATGACAAACCGCTGCCATCGGCCGAATTGCTCTGCCCGAAAACCGTCGAGCTGGTCAGCCGCATCCCCAACGTGAAAGGCGCGATGTTTGCCCTGTTGCCGGGCGGTAGCCACCTCAACCCGCACCGCGACCCGTTCGCCGGTTCCCTGCGTTATCACTTGGGCTTGTCGACACCGAACTCCGACGACTGCCGCATTTTTGTCGACGGTCAGGTCTACGCCTGGCGCGATGGCGAAGACGTGATGTTCGATGAAACCTACGTGCACTGGGTCAAGAACGAAACCGAAACGACCCGGGTGATTCTGTTCTGTGACATCGAACGACCGCTGAGCAACCGCTTGATGACGCGTATCAACCGTTGCGTCAGTGGCCTGCTGGGCCGTGCCACGGCGCCGCAAAACCTCGATGACGAGCGCGTCGGCGGGATCAACAAGGTCTACGCCTGGAGCAAGACCTCCAGCGACAAATTCAGCGGCGTGGTCAAAAAGTGGAAGCGCCGTAATCCGAAGCTATACCGCATCCTGCGGCCAGTATTGGCGGTTGTGGTGCTGACGGCGCTGGGCTACTGGTTGTTTGGCTGATACCAATCGCCAAAAAAGATAAACCGCTCATCGATGAGCGGTTTTTTTTGGCTAGAGAAAATCAAGGACGGCCTGCGAGGAGGCTTGGCTCTTCATTTTCGGTTCCGATCAGGGCCGCTTTGAACAATCGAAGTGGATTGGCGGATAGCCCCGTATTCATCTGCTTTTTATGCATCCTCCATAATTTGTCCTTCGCGCAAGGCTTCTTAACTCGTGCTCGCATATGGCCTCTTGTATTTTTAGTGGTGCCGCTGCTATGGGGAGTGGTGCGTTCTGAAGGCTATTCGCAGGCACATCAGCTGTCGTTACTGGCCTTTTGACCAAGTCATTGCAATCTGTGTCGAGCGCTGGTTATAGTCAGCGCTCGCTGCGTTTGCAACCCAGCGATTTCTCCCTCGAAAAAGATCAGCCCATGCCTGCATCCCTCATCAACGCGGTAGTCGATTCAGCGGTCAACGCTGGCGTCGTGCCGTGCGGGAATGTGCAGCCTGCGCAGATCAGTCACTATCCCCCTCCTGTCAGTCGCACGCCGGTGTGCGCGGTGGTTTCACCGCCAGGTGTTGGCTTCTCGGGCTGATCAGCGGCTTCTGCTGTTCCCTGCGCCCGCCTGAACACAACGACTGAATTTCAGCTTCGGCTGAGTTGGCTTCTTGCCTGATGACAGGTGGTTTTCATGTTGCTCATTTCAAAAAAGACCGCGCTCGCGGCGGCGTCCACGAGTCTGTTCGTTCTGCTCTGGAGTAGCGGGGCGATTTTCTCCAAATGGGGGCTGGCTCACGCCTCACCCTTTGCCTTTCTGTTGATCCGCTTTGCGATTGCCCTCTGTGGGCTGGTGCTGTTGATCCCGTTGCTCAAGCTCAAACTGCCCCGGCGCGGCAAGCCGATGCTGTATGCCGCGGCCACCGGCCTGGTATTGCTGGGCGCCTATCAGATTTTCTATCTGCTGGCGCTGGACCTGAAGGTTACGCCCGGGGTCATGGCCACGATCATGGGGGTTCAACCGATCCTCACCGTGGTGCTGATTGAGCGCCAACGCTCCAGGAGCCGGATGTTCGGCCTGATGCTCGGGCTGGCGGGGTTGATCATGGTGGTCTATCAGGGCATCGGCCTGGCCGGCATGTCGCTGGCCGGAATGCTCTTTGGTTTGCTGGCGCTGGTCAGCATGACCGCAGGCTCGATCATGCAGAAGCGCATCACCGAAAATCCCCTCGGCACACTGCCGGTGCAATACCTGGCCGGGCTGTTGCTGTGCGGGTTTTTCGTACCGTTCCAGCCATTCCACTTCGAGCACAGCACGGGGTTCATCGTGCCCGTGTTGTGGATGGGCCTGGTGGTATCGCTGCTGGCGACCTTGCTGCTGTATCGCCTGATCGCCCGAGGCAATCTGGTGAATGTCACCAGTTTGTTCTACTTGGTGCCGGCAGTGACGGCGGTGATGGACTACCTGATTTTCGGCAACCGACTGGCGATGTTGAGCATGCTCGGCATGCTGTTGATCATCGTCGGCCTGGTGTTTGTGTTCCGTAAAAGCCGCTGATGCTGATGCGGCCTTCGTGATTGGCGAAGGCCGCGTTTTTCATGGCTGGCATTGCAGACGCACGCGCTCATAGTTCAGGGCTTTGTTGCGCTCGGGCAATGCGTAGGGCGCCAGGCAGTGTTTGCCATCCCATTTGATGGTGAGGGTGGCTGAATCCTCTTCCACCAGCGCCAGGGCTTTACCGCTCGGGTCGGAAATGGCCAGTTGTTTGCCGGCGGCGTCTTCCAGCGCGGCGCCAAATGGAATGGCCTTGTTCTGCGCATCAAACAGCTCGAACTGCACCCGCCGGCCGGTCTTGCCGATATATCGAGCCAACACCACGGCGCCGCGCCTTGGTACGACTTGCTGGGTGGCATTATCGATCTCGATGTCCGCACCCAGATCCCGGGTATCCAGGCTGATCCAGTTCACCCGATAAGGCTGAGTGTTGGGGACCACGGCAAAGCCGTTGGCGCCGGTTTCAGCGCCGCTGTAGCTGCCGATTTTGGCCCCGGAGACACCCGGCACTTCGGCCAGGGCAAAGGTTTCGCCCACGGTCTGTCCCAGATTGATTCCTCCCGCGTGGGCGACCACGGAACCGGCCAGGTTAAGGTTTTGCGAGGCGTAGCCGCGTCCCTGACTGTAGCCGGCGCTGACATCCGCCATCGAGGTGCGGGTGCTGATGTTGGCCGAGGCCGAGCTGCCACCGGTGCTGCTGTTACCGCCTTGCAGTGAGTAATAGGTGTCGCTGGTTTCCGACAGGTAGCCGTTGATACCGACTTGAGTACTGTCGCTGTTCTTCTGCGTGTTGGCCGAAACAAAGGCCCGTGGCGCTCGGGGTTTGGAACCCAGGGGGAACGACAGGGACAGGTTGATCAACGTGTCATTGTTTGACGATCCGAAATCTCCGACATCCTTGGTATAGGTCGCGCCGAGGTTGTAGCTGACCTCGCCCCAGTAGTTGCTGTAGCCGGTAGACAGACTCTGGGAACCGCCGCGTCCCCAATAGCGCTGGTCGCTGGCGTTCAGGTAAACGCTGCCGTATTGCTGGTTGCGGCCCAGGCTCTGGTTGATGGTCAGGTCGGTACGGGTTTTCGAGTTGCCGGTGGGTTTCCGGCCATCGGCGTTGAGTTCCTCGACGTGGTTGGTCAGGGTCCGGTAGCCCTCGGTCGAATAGCGATAGGCCGCCAGGGTGAAGTTGGTATCGGTGCCGGTGAACGTCTTGGCATACAGCGCCCGCAGGCTATTACCCTGGACGGTCTGGCCCGAAGTAGCGCTGGAGGAATGAGTCAGGTCAACAGAGACGGCGCCGATCGGGGTGTTGCGACCCGCACCGACTGACAGCGCCTTGAAGTTCTCCGAGGCCTGGACACCGACGATCCCGGTGAGGTTGCTGTTGATGCCGTAGGCCAGGGTGCTGCTGACAAACTGCGGTGACGCCAGGCCATCGCTGTTGCTGTTGTACTTGCCCGCCGAGACGCTGTACTTCACCTGGCCTTCGCGGACCATGATCGGCAAGCTGGAAAATGCCTGCATCGATACCCGTCGACGGCCATCGGCTTCGATGATGGTCACTTGCAGGTCGCCGTTCGAGCCGCTGGGATAGATATCGCTGATCTCAAACGGGCCCGGTGGCACGTTGGCGGTGTAGAGGATGTAATTGTTCTGACGGATCTCCACCGTGGCGCTGGTTTCCGCCACGCCGCGAATGATCGGCGCATAGCCGCGCTCGCTGTCGGCGCGCATGCCTTCGTCGGAGGCCAGTTTCAGGCCGCGATAACGCACGCTGTCGAACAGGTCGGTGTCGGAGAATATATCGCCGGCACTGAACTGGCCCTTCAACGCGGTCACGTCATGTTGCAAGTAGCTGCGGTTGCTCTTGAACGTGTTGGGCTGACCGGTGCTGCTACTGAAGTTCGACTCATTACGCAGGCGCCAGGCGCCCAGATTGAGGCCGTTACGCAGACCCAGGTTGTTGGAGAACGTGGTGGCGTAGTCCGTGCTGTTACGGTTGCTGCTCAACTGGTAGTTGATAAAGGCCGCCGAGACGCCGCTATCCCATAAGGCCGGGTCGACATAACCACGCATGCCCCGCTGCATGGCGATTTGCGGCACGCTGGCCAACAGCCGCAGACGGCTGACGTCATAGCGCAAAGTGGCCTTGTCGATCAGCGACGGCAAGTCATAGCAGGCGTGCGGCTCATGTGGGGTGAGTGTGCCGGCCGCTTCCAGCTTGTTCATGTCTCAGCCACTATAGCGAGGCGGCCCCTCTGGGTAGTGGCATCGAAAAGATGCCATCCAATTTAGCCACGGATAGACGGTGCAGCGTGTCGCTCGGGGGAGAACTCATCGACTACGGTACTCAAACTCGGTGGCAATTACAGAATGCACCTGCCGTAAGTAATAGCTCCACCTTTGGCAAACGTACGGTAATGCTCAGCGTGATTTGCCCCTATACACAGGCCATGCGTCTAACCCTGCGTGGTCAGACAAACGCCAGCGGCAATGTGGTTTACGGGGAGCGCGGCAGCTTGGTTATCCGCTTATCCAATGCGCAAGTGGATGGCAAAAGCGTACAGATAGCCGGCAGTACTGCTGACGGAATTATCAATGATGCCGCTTCGGACTCGCGATTGCTTCAACCCGGCCGGACCTTTGCTCCGGTCGTTAGCGGCGAGCTTACGAGAGGAAAAACTCTTACCGCCCAACTGGAAATCGAACCCGTGATACCGACAGCAGATGCGCGGGTATCCAGGCGCCAGATCAGTGAAGCCAGATTGACGATGGAACTGATGCCTGGCGGTCCAGCGAGACACTAAGGAATTAGTCAGAGGAGGCTAAATACCAGATGCTCGAGCGCGAGCAAACCTACGAACGGGCGCAACGGCGTGACGTCGTCTTGCTCGGTGGCGAGAGCGCTACGAAGAACGCGACTGTTTGAGGGGGGGGGGGATTACGAGCTGAGAGTTCGATGCTGGCGTTCACGCTGATCCAGGTGAGCGCCTTTTTTACTGATTGAATTCGGCTGAAGGATCAGCCTCAGTTGAAAACGTTATTTTCTAGGCAATACGTCAGCAAATCCTGGTCGCTGGAAACATCCAGCTTGCGCATGGCCGCATTCTTTTGCGTACTGACGGTTTTTAAGCTGCGGGAAAGGTTGCGGGCAATCGTGGTTACGCTCTGTCCGGCGACGAACATTCGCAAGATTTCGAACTCCTTGGGTGAAAGCCGGGACAGCCTCTCATCCAGCGCGACGTTCGGCTCCCTCACGCACGTCGGTGCCGGCTTGGCGCTGTTAAACGGGCGACCTTGCGCCACAGCCATCAGCGCCAATTGGATCTCGCCATGTAGCTGGCTTTTCTGGATGACCCCGACGACGCCCAATTCATGCAGGCGGGTGAGGATCAGCGAACTGGAAATCATGGTCAATACCAGAACTTTCACATCGGCAAAGTGCCGGCGCAGGTATTCCACCAGTTTCAGGCCATCGCCGTAAGGCGAATCGGCGGGCATCTTGAAGTCGGTGATCACCAGATCGACCGATTGATGTTTGAGCAGCTCGATCAGCTCGTTCGAGCCCGCCGCTTCACCCACGACGCGAAAGCGCTCATCGCGCTCTATCAGCTCACGTACACCCAGTAATACGATGGGGTGATCATCGGCGATCACGACGTTGAGTTTTGCCATGTTCGGCGCTCCTTGATTTGTTGTTGAATGCATACGGATTACGCCAGCGCGTCGAGCATTGCTGCCAGTCGTTCCAGCAAAGCGCTGACCTCGGTAGCCAAGGCCGGAGTGAGAGGGTGACCCTCCAGGCGGCTCTCAAGGCTGATGCATGCGTCTGCCAGACTGCCGGCCTGCACGGCGCCCAAAGCTCCGGCCATGCTGTGCAGATGACGGCCAAGCGCAGCCGCATCGCTGTCCCGAAGTGAGGCCGTGACCTTGTCGATGTCCTGCTGCATGGTGCTGAAAAACAAGGTCCGCATTTTTGGCGACAACTGCGGCTGATCGGGGATTTGCGCGATATGCGCGGGCTGGTCCGGCTCAACCAGGGGCAACGGGTTGGCTGCTTTGCAGTGCTTGAGCAATTGCGTACGCAGCGTGTGCAGGTTCAATGGCTTGACCAGCCAGGCGTTCATGCCGACCGCCGCACAGCGTTCGCCTTCATCGCGCAGAGCATTGGCGGTGACGCCGATGATCGGCAGATCCGCATCGTTTCTGCGCAGTGCTTTGGTCAGTTCATAGCCATTCATCACGGGCATGTTGACGTCGGTCAACACCATGTCGAACAAGCCAGGCAGCCATTGGTGCAGGGCTTGTTCGCCATCGGCGGTGGCGACCACCGTGCAACCGAGCGCCTCAAGCTGCTCTTTGATGATCGCCCGATTGATCGGGTTGTCTTCGGCAATCAGAATGTTCAGATCCAGCCGTCGGGCCTGCTCGGTAAGCGCAGTGTGGTTACGCTGTCCCACGCCTTGTTGCGCGAAGCTGACCGCCCAGGCCATCGCCCGGATGTCATGCGCATCCACCGACCAGCCTTCGGCGGTGTATTCCGCCGGGTTGGCCCCAGCGGTCGTGGCGATGACACGCGGGCCGCCCCAAGCGGTTTGCGAGGACGGCAGCACATCCAGCAGCAGCGCTGAAGAGCCAGGCAGGTTTTTCGCGTCCGGGCCGAGGATGCGGGTTTCCTGACCCAGTCGGTTGAACCAGTTGCACACATGCTGCGCCAGTTCCGGTGCCGGTGCCTGTACGTAAATCGGCGGCGCGTCAGGCGCGAATTCGGGGCAATCGCTCAACTGACCGACTGCGCAAGCGAGGTGCAATTGCAGTGAGAAGCTGCTGCCCAGTCCGGGTTCACTGACCACTTTCAACTGCCCGGCCATCAGCTCGCACAACCACCAGCAAATCGCCAGACCGAGGCCCGCCCCGGCTTCGCTGGAGGCATCGCGCACCTGATAGAACGGGTCGAACAATTGGCTTTGCTGGGCCTGGGAAATACCGATTCCGGAGTCGCTGACCTGCCATTGCAGATTGGCACCGCCGGCGTTGAGATCCAGCAGCCGCAGTCGCAATACCACGCGGCCATTGTCGGTGAACTTGATCGCGTTGCTCAGCAGATTATTGAGAATCTGCCGGATGCGCAGCGGATCGCCTTGCACCCGGTCAGGGATCGCCGAATCAATGCAGGCATAAAGCTGCAAACCTTTGGCCTCGGCGAACGCACTGTAGGCGCGCAAAGTGTCTTCGGTCAGTTCCAGCGGGCAGAAGTCCTGAGCTTCAATGGTCATCTGCCCGGATTCGATTTTCGACACGTCGAGCACGTCGCTGATCAGCTGAAACAGGGTCGCCGAAGAGCGCTGAATGGTGCGCAAGTATTCCTGTTGACGCGGCCCGAGATCGGTCAGCCCCAACAGTTCGAGCGTGCCCAAAACGCCGTACAACGGCGTTCGGATTTCATGACTCATGGTCGCCAGAAAGCGCGTTTTCGCCTCGTTGGCCGAATCGGCCGCACGCAATGCCTGCTCCAATGCCGCGGCATCATCGATATGCCGGGTCACGTCGTGGAATGCGCAGATCCACACATCCTCGCCATGATAACGGGCGCCAACCACCCCTACGTGCAGATGATGACCCTCGATTTCGAGGTCGGTCTGGCCGGGGCTGGTCAGTGGGTATTTCTGGTCGAGGGCGGCGATCAACCGGTCGCTTTGCTGCCACTCCTGAATACGCTGGTTTTCCAGTAATACCTGATGGTCACTGCGCCGTACCACACACAGCCCGGTGGGCGCAGCATCGATGACCGCGCGGCTGAATGCCTCGCTTTCGGAGATGCTCTGATGCGCTTGATGGGCGGGCAGTACCACGCGGGTTTTGTACCAGCGGCTGAAGGCCCAGCCGCCACCGATGCTGGCAATTATTAATGTCAAGACGCCGAGCAACGGCCACCACGCGTAATCGATAAAGCTCTTGAAACCGACCACGTAAACCGCCGTCCACGGGTGCGGCCCCTCGCTGGAAATCTTGAACACCAGACCGTCGAGGCGCACGTTCAGCCCTTCGCTCAGCGCCGGGTCGGGCGGCTCGGTCCCGACCAACAGGCTGCCGTTGGGCGCGGTGAGACCGAAGCGGTCGTAGATCGACCATTCCATGATGCGCTCGATATCGTTGATCTGGCTCAGATTCAACAGCGATGCCACGACCACCCACGGGCTGGCGCCTTCAATATCCAATTGGCTCGCCGGCAGGTCGACGTTGATGTAGGCCAGCACTGTCGGAGCAACGCCTTTATCCGCTTGCGCACCATAACGAACCCAGTGAACCTGACTGTCCAACGGCTGTGGATTTTTCTTCTGCAGGCACTGCAACACCTGGGTTAGTACCTGCTGAAAGGTACCCCCCTGAATCTGCCCGGCGCCGCGCAGTTCCCCGGCGGCGGGCACCGCGATGTCAAAGTTGTCCGGGACGTTGAATAGAAATACCTGGGGCGACTGGTAGTGCGAGGCCGACCAGAATGCGCTGTAGTAACTGGCCAGATGCGCGCCCAGCGCGAATACCTTGGGGCGCTCACTCGGTTCAATCGATGTCGGGTTGATCTTGACGCTAAAGGGCAGGGAAAAAGACAGTTCTTTAGCCCGGTAAATCCCGCTGTCTTGCTCCGGCATCGGCTCCTGCACAGACATGTGCATCCGCTGGGTATTCAGCGTGAGTCCCTTGGCGCTTTGTTGGGCGATAGCGCTGAGGAAAAGATCTTGTTCGCCCATGTTCTCCATCAGCCGGGCGAAGTGATAACGCACCGCATCGCGTTGTTCGGCGACCATGCGATTCAGGCCCCAGACGCTGAGACCGACCAACATCGATGCCAGACCGCAGAGCACCACGACACCTTTATTCATGCGCAGTGAGCTACTGGTCAGTTTGTGCAGACGCGCATTGGGATGAGTCATTGGGCCAGCCTGTTGGAGATGCTTGGATAAGCCTTGGACACCGCTACCTCGGATGCAAACAGAGTCTGTGCGTCAGGGATCAATCCACGACAGCCGGGCCGTCCTGGGTTAGCAGTTGTTGAAATTCGGATGACGACACCGCATGTGAAATGAGAAACCCCTGAACCTGAGTGCAGTTGATTCTACGCAGTAGAGCCAATTCCTGTGCTGTTTCCACGCCTTCGGCCACCACCGTGAGGCCCAATTGGCGGCCAAGCGCGACGATGCTGGTCAGGGCCTGGGCCAACTCTTCGTTTTCACTGCAACCGTGCACCAGCGCCCGGTCAATCTTCAACTCGGTGAACGGCGTCGACACCAGATTCATGTACGAACTGTAACCCTGACCGAAGTCATCCTGCGACAGCCGAACCCCTTCATGCGCAACCGGCACGCACCGGCGTAGAAGTTGCTGATGTCCTCGGGCATCGAACACTCCATCAACTCAAAACAGATCATCGCCGGGGCGCCATGGTGCTTAAGGACAAACTGCAGAATCCGGTCGGCCAGATCGGGACTGTTAAGCAAGTGGGTGGGCAGGTTGATCGACACCGGGATGGCGTAGTCTTGAGCGCCCCACAATTTCTGCGCCTTCATCGCTTGTTCGAGAATATGCCACAGCAGGCTTTCCTCCAGGGCAAACGCCTTGAACGCCGGCAGAAACATACCCGGCAACAGCACGCCATGCTCGGGATGAATCCAGCGCACCAGCGCCTCTGCGGCGACGATACGGCCGTTGGCCAGCGATTTTTTCGGCTGGAACCAGGCTTGCAGTTCACCGTTGTCCAGCGCTGCGAGTATCGCCAAGTGATCAATCTGCGGGCCGGGCAGGGGCAGGATGGCTTGACGCCGACTGCCCAACTGATCAGTCAGATTGCGCAAAGCGCTGCTCTTGACCGGTTTGGAAATCAGACCGATGACGCTGACGCCGAGATTGCGCGCGGCGAGGCTGGCGCTGGTCAGCATGCGTCGGGAGGCGACGCTCATGATCGCCAGCGCGGGTCGCGAACCGGACGCCGCCAGCCCCTGAATGAACTGGACGCCGTCCATTCCCGGCATCAGCAAATCAGTCAGCACCAGATCGAAGTCGCGCCTTTTCAGGTAGTCCAGCGCTGCGCTGCCTTCTTGAGCGAACTCCAGCTCAAAGTCTCCGAGCTCGCTGAACAGATTCTGCAGATACAGTTGCTGGAACGGATGGTCTTCAACGATCAGGATACTAAGTGGTTTCATGAGGTGTTCTTTCGTAAGGCGCCAGTTGGTTGTGCAAGGCCTGCAGCGTGAAAGGTTTGACCAGGCAATGGTTCATGCCAGCAGCCAGGCACAGGGCTTCTTCGCTGCGCATGGCGTTGGCGGTTGCGCCGATGATTGGCACCTTGCACCCCAGACGGCGCAGCTCTCGCGCCAGTTCATAGCCATTTTTGCGCGGCATGTTGACGTCGCTCAGAATCACGTCGAAACGGCCTCTGCGCCACATCGCCAGTGCCTCCTCGCCATTGCTCGCCAGTTCGGCCGTACACCCCAGTTCCTGCAATTGGTCATGCAGGATCAACTGGTTGATGACGTTGTCTTCAGCCACGAGGATGTGTAGATGCAACTTTTTCAGTTGCCGTTGCGGGTTGTCATTTTCCGGTTTGATCACGGAAAGCCCTTGGGCCCGGCTGACGGCCTGATGAATGGCCTCCAGGTAGTTGATGTTGACCACCCAGCCTCCGGAACCTGCCTGGGGTTCGTTGTAGCCGTCGCCGGTGGCCATCACCAACGGCCCGGTCCATTGCGGATCGAGGCGTTCTTCGAAGCAACCGGGATGCAACTCAAGCAGCACGCTGTCTGGCGTGGCGGCACAGCGTGAAGCGCGATCAAGCTGCGGGCGGGCGCCCCACCGGCGCAACCAGCCGCTCATGGCTTCCGTCAGTTCGCGAATCGGTGAAACCACAAACACCACTTTTGGTAGCAACGGCGTGAAACTGCTGGGTAGTGCGGGGGTTGAAGGCTGTTCCAGAGACAGATTCAGCGAGAAACTGCTGCCCAGGCCGGGTTCGCTGACCACGCGAATACTGCCGTTCATCAAGTGTGTCAGGCGTTGGCAGATGGGCAGGCCGAGGCCGGTGCCGGCGATCACATTAGTGTGGCCGCGAGTCTGGTAGAAGGGTTCGAAAATACGCGCCTGGTCTTCCTGAGTGATGCCCTTACCGGTGTCCGAGACTTGCCAGAACAGGTTGGCGCGCTCGCCGTCGCGGCCAATCAGACTCACGCGCAGGACGATGCGCCCGGCGTCGGTGAATTTGACGGCGTTGCTCAGCAGGTTGTAGAGAATCTGGCGGATACGCGACACGTCGCCGATGACCCGCTCCGGCAACTTCGGATCGATCACTGCGTACAGGTCGAGGCCCTTGCCATGAGCGGCGGCGGCGTAGCCCTGAAGCACCTCGTGAACCAGCTCAAACACACTGAACTCCGTAAGCTCGAGCGCCAGTTGCCCGGCCTCGATCTTCGACACATCGAGCACATCACAGATCAATTGCAATAACGTCGCGGACGACCCTTCGATGGTGCGCAAGTAGTCGGTTTGTTGCGCGTCCAGTTCGGTCCGCGCCAGCAACTCCAGAGTGCCCAGCACGCCATACAAAGGTGTGCGGATTTCATGGCTCATGGTCGCCAGAAACAGGGTTTTCGCGTCGTTCGCGGCATCGGCCAGTTGCCGCGCCTGATCCAGCGCATCCTCAATCTGGGTGCGCGTGCTGATGTCGCTGAAGGCGCACAGCAAGACGTCTTCGCCCTTGTAACGGGTGGGCGCGCAACTCAGGTACAGGTGACGGCCGTCGGCAGCTTCGAAATAGTCGGTGACTTGCGGGTTCATCTCGTCGAACGCCTGGTAGATCCAACGCGGACTGAGGCGCTCACGCTCACCGCTCTGGCCCAGCCATTGCTGCGCCAAGGTGTTTTCCAACACCACCTGGCCGTTGGCGCGACGCAGAACACACAGCGCAACCGGTGCGGTCTGGATCACATCGCTGCTGAACAGCTCGCTTTCGACCAGCGCCTGGATACGACTGATGGTCGGCGTGATAAAGCGGTATTCGAGGCGGCGAATCACAATCCATACCAGACTGATACTGAACAGGCAGAACAGCAGGGCGCCGCCAAGTCGTGGCCAGAGTGTGATGAGCACCTTGCGCAGATCGATGGAGTAGACCAACTGCCAGTCGGATGACTTCAGTTGTTTGCGCATCACCAGATTATCGGGCAGCCAGTTTTTGCCGACAAAACCAAAAAAATTCTGCATCTGCATTTGCATCAGATTTTTGCAGATCTGGGCAGGTTGGCTGTTGCTGAACACCAGCATGCCGTCGGGATTGAACATCGTGAATTGCCCGGCGCTTTGATCATCCAGCGCGTTGGACACCTCGCGACCGTCCATCTCAAGCCCCAGCCAGCCGGAATCGAGATCCCGCGCATCCAGCCGAATGAAAATGTAGAGCTGCGAATGGCCGGACGATTGATTGGTCAGCCACAACTGGTCCATCGCGTTGGTATTGTCACTTTTCAACGCCTGCAAGCGATTGAGCATCGCCTGGGGGAAATCTCCAACCACCGGTGTGGCGGTATAAAGCCTTTTCACTTGAAGGTCGTTTCCACTGCTGACGTACAGCAAGTTGACCTGCTTGCTGGTCAGGTACTGCCGGATCCGCTCGGTCAGCCAGATGCTCCATTGCTTGCCGCGTGTGGTACCCAGCAGCAAATGGATTTCTTCTGGCGAGACTTGCGGTTTTACCCCGTCGGGCTTGCGAATCGCCGACAGGCTTAGACTTTCGAGCAGCGCTTCGCGGGTGGTGAAAAACGTGTGGGCTTCAGCAATCGCACTGCTCATGTGGCTGCGTCTGCGCGACACTTCGGCGTTGAACGTCAGCAGCAGGAAACTGTAGACGCCACTGAGTATGCCAACGAGCAAAACTACGCCAAAAATACGCAACAGACGTCGTGCGGCGTTCGGTGTGGAGAGGAGGGGATTGATCTGGTGAAGGTAGTTCTTCAGTTTCATCTGGCTACCCTAGCGAGGGTGGGCCTGCGTGCGAATCAGACGATTCTTAAAGTGGCGATCGAGTGTTATACATGCCTCAATAGCTAAGTTGATACTGGGATTGGCTGTTCCAAATTCGATCTCAAGTTCTTTTCAATAGAGCCGAGAATCTGCTTTTTACCGAGGAGACCTGTCTGTGATTCGAGAAGCTACTCGTATTACATCAAGCGCCGACTTTAAGCTGTTGCCGCAATACTCAGTTTGGTTCCTGAGATGTTCTGGCACATTTCGGCCAAGCAACAGATGGACGCGCTGATGCGTCTACCCGATCGTTGCCTTGCTTTCGTCCACATCCCTAAAAGCTCTGTGTTTGCCAGATTTAATCGCCTTAATCATCTCAACGAGACCTGCGCCTGTTGGAAGGTGGTGCTTAGCTGGATAATTGACCGTTACAGGTGAAGGGGGGGGGCGTCTTTTCCGGGACATTCGGATTAGGTGCTTTTATACGGAATGACCGCCCGGTTTTGCCCAGGGGGTCAGTATTGCCGGAAGGTACGCCGAGCGCAGGCGTCATGACCATTCCGTAGTGAAACGACGCTGTGCAGGTAAAGAAAAGTTCTTCATGTTGAAGGCTCTCCTCGTAAATGACTGTGTTTATGGGGCATCTTGGGGGGATTGCCAAGCTGTCAGCGGTCAAACTGGTCCCGCAATTCAGGGGAGTAGAAGTATTATTAGAACCGCTGGTATTGAGGAACTTGCAATTGGCAGCCATTGCACCGGGGCCGTAGGCAAACGCCATTACGCAAGCGATGTTCAGAACAGTGCGCAATCGATTCTGTTTGTTTGAAATATCCATGTTGCTAGCAATGCGTAGTGATAAAGAAACTAACACCTTAGCGTCCGTGAAAGTCTGTGAACATCAGGCGTTTCTTAGTTTGTCAGCGGCAGCCTGCTGGCGGATGCGCCGGTCAGTACCGCATGCATTGGCAATCGATGCGCCCTGAGACGCCGTTGGCAGCTTCAAGAAATAAACATCAGACATTTCCTAAAAACCTCAAGAACCCAGCCAGACTTGTCGATGCAGTCCTTACAACCCTAAGGAGCATCAACATGAACGGTAAGCGTTTGTCGGTCGGTATCAGCCTGTTCTTCGCGCTGAGCGGTGCATGCCTGGCGGCCACCCCGGTGGCTCAGGGTGTCATCCAGTTCCACGGCAGTATTGTCGAGTCAGGTTGTAGCTCCCACATGGGGGCGAGTTCGACGTTTGAGTTCAACGGTTGTCCGACCAGGGTGGATGGCAGCTCGGTCAGTGTGCGCAGCGTCGAGCCGGTTCGCTCGGTCAGTGCGCTCGATCATTCCCGCGTGGGCGTGAAGCTGGTCACAGAGGGGAGCAAGGATGGCCGTTACTACGATCAGCAATACGCCTTGGTCGACGCGGCCGGTAAACCGGTGAACTCGGGCGCTTATCTGATTACGCTGACGTCGCCTTGAGGTGAAGTGCAAGCAATCCCAAGCGGCGCATAGTGTGTCGATGCGCCGCTCCCGATGGGTTATTGCTCTACCAGTTCAGGTACCTTCACCGCCGCAGGTTTCAACACCAGCCACAACGCCCCTGCAATCAACAGCCCGCCATACAGATGCGCCATCGACAGCGGTTCATCGAGAAACAATGCGCCCCACAACACGCCGAACGGCGGGATCATGAAGGTCACGGTCATTGATTTGACCGGGCCGATGGAACTGAGCAGGCGGAAATACAGGATGTAGGCAAATGCCGTGCAGCCCAGGCCCAAGCCCAGCAGCGACAACCAGACGTTCCAGCCACCCCAGCTAACGGGCGGCTGAGTGATGACGCTGTAGCCGAACAACGGCAGCACGAACAGCGTTGCCCCGAGCATGCTGCCCAATGCCGCGAGACGGCTGTCGAGGCCGCCTTGATGATCGAGCCAGCGTCGTGCCAGGAACCCGGCGAAACCGTAGCAGGTGGTTGCCAGCAGGCAGGCGAGGGCGCCCATCAGCAATTGCATGTCGAAGGCCACGGGACCTGCGCGGGTCAGGATGGCGACGCCAAACAAGCCGAGGGCCACCCCGGCAATCTTCGAGAGGGTGAGTCTTTCGCTGAAGAACAGGCCACCGATCAGCACGCCCATCAGCGGGGTGGTGGCGTTGAAAATTGCCGAGTAGCCGGCCGGCAGCACTTGAGCGGCCACCGAGTACAGGGTCGCTGGAAGACCGGAGTTGATCATCCCGAGCAGCAGCACGGTTTTGAACTTGCCACGGAAATCCCAGCTGATCCGCATCAGCGCCAGAATCACCAGCAACCCGGTGGCGGCGATCGATACGCGGAAAAAAGCAGTGGGGATTGTGCCAATCACTGGGGCGATGATGCGCATGAACAGAAAGCTCGCCCCCCAAATCGCAGCAAGTGACAACATACGCAGAATATCGACGGGGTTCACAGCTCGTTCCTTCCTTTATCAGGGCGCAAGTGTCGCTGCCTCAGGGTGCCAAGGCAATGGTTGCGTTGCGTAACAATTGACCTCTAAGCTCAGCCCCAACGACAAGAACCATCCCGCAGAGGTCTTCACATGCCGCAGCCATGGCCCGCCGCCGATATCGCCCAGATGATCCTCGACGGCTTCGACGATTACCGCGAGCATTTCCGCCAGATCACTGACGGTGCCCGGGCGCGCTTCGAACAGGCGCAGTGGCAGGAAACGCAGATCGCGTCAGCGGCGCGGATCAACCTCTACGAAGCCAAGGTCAGCGAAGTGGTGGGGCGCCTGCATGCCGCCTTCGAGGCGGAGGTGCTAATGGATGTCGGCTGCTGGCCGCTGGTTAAAAGCGCCTACATCAACCTGATTGACCTGCGTTTCGACGATGAATTGTCCGAGACCTGGTACAACTCGATTTTCTGCGGGCTGTTCAGTCATGACCTGATCAGCGATGGCTGCATGTTCATCCACACCACCCGGCCCAGCTTGCACCGGGCCCGGGCCGCGCAGACCCGGATCTATAAACCGCATGGGCAGTTGTCCGGCATGCTCGCGAGTATTTTTGCCGATTACCGCTTCAGCGAAGACTACGCTGACCTCGACCGCGACCTGCGCCGACTCGAAGCGCAACTGCGCGAGAATCTGCCGGATTGGGTCTGCAAGGACCCGGATCTGAGCGTCGAGCTGTTTTCCTCGGTGCTCTACCGCAACAAGGGCGCCTACCTGGTAGGGCGCATCTATACCGCGGACGAGCAATGGCCACTGGTGATTCCGTTTCTGCACCGCGAAGGCCGGGGGATTCAGATCGACGCGTTGATCACCGATGAAGCCGAAGTGTCGATCATCTTTTCGTTCACCCGCTCGTACTTCATGGTCGATGTGCCGGTGCCGGCGGAGTTCATCGGTTTTCTCAAACGCATCCTGCCGGGCAAGCACATCGCCGAGCTGTACACCTCGATCGGTTTCTACAAACACGGCAAGTCGGAGTTCTACCGGGCGTTGATCAACCACCTGGCCAACACCGACGACCAGTTCATCATGGCCCCGGGCGTGCGCGGCATGGTCATGAGCGTGTTTACCCTGCCGGGGTTCAACACGGTGTTCAAAATCATCAAGGACCGTTTCTCGCCGTCGAAAAACGTCGACCGCGCGACGGTGATCGAGAAGTATCGTCTGGTGAAAAGCGTCGACCGGGTCGGGCGCATGGCCGATACCCAGGAGTTTGCCGACTTCCGTTTTCCGTTGAGCAAGTTTGACCCGGCGTGCCTGGCCGAGCTGCTGGAAGTCGCCGCGTCGACAGTCCAGGTGGAAGGCGACACGGTGTTGATCCGCCATTGCTGGACCGAGCGGCGCATGACCCCGTTGAACCTCTACCTGGAAAACGCCAACGACGCGCAGGTGCGCGAAGCGCTGGAAGACTACGGCCTGGCGATCAAGCAACTGGCGGCGGCGAACATTTTTCCCGGCGACATGCTACTGAAAAACTTTGGCGTCACCCGACACGGGCGCGTGGTGTTTTATGACTACGACGAGATCTGCTTTCTCACCGAAGCCAACTTCCGCCATATCCCGCAACCGCGCACACCGGAAGACGAAATGGCCTCCGAGCCGTGGTATTCGATCGGGCCGCTGGACGTGTTCCCCGAAGAATTCCCACCGTTCCTGTTCGCCGACTCTGCGCAGCGCCGGTTGTTCGATCAACTGCATGGCGAGTTGTACAACGCCGATTACTGGAAAGGCCTGCAAGCAGCGATTCGCGCTGGCAAGGTGATCGATGTGTTCCCGTATCGGCGCAAAGGCCTCGATAACGAGTAGCCCTCCCGAGTGAACACCTTGTGGCGAGGGAGCTTGCTCCCGCTGGACTGCGCAGCAGTCCCTTTTGGGGCCGCTTCGCAACCCAGCGGGAGCAAGCTCCCTCGCCACAAAAGCAGGTTGGATTCGTCGCTATGGACTCAAATCTGCGACAATCGCCCCCCTGCGCCACTAGACGACTTTTGCGTACCTGATGACTGACGAATCGCCTTCAATCGACAAACTGCTGAAAAACCTCGACCACGCCATGCTTGCCGACCGCCACCGGCTGCGGCGGCAGTTGCTCGAGCTGCGCAAGAAACCCGACGAGGCCAAGCTGGCCCTGTGGGTGACGCGCATGCAAGCGTCCTGCGACCAGGTGCTGGCGCGACGTGCCAGCCTGCCGCTGATTCGTTACGACGACAGCCTGCCGATCGCCGCCAAGCGCGACGAAATCAAGGAAGCGCTGCTCAAGCATCAGGTGCTGATCATCGCCGGCGAAACCGGCTCGGGTAAAACCACCCAGTTGCCGAAGATCTGCCTGGAAATCGGTCGCGGCCAGCACGGTCTGATCGGCCACACCCAGCCGCGTCGAATTGCTGCGCGCAGCGTCGCGAGCCGGGTGGCCGAAGAGCTGGCAACACCGCTCGGTGCCTTGGTCGGCTATCAGGTGCGGTTCGAGGATCAGAGCGATGCCAACACCCTGATCAAACTGATGACCGACGGCATCCTGCTGGCGGAAACCCAGAACGACCGCTACCTCGAACGCTACGACACGATCATCGTCGACGAAGCCCACGAACGCAGCCTGAACATCGACTTCCTGCTCGGTTACCTGAAAACCCTGCTGCCGCGCCGCCCGGACCTGAAAGTCATCATCACCTCGGCGACCATCGATCTCGAGCGCTTCTCCAAGCACTTCGACGATGCGCCGATTGTCGAAGTCTCGGGCCGCACCTTCCCGGTGGACACCTGGTATCGGCCGTTGACGCTGGAGCAGGACGAAGAGGGCAACCGGGTCGAAGACGACCTGACCGTGGATCAGGCGATCCTCGCCACCCTCGATGAAATTGCCGCATACGAACGCAGCGAGCGCCGCAGTCCCGGTGACGTGCTGGTGTTCCTGCCCGGCGAGCGCGAGATTCGTGACGCCGCGGACATGCTGCGCAAGGCCCAGCTCAAGCACACCGAAATTCTGCCGTTGTACGCACGGCTGTCGCCGGCCGAGCAGCAGCGGATTTTCCAGTCCCATCCGGGCCGTCGCGTGGTGCTGGCGACCAACGTCGCGGAAACCTCGCTGACCGTGCCGGGCATTCGTTACGTGATCGACAGCGGTACCGCGCGCATCAGCCGCTACAGCTACCGGGCCAAGGTCCAGCGCTTGCCGATCGAGGCGATTTCCCAGGCCAGCGCCAACCAGCGTAAAGGCCGTTGCGGACGGGTCGAGCCGGGCATTTGCATCCGTCTGTACAGCGAAGAAGATTTCATCGGGCGGCCGGAATTTACCGATCCTGAGATTCTTCGCACCAACCTGGCGGCGGTGATTTTGCAGATGCTCCATCTGCGCCTCGGTGAAATCACCGATTTCCCGTTTATCGAGCCGCCGGATGGCAAGGCCATCAGCGACGGTTTCAACCTGCTGCAAGAACTCTCGGCAGTCGACCGCAACAGCCAACTGACGCCGCTCGGCCGGCAACTGGCGCGGTTGCCGGTGGACCCGCGCATGGGCCGGATGTTGCTCGAAGCGGCAAAACTCGGCAGCTTGCAGGAAGTGCTGATCGTTGCCAGTGCGATGTCGATCCAGGACCCGCGCGAGCGTCCGCCGGAGCGTCAGCAAGCCGCCGATCAGGCCCACGCACAATGGAAAGACGTGGACTCGGATTTCGCCGGGCTGGTCAATCTGTGGCGTGGCTTTGAAGAGCAACGCCAGGCCCTGACCGCCAGCCCGCTGCGCAATTGGTGCCGCAAGAATTTCCTGAACTACCTGCGCCTGCGCGAGTGGCGCGACTCCCATCGTCAGTTGAGCCTGATCTGCCGCGACATGCAGTTGAGCCTGAACAAAGAGCCAGCGGACTACCCGAAACTGCACAAAGCGGTGTTGTCTGGTTTGCTCAGCCAGATCGGCCAGAAAACCGAAGACGGCGATTACCTCGGTGCACGTCAGCGGCGCTTCTGGATTCACCCGTCGTCGGGGCTGGGCAAGAAACGTCCGCAATGGCTGATGACTGCCGAACTGGTGGAAACCACCAAGCTTTATGCGCGCATGGTGGCGAAGATCGAGCCGGACTGGATCGAGCCGCTGGCCGGGCACCTGATCAAGAAGAACCACTTCGAACCGCATTGGGAGAAGAAGCGCGGACAGGTCGTGGCCTACGAGCAAATCACCCTGTTCGGGTTGATCGTGGTCGGTCGCCGGCCCGTGCATTACGGGCCGATCGATCCTGTCACCTCGCGTGAACTGTTTATCCGCGAAGCGCTGGTGCGGGGCGAGATTCAGTCGAAAGCCAAGTGTCTGTCTGCCAATGAGCAATTGTTGGAACAGCTCGACGAACTGGAGGCCAAGGCCCGTCGTCGCGACATTCTGGCAGACGAGGAAACCCTGTTTGCCTTCTACGACGCGCGCTTGCCGGCAGAGATCCATCAGACCGCGACCTTCGACAGCTGGTATCGGATCAACAGCCAGAAAGACCCGCAATTGCTGATCATGCGCGAAGAAGACGTGCTGGCTCGCGAAGCCAGCGAAGTCACCGCCGCGCATTACCCGGACACCCTGCGCCTGGGTGATCTGACGTTGCCGTTGAGTTACCACTTCGAGCCTAACCATCCCCGCGACGGTGTGACCTTGCGCGTACCGGCACCACTGTTGCCGGCATTGCCGCCGGAACGCCTGGAATGGCTGGTGCCGGGGGTGATCGAAGCCAAGTGCATCGCCCTGGTGCGTAACTTGCCCAAGGCCCTGCGCAAGAACTTTGTGCCGGTGCCGGACTTTGTCAAAGCGGCGTTGCAGCGAGTCACTTTCGCCGAGGGCTCGTTGCCGCATGCGCTGGGTCGTGAACTGTTGCGCATGACCGGTGCACGGGTCAGTGATGAGGCCTGGACGGAAGCGGCGCAGCAGGTTGAAAGTCATCTGCGGATGAACCTGGAAATCGTCGATGGCCAGGGCAAGTTCCTCGGCGAAGGCCGTGATCTGGCCGAGCTGACCGCACGTTTCGCCGAGGCCAGCCAGGCGGCTTTGGCGGTACCGCAGACGGCGAAAAGCCAACAGCCGGTGGAGGCCAAGGTCTTCGCCGCGGTGGCCGAGAAAACCCAGCAGAAGATCGCCGGGCTGTCGATGACGGTCTACCCGGCGCTGGTGGAAGAGGCGGGCAGCGTTAAGGAAGGGCGTTTTTCGACCCCGGCCGAGGCCGAGTACCAGCATCGTCGGGCATTGCAGCGGTTGCTCATGCAGCAACTGGCCGAGCCGGCGAAGTTCTTGCGCGGCAAGCTGCCGGGACTCACCGAGCTGGGCCTGATGTACCGCGAACTGGGGCGTATCGACAGTCTGGTGGAAGACATCCTGCTGGCGAGCCTCGACAGCTGCATTCTCGACGGCGAAGCAAGCTTGCCGCGTGACGGCGCTGGTCTGGCCTCGCTGGCCGAGCGCAAGCGCGGTGCGTGGACCGAGCATGCCGAGCGTCTGGCGAAACTGACGCTGGAAACGCTCAAGCTCTGGCACGCTTTGCAGAAACGCTTCAAAGGCAAGATCGACCTGGCGCAAGCGGTGGCCCTGAACGACATCAAGCAGCAGCTCAGTCATCTGGTGTATCCGGGCTTTGTCCGTGAAACCCCGATGCAGTGGCTCAAGGAATTGCCGCGTTACTTGAAAGCCATCGAGCAGCGCTTCGAGAAACTTGGGGCTCAGGTGCAAAAGGATCGGGTCTGGAGCGGCGAGTTGTCCGGCCTCTGGACCCAATACCAGACCCGCGCCAACAAGCACGCGCAGGAAGGCAAGCGCGATCCGCAGCTTGAACTCTATCGCTGGTGGCTGGAGGAATACCGGGTTTCGCTGTTCGCCCAGCAATTGGGGACCAAGGTGCCGATCTCCGACAAGCGTTTGAGCAAACAATGGACTCAAGTCGAACCGTAAACCCTGTGTACAAGCTTCAACAGGTATGCCTGCCGTTAGGTATGCCTGCCGTTGCTCTCGCAAAAGGGGCCAAACGCCAATGTTTATGGCAAACTTCGCCGTTATAAACACCGCCCGCGCCTATTTGAGCCTCGCAACCCGGGCGGATCGGAATCAAGAGATGCCAGGTTGATGCCCTTCGACGGGATAAACCCTTTATGTGTTGGTACGTCGGTGCCAATACTTTCTGCCTGAACAGATTAGAGAAACGACCATGCATAATGTCGTCATCAGCGGCACCGGCCTGTACACACCGGCCAACAGCATCTCCAACGAAGAGCTGGTGCAGTCTTTCAATACTTACGTCGCTCAGTTCAATGCTGACAATGCTGACGCCATCGAACGTGGCGAAGTGCAGGCACTGACCGAATCCAGCGTCGCGTTTATCGAAAAAGCCTCGGGGATCAAAAGCCGCTTTGTCATGGACAAGGAAGGTATTCTTGATCCAAAGCGCATGGCACCTCGTTTGCCCGAGCGTTCCAATGACGAATGGTCGGTGCTTTGCCAGATGGCCATTGGCGCTGCCGAGCAGGCCCTGCAACGCGCCGGCAAGACGGCGGCGGACATCGACGGGGTGATCGTTGCCTGCTCCAACCTGCAACGCGCCTATCCGGCCATTGCCATCGAAGTCCAGGAAGCGCTGGGTATCGAAGGTTTCGGTTTTGACATGAACGTGGCCTGTTCCTCGGCAACGTTCGGCATTCAGGCTGCCGCCAACAGCGTACAGCTGGGCCAGGCCCGGGCGATCCTGATGGTCAACCCGGAAGTCTGCACCGGTCACCTGAACTTCCGCGACCGCGACAGCCACTTCATCTTCGGCGATGCGGCCACTGCGGTAATCATCGAACGTGCCGACCTGGCCACGTCCAAGTATCAGTTCGACATCGTCAGCACCAAACTGCTGACCAAGTTCTCCAACAACATTCGCAACAACTTCGGCTTCCTCAACCGCGCGGCGGAAGAGGGCATCGGTGCCCGTGACAAACTGTTCGTCCAGGAAGGTCGCAAGGTGTTCCGCGATGTCTGCCCGATGGTCGCGGAGCTGATCGCCTCCCACCTGGACGAGAACAAGCTGAACATCAGCGACGTGAAACGCTTCTGGCTGCACCAGGCCAACCTCAGCATGAACCACCTGATCGTCAAGAAGCTGCTCGGCCGCGAAGCCACCGAAGAAGAAGCCCCGGTGATTCTCGACACGTATGCCAACACCAGCTCTGCAGGTTCAGTGATTGCCTTTCACAAGAACCAGGACGATTTGCCAGCCGGTTCGCTGGCGGTACTCAGCTCGTTTGGTGCCGGTTATTCGATTGGCAGCGTGATTCTGCGCAAGCGCTGAGTTGTGAAGGGTAGTGACAAGCTTGAGTCATGCACCCACAGGGAATCAGCACTGATGACTGACGACACGCAACTGCTCGAACGTCTGTTGGCGGGCGAGCAGCAGGCTTTCAAGGAGTTGGTCAGCACCTACCAGAGCGCCATGCGGGCGGTGGCTTATGCCATCGTCGGTAACCGGCATGCCGACGAAGTGGTGCAAGATGCCTGGCTGTCGGTGGTGCGCAACCTGAACCGGTTCGAGGGGCGTTCCAGCCTCAAGACCTGGCTGTTGACCATCACCGCCAACGCGGCAAAAGGCCGATACAAACAAAACCGCCGGGAAGTCTTGCTCGATGACCTGCCGTCACCCCACGGCACCATCGATGATGATCGGTTCTCCGCCGCTGATGGCCACTGGCTGGTGGCGCCGTTCAGCTGGCATCAGGACACCCCAGAAGCGCTGCTCACCGAAAACGAACTGCGAGAATGCCTGGAACATACCTTGCTCAGCCTGTCGGAACTGCAAAGCAGCGTGCTGCTGTTGCGTGAGCGCCAGGGCCTGGAGCTGGAGGAGATTTGTAATCTTCTGGAGATCTCGCTCTCCAATGTTCGTGTGCTGCTGCACCGCGCACGGTTGAAGGTGTTTGCAACTGTGGAGCATTTTGAGGAGACCGGCGAATGTTGACCTGTAAGG
Organism: Pseudomonas helvetica; assembly: GCF_039908645.1. Lineage (NCBI taxonomy): Bacteria > Pseudomonadati > Pseudomonadota > Gammaproteobacteria > Pseudomonadales > Pseudomonadaceae > Pseudomonas > Pseudomonas helvetica. Next base: position 1,756,290 of record NZ_CP150917.1, read on the forward strand.
AACAAGTAGCGCGGTCCAGCGATTATCTCGATGGCCAGTTGAGCTTTCGTGAGCGGCTGATGGTGCGCCATCATTTGATGTTTTGCCCCAATTGCCGACGGTTCATCCGACAGATGCGCCTGATGCAGGCGACCTTGCGCGCCATGCCCGAAAAACCGCTTCCCGGTGTCGACGAACTCGCCGCGCGGTTGGCCGCCGAACGGCAAAAGGGTAGCCAGTAGTTTTAGGCCACACTTCCTCATATGTCGCTCGCTTTTAGCTTAACGGTGTTTCGTGCAGGTAAAGCCACTGGGCCGAGTGCTCGTCGATGCGAATCACCACCACCGAGAGACGCGATGTTTCCTGCTGGTTCAACCGGTGAGTTTCCTTGTAGCGGATAGCCACGCTTTGGCCTTCCTGCCAGACGGTCAACATGTCGCTGATAGCGATCTCCAGGCCTGAGCGCGCGCCGACGGCGCCACGGAACATCTGCTCGACCTGAGCGCGATTGACGATGGTGCCCGAGGTGGTGACCATGCTGAAGTTATCGTCGAAGGCGGGCATCAGCTCGTCGATCCTCGCGGCACCGTCACCCTGGTGATTGGTAAAAATGGCGTGGATCAGGTCGTGGATCGCGTGGATGCTGTGCTGTGCCTGTTCAACTATTTTGTTGTGCATGACGTTCCTTTCGAGTGTTGAGGTTGCTCATCTGCAACAGGGGAAACAATCCGATCAAGGCGGCAATGGCGAAGGTCAGATGGTAGGCCTGGGTCGACTCAAGGTGCTTGAGTAGCAGGTTGTAGATCATCAGAAACAACGCGGCACCGATGCTGAAAGACATCTGCCGGTTGATATTCCAGATCACGCTGCCCTTGTGGGTAGCGTCGCCTTCGAAGTCCATGAGCGAGGTGGTCTGCGCAGTGTTTGCGCCAATGCCGCCGCCGATGCCCATCAGGCAGTAAGCGATGATGATGACCGGAAGGTCCGACGGGCTGTTCACCAGATACAGCGTGGCGATGCCGGCGCTGTGCAGCAACATGCCCAGGGTGAACAGATACCTTGCGCCCAGCCGGTTGTAGACCCGGCCACAGATCAGCATGGCGATGAAGGCGCCGATGGCGTAGAGAATCATGAACATGCCTGTCAGCTGTGCGCTGAACTCCAGGCTGTTTTGCAGGTAGAAAATGTTGAGCAGGTTGACCCCGGTGAATACCCCGGGAATGGCGTAATAAATGAAAATCGAGGTGCTGAGCTTTTTGCTCTTGAGCAGACTCAGTTCAACGATAGCGTTCTTGCAACGGCGATAATGCAGCAGGTACAGCAGGATAAAGGTCACGCCTGCCGCGAGACAGATCAGCGCCGCCATGGCCGGGTAATCGCCGCCGTACAGTGACATACCCATCAATACACAGCCCAGTGCCGCGCTCACCAGCAACAGCCCCTTGATGTCGGGCCTCGCGAGGTCGGCCGGGCGCTCTTCCCTGATCCACAGCCAGGACAAGCCGGCGGCGATCAACGAGAACGGGATGTTGCAATAGAACACCCAGCGCCAGGAACTGGTGTCGACGATGACACCGCCGATGGTCGGGGAAATGGCCGGTGCGATCAGGGCGACAGCCATCACCAGCGTGGAGATTTTCGCCCGCTGGTCTCCCTTGAACAGGTTGAAGGTCAAGGCCTGGCCCACGGGAATCAGCAAGCCGCCTCCGATGCCCTGGACGAAACGCCAACCGACCAGTTCGTGAAAGCTGCCTGCCATGCCGCACAACCCGGCGGCGACACTGAATACGAGCATTGAGGCGGTGAGAATTTCCCGGCTGCCAAATCGTCCCGCCAGCCAGGTGCTGATCGGAATGATCAACGTCAGACCGAGAATATAGGCATTGGCCACCCAGGCCACGGAGGACGTCGAGACATGCATGTCATCAGCAATACTCGGCAATGCCACTGCCGACATGAATATATTGACGCAGTCGATAAAGAAGCCGATGAGGAATATAAGAGCCACTGTGTAGCGATAAGTCATATGATCTCCCTTTTGCCAGGGATCATAGGAGCGATAGACCGAAAGTGTCGATGCGCCTATACTTGAAACATTGTTTGATGGAATTTAACAATGGGTTATAACATGCACACCCATCTTAACCGCGTCCAGACATTCCTCGCGGTTGTCGACTTCGGCTCCTACACCAAGGCTGCCAACTACCTGTGCATCAGCAAAGCCATGGCCAGCCTTCATGTCAAGGCACTGGAGGAAGTTCTTTCAGTAAGCCTGCTGATCCGTAATACTCGAAATATTGCCCTGACAGAAGTAGGGCAGAACTTTTATGATGAGTTCAAGGGTATTGTCGCTACTATCGATAACGCCTTTGAGAATGTGTTGCAGGGGCATAATCGTATTTCCGGTAAGTTGCGCTTCAGCTCAACGAGTGAGTACGGTGAAAAGTACATTCTTCCGATCCTCTCCAGGTTTACCGAGTGCTATCCGGAACTACGCTTGAGTTACAGTTTTAACGCTTCGCTCAATGATCTTGTTGCCGAAAAACTTGATCTGGTTATTCGTCTGGGCAATCTGGCGGACTCAGCGTTCAAGAGCCGCAAGCTGGCGGACTATGAAATCGTGCTGGTGGCGACCGAGACGTTTCTCAAGCGTTGGCCGGTGCTCAACCCCCAGGACCTGAATACAGTACCCTGGATCGCCAACAGCAATTTGCAAGGTCCGACCCACTGGATTTTGCGTCATCGGTTCCAGGGTGAGGTTGAGGTCACGGGGCCGAATCACTTCGAGTCCAACTCATCCACCGCCATTCGTGCCATGACCTTGTCGTCCCTTGGCGTTTCGGTGCTTCCCGTTTGGATGGTGGACGACGATATTGCCAACGGCAGTCTGGTCCATCTGCTGCCCGAATACACCCTGCCGTCGCAGTCGGTCAATGTGGTATTCCCCAATAGCCCACACCTGCCGCACAAGTCGCGGGCGTTCATCGATTTTCTGCTATTGCACCTGGGGCAGTGATCGCAACGTGCGGCAGGGCTATTCCGGCTCGTCGAGGGATGGGGGATACTCGGCGGGTCTGTAGGCAATAACCGCTGGGGAACAGGATGCCGTTACATGTTTTGGACAGTCTGTCCGCCATCGCGCCTCAAGAGTGGGACGCGCTGGTGCCCGAGACTCAGCCGTTTCTGCGGCACGCTTTTCTCGGGGCGCTGGAAGACAGTGGCAGCCTGGGGCCGCAGTCCGGCTGGCAGCCGGAGCATCTGCTGCACATCGAAGACGGTCGGCTGCTCGCGGCAATGCCGAGTTACCGCAAATGGCATTCCTACGGCGAATACGTGTTCGACCATGCCTGGGCCGATGCCTGCGAGCGCGCCGGGATCGATTACTACCCCAAACTGTTGACGGCTGTGCCGTTCAGCCCGGTCAGCGGGCCACGGTTGTTGGCGGCGAATGTGCAGGATGGTTTCGAACTGCTCAACAGCGTGCCGGGTTATCTGGAAATTGAAGGGCTCTCCAGCGCCCATATCAACTTTACCGACGCCTTTACCGATGCGGCATTGGCCGAGCAACCGGGCTGGTTGCAACGCATCGGTTGCCAGTACCACTGGCAGAATCGCGGTTATCGGGATTTTCAGGACTTCCTTGATGCGCTGAGCTCGCGCAAGCGCAAACAGATGCGCAAGGAACGTGAACAAGTGGCGGGGCAGGGCATCGAGTTTGAATGGCTTGAGGGGCATCAACTTGATCAGGCACAGTGGGATTTCGTCTATGCCTGCTACGCCAACACCTATGCAGTGCGTCGGCAGTCGCCGTACCTGACGCGGGAGTTTTTCAGCCTGTTGGCCGAACGCATGCCCGAAGCCATCCGGGTGGTGCTGGCCAAACAAGGATCACGGCCGGTGGCCATGGCCTTCAGTCTGGTCGGTGGCGATAGCTTTTATGGACGTTATTGGGGCTGCCTGGCGGAGTTCGATCGCCTGCACTTCGAGACCTGTTTCTATCAAGGCATGGACTACGCCATCGCCAACGGTTTTCAGCGTTTCGATGCCGGTGCACAAGGCGAGCACAAATTGATTCGTGGTTTTGAACCGGTGATCACCCATTCCTGGCACTACTTGCGTCACCCGGGATTGAAGTCGGCGGTGAAGGATTTTCTTGAGCGCGAACGTTTGGGTGTCATGGGCTATGCAGAAGAAGCGAAGAGCGCGTTGCCCTACCGACAGGGCTGATGTCAGAGCGCTGTGGCGGATTTTTTGAGCTGACGGAGACACTTTTTTTTTGAACTGACGGAGGCACTTGTGGCGAGGGAGCTTGCTTCCGCTGGACAGCGAAGCTGTCCCAATGCACGAGACGGCGTTGTGCCAGGTAAACCCGACAACCTGAATCTGCGGCCGCTTCGCGCCCGAGCGGGAGCAAGCTCCCTCGCCACAGACGCAATCCTCAATCGATGCCGACAAACCCACCGGTCTGGTGCTGCCACAGCCGCGCATACAACCCGCCATGGGCCAACAGTTCGGCATGGCTGCCGGTTTCGGCGATGTGGCCTTTTTCCAGCACCACCAGGCGATCCATCCGCGCGATGGTCGAGAGTCGGTGAGCGATGGCAATCACGGTCTTGCCCTGCATCAGGGTTTCCAGGCTTTCCTGAATCGCCGCTTCGACTTCCGAGTCCAGCGCCGAGGTCGCTTCGTCCATGATCAGGATCGGCGCGTCCTTGAGCAGCACTCGGGCGATAGCGATCCGTTGGCGTTGGCCGCCAGAGAGTTTCACCCCACGTTCACCGACATGAGCATCGAAACCGGTGCGGCCTTCGGCATCCGATAGCAACGGGATGAACTCGTCGGCGCGGGCCTTGCGGACTGCTTCCCAGAGTTCTTCGTCGGTGGCGTCGGGTTTGCCGTAAAGCAAATTGTCACGGATCGAACGGTGCAGCAGCGAGGTGTCCTGAGTGATCATGCCGATCCGCTCGCGCAGGCTTTCCTGGGCCACGCTGGCGATGTTCTGCCCATCGACCAGGATCTGCCCGCTCTGCAGGTCGTAGAGGCGCAGCAGGAGATTGACCAGGGTCGATTTGCCAGCACCTGAAGGGCCGATCAAACCGATTTTTTCACCGGGTTTGATGATCAGGTTGAGGTCGTCGATGATTCCGCTTTTTTTGCCATAGTGAAACGTCACGTGTTCGAAACGCACTTCGCCACGGGCCACTTCCAGGCGCGGTGCCGGTACGCGGTCGGTGACGCTGATCGGTTGGGCGATGGTTTGCAGGCCGTCCTGGACCATCCCGATGTTTTCGAAGATGCCGTTGACCACCCACATGATCCAGCCCGACATGTTGACGATGCGGATCACCAGGCCGGTGGCCAGGGCAATGGCACCCACCGAAATCAGCGACTGGGTCCACAGCCACAGCGCAAGGCTTGTGGTGCCGACGATCAGCAGGCCGTTCATGCTGGTGATGACCACGTCCATGCTGGTGACGACGCGGCCGGCCAGTTGGGATTTTTCAGTTTGTTCTGCGATGGCTTCGCGGGCGTATTGCTGTTCGAAGTTGGTGTGGGCGAAGAGCTTCAGCGTGGTGATGTTGGTGTAGCCGTCGACGATCCGGCCCATGAGTTTGGAGCGCGCATCGGAGGACACCACCGAACGTTCCTTGACCCGTGGCACGAAGTAGCACAGTGCGCCGATGTAGCAGGCGATCCAGGTCAGCAGCGGGATCATCAGGCGCCAGTCGGCTTCGGCGAACAGCACCAGCGAGCTGATCGCGTAGATCAGCACATGCCATAACGCGTCGACGGCTTGCACCGCCGAGTCGCGCAGGGAGTTGCCGGTCTGCATGATCCGTTGAGCGATGCGTCCGGCGAAATCGTTCTGGAAAAAATTTAGGCTCTGTTTGAGCACGTAACTGTGGTTTTGCCAGCGAATCATGCTGGTCATGCCGGGGCTCAGGGTTTGATGCACCAGCAGGTCATGCAAGCCGACGAATATCGGCCGCAGAAAAAGTGCGACCACCGCCATCCAGGCCAGCTCGACGCCGTGGATTTTGAAGAAGTCTACGTTTGGCGTGCCTTGGGCCAAATCGATGATTCGACTCAGGTAACTGAACAGCGCCACTTCGATCAGCGCGCCGATCAAACCGACGACCAACAGCGCGGCAAAACTCGGCCAGACCTGACGCAAATAATAGGTATAGAAGGGGAGAACCCGGCTCGGCGGAGCCGCCGTCGGGGCGTCACGGAAAATATCGATCAGTTTTTCGAAACGACGATAGAGCATCAGATAAACGCCCGCGTACGGGCTCTCCTTTTTTCGATGCGAGCGGCGCGGTGATACACCGCTGCCGCTCAGGACGCCTTATGCAGTTTAGTCGATGCGCTTGGCCGACTTGATCAGCACCGGGTCGATGGGCACATTCTGCATGCCTTGTTTGGTGGTGGTTGGCGAGTTGACGATGATGTCGACGACGTCCATGCCTTTCACGACTTTGGCGAACACTGCGTAACCAGCATCGCGGCCCGGGTCGAGGAAGTCGTTGTCCTTGACGTTGATGAAGAACTGGCTGGTGGCCGAATCCGGATCGGAAGTGCGCGCCATCGACAGGGTGCCACGCACGTTATGCAGGCCGTTGCTGGCTTCGTTCTTGATCGGTGCATCGGTAGGCTTCTGTTGCATCGACGTCGTGAAGCCGCCGCCCTGAGCCATGAAACCCGGAATCACGCGGTGGAAAATGGTGTTGTTGTAGAAACCCTTGTCGACGTAAGCGAGAAAGTTTTTGCTACTGATCGGCGCCTTGACCGGGTCCAGTTCGATTTCAATCTGGCCGTTGGTCGTTTCCAGCAGCACGTGCGGTGCCGGGGCGGCCATCAGGTTGGCGGCGAACAATACTACGCCTGTGGCTAGGGCGATTTTTTTCAGCATGGGTCAGTGATCCTGAGTAGTGGTGTCGACTGCGGTTAGAAATTCAAGCAGGGTTTGGTTGAAACGGTGTGGCTGGTCCAATGGCGTTGCGTGGCGTGAATCTTCGATCACCACCAACTGCGCATCGGGCAGCAGTTTTACATAGGCTTCTTTCAGTGCCACCGGCGTGTAGTCGCGGTCGGCGCTGACGATCAGGGTTGGACAGGTGACTTTCGCCAGTCGTTCCTGAACTCCCCAACCAACAATGGCATTGAAGCTGGCGAGATAAGCACGTTTGTCGTTTTTTGCCCAGCGCTCGGCCATTTTATGCCGCAGCTCGGCCTGTTCGGGTTTGGGAAACAGCTTGCCGCCCAGAGCCGTGCCGATGGTGCGCATACTGAGGAGGTGCATCAGGCTCCAGCGCTTGAACCACTGCCAGTAATCATTCGTCGTGCGGACTTTGACCTCGGGGGCGCTGTTGACGATGCACAGGCTTTTAAGCAGCGAGGGTTGGTCCACCGCCAGCTGAAAGCCGATCATCCCGCCCATGGACAACCCGACCAGATGCGCCGGGCCGAGCTTCAGGTGTTCGATCAACGCGACCAGGTCGGCGCTGAAACCGGCAATGCTGTAGCGCTCGTGGGGTTTGTCGGAGCGACCGTGGCCGCGTACATCCGTGACGATCACCCGGTAACGGGTCGAGAGTTCCGGGATCTGTTTTTCCCAGTCCAGCGTGCTCGAGCCCAGCCCGTGAACCAGCAGCAGCGGCGTGCCGTGGCCATATTCCTCGTAGTGCAAGGTGCAACCTTCATGTTCGAAATAGGCCATCGCGCAACTCCTTGTCAGGCTTGTTCCGGGGCCGCGAACGGCGCATCCAGCGGTGCGGTGTCGAAGGTGCGCAGCAACTCGATGAGAATCTGCGTCGCCGGGCCCAAGGGTTTGTCCTTGTTCGAATACAGATAGAAGCTCGGGTTTCGACTGCCGCCCTGATCCAACGGTAGCAGTTTGAGCGTACCTTCCTTCAGTTCCCGCTCAATCATGTGCCGGGGCAACCAGGCGAAGCCCAGGCCGCTGCTGACAAAGGTTGCGGCGGTGGCGAGGCTGCCGACGGTCCAGCGCTGTTCAGCGCCGAGCCAGCCGACATCGCGCGGTTGCTGCCGACCGGAGTCGCGGATCACCACTTGCATCTGGGTTTCCAGATCCTGGAAATTCAGTTCGCGGTTCAGACGATGCAGCGGGTGTTCGGGGTGGGCCACGGCCACAAACTCTACGTCGCTCAATTCCGCGCCCAGGTAACCGGGAATGCTGAGACCGGTGATGGCCAGGTCGGCTACGCCTTCGAGCAAGACTTCCTCGACTCCGGACAATACTTCTTCACGCAGACGCACCCGGCAGCCGCGGCTTTGCGGCATGAACGCGGTCAAGGCGCGGACGAGGCGGGCGCTCGGGTAAGCGGCGTCGACCACCAGCCGCACTTCCGCCTCCCAGCCTTGCTCCATATGGTGCGCCAGATCTTCTAGCTGACTGGCCTGTTTGACCAGTTGTCGCGAGCGGCGCAGCAGCACGCCGCCGGCTTCGGTCAGCACTGCCTTACGGCCGTCGATGCGCAACAGCGGCACACCGAGCTGGTCCTGCATGCGTGCGACGGTATAGCTGACGGAGGACTGCGAACGGTGCAGCACTTCGGCGGCCTGGGCGAAACCACCGTGGTCGACCACGGCCTGTAGTGTTCGCCATTGATCAAGGGTCACGCGGGGCGCTTTCATGATGAGCTCCTCTTGTCCTAAGCTGGCAGCTTCCATTGGAGGCTGCCGAATGAAAAAAATCTGTTGTGTGGTGCTGGCGATGTTGCCGCTGACCGCGTTTGCCTACCCCATTGATGTACAAAAACAACTCAACGGCCTGAAAATCGACTACACCACCCATGACACCGCTCGCGACATGGGCGCCATTACGCTGAACAACTCCAGCGGTAAAGCCGTCGAATGCACGGTGGCATTTCGCAATGGCCCGGAATTACCGCGTACTCGCCGCGTGAGCCTGGAGGCAGGCAAAAGCGCCGACCTCTCGGCCAGGTTCAACCGTGAAATCATCAAGCTGTACATCACCCTGACCTGCAAACCCAAATAGGGTCGTTGCACCAGCGGGGCAGATACGCTCCGCTTATAAACGAATTTATTGATGGTTTATAGCAGTTATTTGTGCTTTTTCATCGATACAACACTGTTTAATCTCCACTCCATCGACTTACAGCATTCACCGATGGAGGCTACATCCCATGTCCCGCGTTCTGATCATCGAAAGCAGTGCCCGCCAGCAAGACTCGGTATCGCGTCAGCTGACCCAAACCTTCATCAGTCAATGGAAAGCCGCACACCCGGCCGACCAGATCACCGTTCGTGACCTGGCGACCCATCCGGTTCCACACCTGGATGCCAACCTGCTGGGCGGCTGGATGAAACCTGCCGAGCAACGCAACGAAACCGAACAGTCGTCGCTGGAGCGCTCCAACCAGTTGACCGACGAATTGCTGGCTGCCGACGTCTTGGTCATGGCCGCACCGATGTACAACTTCGCAATCCCCAGCACCCTCAAAGCCTGGCTCGACCACGTGCTGCGTGCCGGTGTGACCTTCAAGTACACCGAAACCGGCCCGCAAGGTCTGCTCAGCGGCAAGCGTGCTTATGTGTTGACCGCTCGCGGTGGCATCTACGCCGGTAGCACCTCCGATCACCAGGAACCGTACCTGCGTCAGGTCATGGCGTTCATCGGCATCCACGACGTCACCTTTATTCACGCCGAAGGCATGAACCTGGGCGGTGACTTCCACGAAAAAGGTCTGAACCAGGCCAACGCCAAGCTTGCCCAGGTCGCCTGAGCCGTTAATCGCCAGATAATCACCTGATGGTTAAGTAGCTCCCGCACCTCCTTCAAGCCGGTTCGCGCATCGAACCTCCCTTTGCACTTGTTGCTCATGAGTGCTCTAGCCCGATTGAACGCTTTAGCGAGATCGGGCTTTTTTTTGCCTGCGATTTTGTGTAGTGGCTGACTGTTCGCGATAACCGGCAAAACCCGCTATCGTCGCCGCCATTCGAAACGAGGCGAGCATGGGCTATCTACTTTTTGTCACGCTGATCCAGGCGTTTTCCTTCAGTTTGATCGGTGAATACCTGGCCGGTCATGTCGACAGCTATTTCGCGGTGCTGGTGCGGGTGTTGCTGGCCGGGCTGGTGTTCATCCCGCTGACCCGCTGGCGCTCGGTGGAACCGGCGTTCATGCGCGGCATGCTGTTGATCGGCGCGCTGCAGTTCGGCGTGACCTACGTCTGTCTGTACCTGAGCTTCCGCGTACTGACCGTGCCGGAAGTCCTGCTGTTCACCATTCTCACGCCATTGCATGTGACGCTGATTGAAGACGCGCTGAACCGACGCTTCAACCCGTGGGCGCTGATTGCCGCACTGGTGGCGGTCGCAGGCGCGGCGGTGATTCGCTACGACCGGATCAACCCGGACTTCTTCATGGGGTTCCTGCTGCTGCAACTGGCCAACTTCACCTACGCCGCAGGCCAGGTGCTGTACAAACATCTGGTGGCGCGCCATCCGAGCGACCTGCCGCATTATCGGCGCTTCGGTTACTTTTACCTCGGCGCGCTGGCCGTGGCCCTGCCGGCGTTTCTGCTGTTCGGCAAACAGAACTTCCTGCCGGAAGCACCCTTGCAGTGGGGCGTGCTGGTGTTCCTCGGACTGGTGTCCACCGCGTTGGGCCTGTACTGGTGGAACAAAGGGGCGTGTCTGGTCAATGGCGGGACACTGGCAGTGATGAACAACCTGCACGTGCCGGTGGGGCTGCTGATCAACTTGCTGATCTGGAATCAGCATGAAGCGCTGGGGCGGTTGTTCCTGGGCGGCTCGGTGATACTGGCGGCGGTGTGGATTAGTCGGTTGGGTATAAGATCCATTGAGGTCCGCTCTTCGTAGGCGCAAGGCTTGCCCGCGATGCAGGCACCGCGGTCTGTCAAATACACCGCGTTATCGTTCATCGCGAGCAAGCTTTGCTCCTACAACGGCATAGGCAATTACATCGAGCGTTTTTCTGGCTCGGGGATGTGGCTGGCGCCGAGTACTGCCGGGAGTAATCCGGCCCTGAGATCCCCGCCGCTCGGTTGCTGATACAGGCTCAAGCCAAACTCCGGCAGCACCGCCAGCAGATAATCGAAGATATCGCCCTGGATCCGCTCGTAGTCGGCCCACGCCGTGGTGCGGGTGAAGCAATAGATTTCCAGTGGCACGCCCTGAGCAGTGGTTTGCATCTGGCGGACCATGCAGGTCATGTTCGGTTGAATTTCCGGATGGCTCTTCAAATACGCCAACGCATAAGCGCGAAAGGTTCCAATGTTGGTCATCCGTCGACGGTTGGCCGACATCGCCGCGACGTTGCCTTGGGCCTCGTTCCAGCTCTTGAGCTCGGCCTGCTTGCGGCTGATGTAATCGGTGAGCAAGCGCACCTGGGTCAACTTCTGTTCTTCATCGTCATGGATGAAGCGCACGCCACTGGCGTCGATGAACAGGCTGCGCTTGATCCGTCGGCCGCCTGACTGCTGCATGCCGCGCCAGTTCTTGAACGACTCGGACATCAAGCGCCAGGTCGGGATCGAGACGATGGTCTTGTCGAAATTCTGTACTTTGACCGTGTGCAGGGTGATATCCACCACGTCACCGTCGGCGCCCACTTGTGGCATTTCGATCCAGTCGCCAACCCGTAGCATGTCATTGCTGGTCAGCTGCACGCTGGCGACGAACGACAGCAGGGTGTCCTTGTAGACCAACAGAATCACCGCCGACATGGCGCCCAGACCCGACAGCAGCAACAGCGGCGAACGGTCGATCAGGGTCGCGACGATGATGATCGCGCCAAACACGAACAGCACCATTTTCGCCAACTGCACGTAGCCTTTGATCGAGCGCGTGCGGGCATGTTCGGTGCGTGCGTAGATGTCCAGCATGGCGTTGAGCAGGGCGCTCAGGGCCAGCACCAAGAACAGAATGGTGAAGGACAGGGCAACGTTGCCGAGGAAGTTTTGAATGGTTTTGCTCAGTTCCGGCACCAGGTTCAAACCGAACTGGATCACCAGCGACGGGGTCATTTGCGCCAGGCGATGGAACACCTTGTTCTGGAACAAATCGTTGAACCACTGCATCGCCGGTTGCCGGCCAAGCAATTTGACGGCGTGCAGCACCACATAACGCGCCACTCGTCCGAGCAGCAAGGCGATCACCAACAACACCATCAGCGCCAGGCTGGAATGCAGAAGCGGGTGCTGGTCGAGAGCGCCCCAAAGGTCTTGGGTATTGAGCCAGAGCTGTTTGAGATCCATGGGTTAAAACGATTCTTCTGTGGGACGAGAGGGGGTGATTAGAGCATTTAAGACGCATCGAGTTACGTTCAGGGACAAATCCGCTAACAAAATCGCCATTGTTTGCGTCCGATTGCATAAAGAAACTCGGCCTTCGCGCTCGAAACCGTTACCCTATGCAGCTGATTTTTTGTATTTCTTCGAGGTAGCACCCGTGTTTTCCCAATTCGCCCTGCACGAACGCCTGCTCAAAGCCGTGGCCGAGCTTAAATTTGTCGAGCCAACGCCAGTGCAAGCAGCGGCTATCCCGCTCGCGCTCCAAGGGCGTGACCTGCGGGTGACTGCGCAAACCGGTAGCGGCAAAACCGCTGCATTCGTATTGCCGATCCTCAACCGTTTGATCGGCCCGGCCAAAGTCCGCGTCAGCATCAAAACCCTGATCCTGCTGCCGACCCGCGAGCTGGCCCAGCAGACCATCAAGGAAGTTGAGCGCTTCGCACAGTTCACGTTCATCAAGTCCGGCCTGATCACCGGCGGTGAAGACTTCAAGGTCCAGGCCGCCATGTTGCGCAAGGTGCCGGACATCCTGATCGGTACTCCGGGCCGGATGATCGAGCAACTGAACGCCGGCAACCTCGACTTGAAAGAAGTTGAAGTGCTGGTGCTCGACGAAGCCGACCGCATGCTCGACATGGGTTTTGCCGAAGACGTACAGCGTCTGGTCGACGAGTGCACCAACCGTCAGCAGACCATGCTGTTCTCCGCCACCACCGGCGGTTCGGGCCTGCGCGAGATGATCGCCAAGGTCCTGAACAACCCTGAGCACTTGCAGCTCAATGCCGTCAGCCAGTTGAACGACACCACCCGTCAGCAAATCATCACCGCTGACCACAACCAGCACAAAGAACAGATTGTTAACTGGTTGCTGGCCAACGAGACCTACCAGAAGGCCATCGTCTTCACCAACACCCGAGCCATGGCCGACCGTATCTACGGCCGTCTGGTGGCGCAGGAGTACAAGGCGTTCGTCTTGCACGGTGAGAAAGACCAGAAGGATCGCAAACTGGCGATCGACCGTCTGAAGCAGGGCGGGGTCAAGATCCTCGTCGCCACCGACGTTGCCGCTCGCGGCCTCGACGTGGAAGGCCTGGACCTGGTGATCAACTTCGACATGCCGCGCAGCGGCGACGAATACGTTCACCGTATCGGTCGTACCGGGCGTGCCGGCAACGATGGCCTGGCCATCTCGCTGATCTGCCATGGCGACTGGAACCTGATGTCGAGCATCGAGCGCTACCTCAAGCAGAGCTTCGAGCGCCGCACCATCAAGGAAGTCAAAGGCACCTACGGCGGACCGAAAAAGGTCAAGGCCTCGGGCAAAGCCGTTGGCGTGAAGAAGAAAAAGGTCGACGCCAAAGGCGACAAGAAAAAGACCGGCGCCAAGGCCCCGACGAAACGCAAGATCGCCAACCGCCCGAAGACCGACGCCCTGTCGCTGGTCAGCAAGGACGGCATGGCGCCGCTCAAGCGCCGCAAGCCAGAAGCGCCAGCCGCTGAATAACGCGCCTTGGCGATCCCACAAAAAACCCGGACAGTGTCCGGGTTTTTTCATTTTTGGCCTATAGCGATCTTGAGGTCGAACCTGAGTCAGCGCCATCAGGAGTCATGTATGAGCCAGTCAAGCACATACTGTGCTTGTTGACGTCAAGAGGATGCCAACTTAACATCGCGCCGCCATATGGATATCACTTGTCGTTTCGAGGGATCGAACATGTACCTGCACACCCTCGGAAAGAGGTCGTGTGCGGCTTTGCCGTGTCTATTGCTGTGTTTCACCAGCGTAAACCTTGCCCATGCCGCACCCACCCCCGGTGATCAAGATCTGATCCGCGATCGCCAGGATCGCCTGCTCGAAGAGCAGCGCCAACGTCTCGAAGAACTTAAGGAACTGCCCGGCAAAGCGGCCAAGCCGACGGCCCCGACAGCGCCTGCCGATACCCGCTGTTTCCCGATCAAAGACATCGAACTCAAAGGTGCTGACAGCCTTTCGGCCCGTGAGCGCGAGCGTTTGCTCAAGCCTTACATCGACCAGTGCCTGGGCGTCACTCAGCTCAACGAGTTGCTGAAAGTCATCACCGATGACTACCTCGAGAAAGGTCTGGTCACCAGTCGCGCTTACTTGCCGCAGCAGGACTTGTCTGCCGGTCATTTGAAGGTGCTGGTGGTCGAGGGCAAGCTCGAAGGCTTGAAGGGCGCAGATGGCAGCAAGCTGTCAGACCGTGAGTTGGCCATGGCTTTTCCTGGCAAGACCGGTGACCTGGTCAACCTGCGCGAGATTGAGCAACTAGTCGATCAGTTGAACCGTTTGCCCTCCAATCAGGCTCAGATGGAATTGGCACCGGGCAAGGAGGTGGGCGGCAGCGAAGTGCTGGTCAAGAACACCCCGCAAAAGCCCTGGCGCGCCGGCTTGTCGCGCACTAACGAAGGCCAGCGCAGCACTGGCGAACAGCGGTGGGGCACGACCTTTGACTGGGACAGCCCGCTAGGGCTGGCGGACCAGCTGATGTTGCGCGGTGGTCATGATGCGGTGAGCGATCATAACCACACATCGAGCAGCGCCATGCTCGATTACAACCTGCCGTGGGGCTGGTGGAGCTTCAACTACAGCTACAGCCAGAGCGATTACCGCTCGCAGATTGCCGCCAATGGCTACAACTTCAAACAGACTGGCGACAGCAAGACTCACCAGTTCAAGGCCGAGCGAGTGATCTATCGCGATGCCGTCAGCAAGACGTCCTTGAGTGCCGGCGTGTCTCACTCGCGTAACAACAACTTCATCGAAGACAGCAAGCTGGCCCAGAGCAGCAACCATCTGAGCGAAGCACAGTTCGGGATCAACCACGGACGGCGTGTCGGCTCGGCCTTCGTCAACCTCGACCTTGGCATGCAGAAAGGTATCGGCGCCTTCGATGCCCAGAGCAACGGTCATCCGGGCCCGGGCGAGCCGGATGCGCGGTACCGCAAATACACAGGCACCCTGAGCTACTTGCAGCCGTTCAAACTCTGGGGCGAGTCATTGAGCTTCAGCAGCCTGATGACTGGCCAGCGTAGCGAGGACGTGCTGTTCAGCCCGCAACGCACCAGCCTGGGCGGGTTGTCGTCGATCCGTGGTTACAAGGACCAGTCGTTGTCCGGTGACAGTGGTGGCTACTGGCGCAACGACCTGCGTTGGAGTCGTCCGGTGAATTGGGCGTGGCTGCGCCCGGTGTTCGCCGAGTATGGCACTAGCCTGGGTTACGACCAGGGCGTGATCAGTCATGACCGCTACAACGGCGAGCAACATGGGCGGATGTCCAGCAACTCGATCGAGCTGTTTGCCAAAGGGCAGCATGTGTCTGCCAGCGTGACCTTCGCCCATTCTCTGGAACGCCCGGATGCGTTGACCGAGCGCGAAGCCCCGATCTATTTCCGCGTGGATTTCTTCCTCTAACTTTCCGCTTTGTCGAGACCTGAATATGGACGTTCGCCAACTGGCCTTTCTGGCCGGCCAGCCTTCTGCTGCCGTGATTCCCCGTGAACGTTTCATGGGCATGCCTAAGCGCGGCCTGGCGTTCCTGCTGGCCAACGTCATGTTCTGGCAACCGATGTGGGCGCAGGCGGACGGCATAGTGGTCAGCGCGCCGGGTACGACGCTGGACCGTGCGGGTAATGGCGTGCCGATCGTCAACATCGCCGCGCCCAACGGCAGCGGTCTGTCGCACAACCAGTTCCGCGACTACAACGTCGATACCAACGGGGTCATTCTCAACAACGCCACGGCCCGAACGCAGGCCACGCAACTGGGGGGATTATCCTAGGCAACCCGAATCTACAGGGCGTTTCCGCACAAACCATCCTCAACGAAGTCAACGGCGGCAGCCCCAGCCGGTTGAGCGGTTACACCGAAGTGGCGGGGCAGTCGGCGCGGGTGATCGTCGCCAACCCCTATGGCATCAGCTGCAATGGCTGCGGGTTTATCAACACCCCACGGGTGACCTTGACCACCGGTAAGCCGGTGCTCGACAACGGTCGACTGGACCGCTTTCAGGTCGATCAGGGCAGCGTCTCCATCGACGGCACCGGGATCAACGCCACCAACGTCGACCGTTTCGAAATCATCACCCGCAGCGCGAAGATCAATGCGCAGATCCAGGCGAATAACCTGACCATCGTTGCCGGTCGCAACGACGTCAACGCCGACACTCTCAATGCCACGGCGCGGGCCAACGACGGCAGCTCGCAACCGGCACTGGCTATCGACTCTTCGGCGCTCGGCGGCATGTACGCCGGGGCTATCAAACTGGTCGGCACCGAAGCCGGTGTCGGGGTCAAACTCGACGGCAAACTGATCGCCAGCGGTGGCGACATCCAGCTCGATGCCAACGGCCACCTGAGCCTGGCCGACACCTCGGCGGCCAATGGCGCGGTGAACATCAAAGCCAGCAGCCTCGACGCCCGTGCTCCGGTCTACGCCGGCACCGCCCTCAACGTGCAAACCCAGGGTGATCTGAGCAACCAGCAATCCCTCGCCGCCCGCGACCGCATCAATTTGAGTGCTGGCGGCCAACTGACCAACAACGGCGTTATCGAAGCCGGGGTCAACGCCGACAGCAGCCGCAACGCCAGCGGTGATGTCAGCCTTGGCGCACAGAACCTCGCCAACAGCGGCCACAGCGTGGTCGCCAGTCGCAACCTGACGGTCAACGCCGCGCAAACCCTGAACAATCAGGGCGGTACCTTGAGTGGGCAGCAAAACACCACGGTCAGTGCCGCGACGCTGGACAACCAGAACAAGGGCCGGGTGCTCAGCGCTGATCGTCTGAACCTGGCCGCCTCTCTAGCTCTCAATGGTCAGGGCGGTTTGATCAACAGCAGCGGTGCCCTCACGGCCAAGGTCGGCCATCTGGTCAACCATGAAGGCCTGCTCAGTGCCAACGGTACGCTCAACCTGACGGCGGACATCGCAGACAACGACGCCGGAACCCTCTCCAGCAAAGGCGACCTCACCGCCGACATCCACACCCTGAACCAGCAAGGTGGAGTGCTGGTCAGCCAAGGCAACCTGAGCCTGACCGGCCACAGCTTCGACAACCGCAACGCCGGTCTGGTCGGTGGGGTAAAGGGTACGACCCTCACGTTCGACAGCATCGATAACCGCGGTGGCGAACTTTCTAGCACCCAGGGCGTGACGCTCACCAGTCAGCATCTGAACAACAGTGACAGCGGCAAAGTCCTGGCCGGTACCGACCTGAAACTGACGGTGGCTGATCTGCTTAACCAGACCGGCGGCCAACTGGTCGGCAAGGTCGGCACCACTACCATCAGCGGCACCCGCCTGGACAACAGCGGCGGCATTCTGAGGGCTCAGTCTGCCTTGGTCATCACCCTCGACAACGCCCTGACCAACCAGCTCAAGGGCCTGATCAGCAGCGAAGGGACTCTGAGCGTTCACGCCGGTAGTCTGGATAACTCGGGTGGCAGCCTGTCGAGCGCCGGCCAACTGAGTCTCACCAGCAGCGGTGCGCTCATCAACCAGGGGGGGCGCCTGGTCACCGACAGTGGCCTCGACCTGCGCAGCGCCAGCCTCGATAACCGCCAAAAGGGCACGATCAGTGGCCAGTCGGCGGTGCTGATCAACACCGGTCATTTCGACAACAGCCACGGCGGGTTCCTGAGCAGCGGCGATAGCCTGAACCTGACCACCGCGCAACTGACCAACCAGGATGGCGGCCGCATTGGCGCGGCCAAGGCCCTGACCGCCAGCGTTACCGGCCTGGATCAGCAGGGCGGCGAACTGAAAGGCGAAACCGCGCTGACCCTGGACCTCAATCACGGCCAACTGAACAACCAGGGCGGCATGATCAACGCCCCGATTCTGGTGCTGAGCAACCTCAAGGGTGTGAACAACCAGGGCGGCGAAATCTCCAGCGCCCAGGCCCTGACCATCGCCGCCGAAAGCCTGGATAACGGCAACGGCAAATTGCTGAGCAACCAGGCCCTGACCCTGCGCATCGAGCAGGCCTTGAGCAGCATCAAAGGGATGATCGCCGCGGCCGCGGTCGACGTTCATACCGGTAGCCTGGATAACTCGGGCGGCACCCTGACCAGCCGTGCCAAATTGGGCCTGACCATCGACGGCCAGCTCACCAATCAGAACCAGGGGCTGATCAACGCCACCACCGCGTTGACCATCAACAGCGCCGGGCTGAACAACCAGAGCGGCAGTCTGCAGGGCAGTGCGATTGCCATCGACTTCGGCAGTGCGACCGGTGACCTGAACAACGCTGCCGGCCATATCGTCACCGCCGGCAACCTGAGCATCGATCACCTGCGCGACCTGAATAACCAGGGCGGCGAACTCAGCAGCGTCCAGAGCATCAACCTGACGGCTCGCACCCTGGACAACAGCAATGCCGGCAAGCTGATCAGCAACACTCTGCTGAACCTGACCGCCGGCAGCCTGATCAACCAGAACGGCGGCCTGTTCTCCGGCTGGCAGGGGCTGAGCCTCAATGGCAGCAGCCTCGACAACCGCAACAACGGCACCGTTTCCAGCCGTAGCGGCAACGTCGATGTGACCATCGGCGGTGCACTGCTCAATAGCGGCGCCGGTGCGCTGGTCAGCCAGAATGTCCTGACCGTCAACGCGGGGAGCCTCGACAACAGCAACCAAGGCGCCCTCTCCAGCGTGGGTGGGCAATCCATTACCGTCAGCGGTCTGCTGAACAACGCTCAGGGGGGGGTGATCGGCAGTGGCGCGGCCCTGACCTTGAACGCCATGACCCTCGGCAACACCGGCGGCACCGTCAACGCTCAACAAACGTTGAGTTTTACCGGCAGCCAGATCAACAACCAGGGCGGCGAACTGTCCAGCCAGGGCCAGATGATCCTGCTCACCGGCGGCCTGGATAACAGCAACCACGGCACCGTCGGGGCCACCGACAGCCTTAAGCTCACGGCGACGGGGGCGGTACAAAACACGGCCGGCGGCCTGATCGCCAGCCGAAATGCGGATCTGCAACTCACCGCGGCCAGCCTCGGTAACGCCAGGGGCTCGCTGCAAGGCAAGGGTGCGGTCAACCTCGACGTCGCCGGCGATATCGACAACCAGAGCGGCAAGATCATCGCCCAGGACGGCGACCTGACCCTCAAGGCGGCCAACACCGACAGCCGTGGCGGCGTGCTATCCAGCGTCAAGGGCGCCCTTGAGGCGCGGGTCGGTATCCTGAAAAACGGCTACGACCTGACCAACAACCGTCAGGGCGGCACACTTCAGGCCCAGCGCCTCAACCTGCAAGCCTGGGGCGGGATCGACAACTATGGTGGTCGCATTGCGGCGCAAAACGGCGACGCCGTCATCGCTACGGGCGCGGGCAACTTTGACAACCGCAATGGCGGCCTCTATGCCAAAGGCCAGGTCAATGTCACCGGCAACAACTTCGACAACAGCGGCGACAACGACGGCCAGATCGCCGGCAACCAGATCACCCTGAACCTCAATGGCGCACTGAACAATCGCCTGGGCATCATCGAGAGCGACAGCACCCTGGCGATCAAAGCCGCCAGCCTCGACAACCAGACCGGCCAGCTGCGTGCCCTGGGCACCAGCGGCAAAACCAACTTCCAGATCGGTGGCCTGTTCGACAACCGCAACGGTACTCTGGAAAGCGCCAACACCGACCTGACCCTCGGCGCCGGTAGCTTTCTCAATACCGGCGGCAGCCTGCTGCACGTCGGCACCGGCACCTTCGACATCTCCACCGCGAACGTCATGGGGGCCGGTGGCACCCTGGTCACCCGAGGTGGCCTGACCCTCAATGCCGACACCTGGACCAACAGCAGCGTCATCCAGGCCGGGCGCCTGAACGTCAACGTCAACAGCCTCACCCAAACCGCCAGCGGCCAACTGTTGGCCACCGACAGTTTCATCGGTAGCGGTGTCAACTGGTTCAACGAAGGGTTGATTGCCAGTGACGGCAGCCTGAACTTGGGCCTGGGCGGTGCTTACTGGGGCGCTGGTCGTCTCAGCAGCCAAGGGGCCCTTGGCCTGAGCGCCGCGCAAGTGAACCTCAATAGCGTGACTTCCAGCATCGCTGGCGGTAGCGACACCAGGCTCAATGTCAGCGGCCAACTGGATAATGCCGGTCGGCTGACTTCCGGCGCCGGGATGACGGTCATGGCGGGTGGGGTGAGGAACTTCGGGACATTGGGAACCGGAGGGGACCTGACGCTCACGACCGGCGCATTGTCCAACAACGGCGGTTTGATTTTCAGCGGCGGCAATATGTCGTTGCGCGTTGCGGACCTCAACAACACCAATGCCAACGTCTACAGCCTGGGCAACCTGAGCATCGACCGTGATGGGCAGGGAGGCCTGGCCAACAGCATCGTCAACAGCTCCGCCACGCTCCAGAGCGATGGCAGCATGAGCCTGGCGGCGAGCACGATTCAGAATGTTCGGACTGTGTTGAATGTTGACAATAAGGGCATCTACACCGCCTCCATTACTAACACCGACTGCACGATCATGCCCAAAGCCGACTGCGACGGGGGCAAGGAGCACTACGCCTGGAAAATCCTCCAGCGGGAAAAGCTCGAGGCCAGCGGCAGCAGCGCATCCAGCATTGCAGCCGGCAACAACTTATCCATCAGTGGCGGGCAATTGCTCAACCAGAGCAGTAGTATCTCCTCTGGCGGTAATTTGAGCGCCACGCTGAGCAGTCTGACCAACAGCGGACTTGAGACGGGAGAGACCGAAACTTCTCGGATTTACCGCTCCGAGCGCACCAGAGATCCGGACGGTTGGTTCAATGCTGCCAGGGCTTTTACCAACCAGTATTGGTATCAAAGCAGCGGTTACACGGGCGACATCAGCGGTCTGAATGCTGCGATGGCTAGTTTCATTGGCAGTACCGAAACCGAGTTGCCTGCACTGCGTCAAGTCACCAAGCTGGCTTCCGGTGATCAAAGTTTCGCGGCGATTATCCAGGCCGCCGGCGCCATCAACATCAATGCGCAAAACACAATAGACAACAGCGTCATACGGCCAGGCTATACCTATATTGGCAGCGGTGCTCGAACCGACACCGGCGCTGCCGCCAGCCCGTACTCGACCCGTATCACCCTGAACCAACAGCTGCCACCGAACCTCGCTCAGCAACAGGTCAACCCCTTGGCGCTCCCGGGCTTTAGCCTGCCGAGTGGCCAGAACGGTCTATTCCGTCTGAGCAGCCAAGGCAGCAGCACCGTGGCCAACACCGCGCCGCAGAGCTGGACCATGGGCGGCGCGAACCTGGGCACCGCCCAGCGCCAGCTGGCGCCGGGAGACCTTTCGCCGAGCAGCCTCACCGTGGCAGCGGCGGACCGTTCCCTGGTCACCCAGCCTATCAGCGTCGCGCGGGTGCAGGGCCTGCCCGACACCTCGGGCAAATCCAACCCAAACAAATACCTGATCGAAACCAACCCGGTGCTCACCGACCTCAAGCAATTCATGAGCTCGGATTACCTGTTGGCGAACCTCGGTTTCGACCCGGACAAAAGCGCCAAGCGTCTGGGCGATGGCCTCTACGAGCAAAAGCTGATTCAACAAGCCGTAGTCGCCCGTACCGGCCAGCGCTTCATTGACGGCCAGACCTCGGACGCAGCACTGTTCAAGTACCTGATGAACAACGCCGTCACCAGCAAGCAGCAACTCAACCTGTCACTGGGCGTGAGCCTGACCTCCGAGCAGGTCGCGGCCCTGACCCACGACATCGTCTGGATGGAAAATGCCACGGTCAATGGCGAGCAAGTGTTGGTGCCGGTGCTGTACCTGGCCAACGCCAACAACCGGTTGGCCGCCAACGGCGCGCTGATCCAGGGCAGCGACGTGACGCTGATCGCCGGCAAGGACCTGAACAACGCCGGCACCCTGCGCGCCAGCAGCAACCTCTCGGCTGCCGCCGGCAACGACCTGGTCAACAGCGGCCTGGTGGAAGCCGGTAATCGTCTGGACCTGTTGGCGGGCAACAACCTCGTCAACAAGGCCGGCGGCATCATCGCCGGGCGTGACGTCAGCCTGACCGCAATCAAGGGCGATGTGATCAACGAACGCACGGTCACCACCCATGAAAGCGCCAGCGACTCCCGCAGCGAGCAACGGAGTTTCGTCGACAGCGCGGCCCGCATCGAAGCGGCCAACAACCTGACCATCAACGCCGGGCGCGATTTCAACAACACCGGCGGCGTACTGAAAAGCGGCGCCGACACCACGATCAGCGCCGGTCGCGATGTCAACATCGCCTCCGCCGAGCAGATCGACAGCAACGAGGCCGGCCCCAACCACCGCAATCAAACCATCACCCAGTACGGCTCCAGCGTTGACGTTGGCCGTGATCTGAAAGTCGACGCCGGGCGTGACCTCACGGCTATCGCCAGCCAGATCGACGCCAAGCGCGACATCGCCATGGCTGCCACCGAAAACCTGACCCTGGCCTCGGCCGCGAACGAGCAGCACTCGTACAGCAAAACCAAGGAAGTGAAGAGCCAGGAAGACCATGTTCACCAGGTGTCCACCAGCCTCACCGCCGGCGGCAATGTTGCGCTGAACGCGGGCAAGGACATGACGCTGATTTCCAGCCGCATCAGCGCTGGCGACGAAGCGTACCTGGTGGCGGGCGACAAGCTTGAACTGCTGGCCGCACAAGACAGCGACTACTCGCTGTACGACATGAAGAAAAAAGGCAGTTGGGGCAGCAAGGAAACCCAGCGCGATGAAGTGACCAAGGTCACTAATGTGGGCAGTGAAATCAAGACCGGCGGGGACCTGACACTGGCCAGCGGTGGGGATCAAAAGTATCAGGTGGCCAAGCTTGAAAGCGGTAAGGACATCACGCTGCAAAGCGGTGGGGCCATCACCTTTGAAGGGGTGAAGGATCTGCATGATGAAAGCCATACCAAGAGCGATAACAATGCTTTCTGGACCTCATCGAAAGGCAAGGGCAATACAGACGAAACGTTGCGTCAGAGCAGCCTGATTGCCGCTGGCAATCTCACGATCAAAGCTGTTGATGGTCTGAAGATCGACATCAAACACATCGACCAGAAGAGCGTCAGCCAGACCATCGATGCGATGGTCCAGGCGGACCCTCAGCTTGCATGGTTGAAGCAAGCTGAAGCGCGTGGTGATGTGGACTGGAGGCAGGTCAAGGAGATTCATGAGTCGTTCAAGTACAGCAACTCAGGATTGGGGCCCGCTTCGCAGTTGATCATTGCGATTGCATTGGCGGCAGTCATGGGGCCGATGATGGCCGGCATGAATTCAATGTTGCAGGCTGCGTCTCTCAGTGTCGCAACCAAGGCAACTGTCAGCACTATTAACAACCGAGGTAATCTTGGGAAGGTCGTCAAAGACGTTACTTCTAAAGACAGTATCAAAGGCTATGTCGTAAGCGCCGCAACGGCGGGTGTCGCTAAGGGGCTCAATTACAGTCCGGGCAGTGTTGGTTTTGATGTCAAGAGCCTGCAAACCGTTGCAATGAAAGTAGCGGCTGATGCGGTGATCAAAACGGCAGTTTATGGCGGCAGCTTCAAGGACAATCTTGCCAGCTCGGCTGCTGGTACGGCTGCAAGTATCGGTGGTGCTGTGGGAGCCGGGAAAATTGGAGACCTGGGCCTGGCAGAGGGGGACTTAACGAAAATTGCCTTGCATGCCGGTCTCGGTGGTTTGCTAGCTGAAGCGATGGGTGGTGATTTCCGTACCGGAGCAATCGCTGGTGGCGCCAACGAAGTGTTGGTCGGATTGCTGGGGGACAAACTCTTACCCTCAAATCTTGTTCCGGGCTCCCCGGAGTACAACCGGGCTCAAGCCAACCTAATGGCTCTCTCGCAAGTAGTGGGTGTGCTTGGAGCGGCGGCTTCGGGTGGGGATAGTGACATCGCTGCTGCAGTGGCGGCGAATGCAACCCAGTACAACTTCTTGGGCTATCACTCCCAAGCAGAGCGAGACAGAGCCCTCAAGGAGTATGAGGAAACCAAGAGCTTGGACGCCGCGAAAAAGATGATGGTGCTCCAAGGCGCGGACCAACGTAGTGATGGGCTGTTGGAGCGTTTTCATGCCGATCCTGCGTCCCTATCTTCCTCAGAAAAAACCGAGTTGGCCGCCTACCTTCAGGTGTATGGCTATGAGCAAAGCCTCAAGTACGGGGAAGAGGCTGCTCGGACCAGCATCGACAACTTGCTTAAGAACGGGCCCGTTCCTTATCGGGATTACCCGTTTGCGGGCGGTACTACGCAGGAGCGAATTGCTTACGCCGATGGCTTGAGAGCTCAGGATGGTGTGTCGGTTGCCAATATCTTTTGGTCCAGAGACCAGAGCGCTAGCGAAATGTTATATCGCGATGCCCAAGGTTACCTGCGCATCAATCGCGAAATGCAGGCGATGAGTGACGTGGGGTCACCAGCTCTCTATTTTCTGACCGGTAACCTCGGCACTACGATTCGGGTCGCCGCTGCGGCGAATGGTGGGCTTCAGGCTGGCCACGGTGCGGGCCAAGTCTATGACGGTGATACATGGAATGGCATCGGCAATCTTGTGATAGGACTCATGAATGTTGCGAGCCTTGGGATTCCAAAGATCGGCTCCTTGGGAAGGGGCAGTGCTAGCATCGGTGCAAAAGAAGTAAGTGTTGCAAAAGGACCTGCGACCGATTTACTGTCTGGTGAAACAAAAGTAGTAGGTGATGGGGCACCAGCGGCTAATGATGCGAGCTTTACAGGTGCAAAAGCAACAGGAGCGGCGTTAGAGAGCGAGGCGACGGGCTTCTTTGGTCAGCAAAGAAAGTATTGGTCTCAAGAGCCAATACAATTTAATGGTAATAAAGTTTATCAGAGGAATGACTTGGTTGATCCGAGTAGGGTGGATAGCCAAACTGGTCTGACAAATTTGGATCTCATGAAAAATGGATTGGCTCCATATGGGCCTGATGGCAAGAAGGTCAATCTGCATCATATGTTGCAAACCCAGGACGGTCCAATTGCTGAGGTTACGCAAAGCTTTCACCAACAAAATAGTGGTGCTATTCATATAAATTCGGGTTCTGATATTCCTTCTGGAATCAACAGATCACAGTTTGAAAAGTGGAAAAAAGACTATTGGAGAAGCCGAGCAAATAATTTTTGAATTATGAATTTTAGTATTGGAGGTTATTATGGATATTGACATAAGAGATGTTGTCGCAGAGCTGAAAAGCGTTCGTATGTCTCTTCCAAATGCACAGCGACTTCCTGATGATGCCTTAATTATTGCTTATGAGCGTGAACTCGGTATCTCATTTTCGGATGAGTATAAGTTTTTTGCCAAGGAGGCAAGTGATAGTATTTTTAATGGTAAGGATGCGCTTCGATTAACCGTGGACAGAAATAGCCCGAGAGAGCTTCTGAACGTTGTTGCGGAGGCTCGAGAGCAAGGTGTTCCAACGTCGTGGCTCCCCATTTGCGAGGATAATGGGAACTACTATTGTCTTCTTGAGGATGGCTCTGTCAGTTACTGGGCGCATGATGGGCGCTCCAATGAAACTTGGCCCAGTCTCGCTAGTTGGATAAAACACGCATGGATAGATGGTGAGTAGCCTTTATAGGAACATTACTAACACCGGCCTTGCGCCGGTGTTTTTTGCACCCTATCTGCACCCTTTTTGCCGCCTTCCTGCACCCATCCTGTAGCCTTCTTGTACTCAAGCTGTATCCTTTTTGCAGTTCTTTTGTCTCCTTTTTGTCTACCAACCTGACGACCTACGGTCTACCTGCTCAATACGCCCTTTTTCAGCATGCGAAAAGGGGATAAACCGAAAAGGGGACAGATTTATTTATTGATAGCAGAGCTTCGAGTGCCACACCATCAAGGAAGTCAAAGGCACCTACGGCGGACCGAAAAAGGTCAAGGCCTCGGGCAAAGCCGTTGGCGTGAAGAAGAAAAAAGTCGACGCCAAAGGCGACAAGAAAAAGACCGGCGCCAAGGCCCCGACCAAACGCAAGATCGCCAACCGCCCGAAGACCGACGCCCTGTCGCTGGTCAGCAAGGACGGCATGGCGCCGCTCAAGCGCCGCAAGCCGCAAGCACCGGCCGCTGAATAACGCGCCTTGGCGATCCCATAAAAAACCCGGACAGTGTCCGGGTTTTTTATGTTCGATGTACGCCGGGTTCAACGCAAACTGGCGACGGTTCCACCTGCTACTTTGCCCTGACTCTCGAGTTCACCCAGTGCGTGCAGCAATTGCAGGCGCAGGGCTTTGGGTGTCGTGTAGTCGGACGTCTTGTGGCGTGTCTCACACCATCGATTGATTTCAGCCAACCAGTCGCCGTTATCGGTGTCGGCCTGACTCAAACCGCGCATCCAGTAATTGAGTTGTTCCCAGCTTGCCTTGATGCTGACCAGTGCTCGGCGATGCTCATGACTGAGCGTTCGTGAGCCGGACTCGAGCAGATCCGAGACCGGACCATCAACCGCGGTACTGGATTGTTTTCTCAACAGGTCAACTGCAACACGGAACACACGAGGCGAGGGGTCGCCCAGTGCGCGGATCAGTGCAGGCAACGAAGCTTCGCCACACACTTGTTCGAATGTCTCCAAAGCCTGCGCACGAACTCGTGGTGCGGAATATTCGACGGCTGACTCGAGCATCTCTCTGGCCTGCGGTTCGTTCAGCTCCCGAACCAACCCGATCAGGCCAATCCATTCACGTTGGGTAGTCGGTAACGGCGCTTGCAGGTGTTGCAGCAGCACCTCTCGACTGTCGAGTTGCCACTTCGACGACGCCCAACGTGCAAGGGAACGCACCGAGGTCGAAGTGTCGAACAATGCTCTTTTCAAAACGCAGTGAATCTGGTCCGGGGTGTTCGCCAGATTCAGCCAAGCGCGCAGCGCATTCACCCGAAGGTTTGCGGCGTGACTGCTCAATGCTCCGAGCAATAGAGCCTGTACCTGTGCGTCGGGCAACTGCAGGCTTGCCTGTAATGCCAGGCGTTGGACCGATGGGTCCTGATGGTTCAGGGCTATTTCCAGCATGTGGGCGAGGTCATGCGCAAACGCCTTTTCTAATACCTCCAGCAGTAGGCGTGCTGGTTTACCATGCGTTGCCTTAAACGCTTCAAGGGTGGTATCTCGCACCGAAGGCGTCGCCAAAATACGAATGACGTTTGTCAGCGTTGATTGGTGATCGATACGGTTTTTCTGGGCCAGGGAGATGAATGAGTCCAGTACCTGAATCAGCATTACTGCATGTTGTGGATCGAGAAAGCGCTGCACATGATCGCTGGCCAGTGTACGAATCTGCGGCACGTAGTCATTCAAGCTGTCGATCAACGCTGCCAGTGCATAGCGGCCCTCAATCTGCATGAGCCGGCGCACGGCCGCCTCGCGGACGAATCCATTACGATGACGACTCAGAGCGCACCAATCGCCAGTGCTCCGAGCCGTGCTGAGCACAGCCATCGCTTGGTCACGGCGAATCTCTTCGTCTGTGCGCAGGTCCTCATTGCGCACCTCTCTTGGAAGCGGAGTCTCGTCGCGTAGCGCAATGGTGGAAGTAGTATGAGCGGCGCGATTAAAAATGCGTTTGAGCCATCCCTGGAAGGCGTTCATGGTTTGTCCTTGTGGCCGGAGGCTGTCGGACAGGACTCGCAGCGTGTATGTATTGGGTGAGGCAAGGATATCGTTACGAGGGGATGATGGCTATATGGTATCATCAATTGGGTCGCGCAAAGACCGATCAGGGCGTTTGTCGCCGTAAACAAATCAGTCCCTTCTGTGTTTGTAAAATCTCGCTCTTAAACTAACGTGAAACTCCTCAAGGACGAATCGACATGCGTGTGTTGGCTTTACTGTTGGCGATCTTATTTTTGTCGGGCTGCGCCTCGAAACCTGCTTACTACATCTCCCCCACGCCAGTTCAGATCCCGGCGACCGCTACCTACTGGATCGACAACTTCGACCTTGAACTGGTCGGCAAGAATGAGCGGTTTATGCCGCAAGACGCGTTGCGCGAGCAGCTCAGCGTTGAGCTGATCAATCAATTGTCGAGCGCTAATCGCTATGCGACGAGCAAGGAAAGTGCCGATTACCTGTTGGATGTGAACACCGTCTACAAGCGTCGGATCGGTAACTCCAATGGTGGATTGGTGTCGGTCATCGTCGACGACAATACGATCCTCGCCAGTGTTGATTTCAGTTATCAGGTCAAGGTCAAAAAGGCCGGTACCGAAGTGTTGCATTTCTCCCAAACTCGCGAGGGGCTGCAGCCTGCCGGTGCATTTGGTCAGCTTCGCAATATGAAGACGATGGTGGCGGCGCTGACTCACAAAGATAATGCTGATGTGGAGCCTTTCTATATTCGTACCTTGCCGACATTTATCGTGTCCGACATCAGGGATATTCCTTCGCGCTAGTTGCTGAGCGAGAAAAGAGCGTTATTTATCGAAAAAGGGGGGCAGGTTTATTTAATGACAAACAATTTTGGTCGTTGAGATTAAAACTGTCTCCTTTTGGTCAGGTTTTTTTGTGTTTTTTTCAGATGGTGGAGAGTTTGATGCGTAATACTGAATCCGAAGCATTGAAGTCGTTATACGATTTGGCCAGTCCGGGCAAACGCTTGGCTGGATATTTTATTGATCTGTCTATTGTGTTTGTTCTGATATTTTTGAAAGGATTGATTGGTTATATGCTCATGGCGAGTAGCTCCTACGGCGTCGCGCTTTTTTACAGCGTGATAAGTAATATTCTGCTGGTGTTTGCGATCAGCTATTTTCTATTTTGTGATGCTCTACCGAACGGTCAGAGTGTGGGTAAACGGTTGTTGAAGATGTCCGTAGTAGGGTTTCCTGTGAATAAGAAGTGCACGATTTTTCAGTCGCTTTTACGAAATGTTCCGAAAGCGATGTTTAGTATTTTAGACGCAGTCTTTGTGTTTTTCGGGTTTAGGCGACGTCTTGGCGATATGCTTGCCATGACCATGGTGGTCAATGTCAAATAAATTGATTTATGTATGGCTGTTATGAGAGAAGGTCCGGATTTGTTTATGGATAGCCGATTTTTGTTGTCGTCAATGAATCTGTCCCCTTTCTGTTTTTTCTAAGATTAAAACGAGCACCTTGTTCCCAGAGGGGTGGAGTGATTCTCAGGCAATTAGCGCAATTAGATCAGCGGGGGGTACTAAGCCAATCGCAACCCGAGTGTCAGATGGTGCATCGCTTTATCAGTCAACAGTGAATGGCATCAAGGTTGAGGTGGTTAAAGTTGGCGATGTAGTGACCGCCGGGTATCCATGTGGCAAGGGTTGCTTAACAGTGCAGCAATTTCTGGGGCAGTAAAATGTATAACGAATTTGATAAATGTATAAGTTTGTTTTCAGTTGAAATGGAAGCGCCTGACTATTGGCATGACGTTGGAGTCATTCATGCTTCATCTTTACTTGAAGAGTTTACTGGTGACGACTGGTCAAAGATATTGGGT
Organism: Pseudomonas helvetica; assembly: GCF_039908645.1. Classification (NCBI taxonomy): domain Bacteria; kingdom Pseudomonadati; phylum Pseudomonadota; class Gammaproteobacteria; order Pseudomonadales; family Pseudomonadaceae; genus Pseudomonas; species Pseudomonas helvetica. Next base: position 1,786,039 of record NZ_CP150917.1, read on the forward strand.
GCTGTAGTTGACAAAAGTGATGCCTGGCTTGTACGCCTTTGCGAGGCTATAGGTGGATTTCCTAGTGATGATGCTTTGTTGGTACTTTTGAAAGTGATTGGCAGTAACAATAGAGAAGTGTTTTTTGCTGCTTTAGAGTCAATTAGATCAATGGTTTTCGTAGGTACAGATGTCTCAAAGTACCTCCGGGAAATTGAGTTGGCTGTTGTGAGTGGTAAGGAGATCGCTGATTAAGAGCGAAAAGGGGACAGATTTATTTATGGACCGAAAAGGGGACAGATTTATTTATGGATGATCGGGTTTTGTCGTTGTAAATAAATCTGTGGCGCGCTCAACCGGTCAACGCAACGTACACTTTCCGCTCGTTGATTGGGGCATGGTAAGAAATGGCACGCAGTGGTACACATGGGTTTTCTGCTGAACAAAAATCAGAGCTTTGGCGGTTGTGGCGCAGGGGCGAAACCCTCAGCAAAATAGCGCTGGCCATTCAAAAACCAGCAGGCACTGTCCATACATTACTGGCTCGCAATGGGGGAATTTCCCCGCGAATCAGGCACCGCTCTCGGCTTGCTTTAACGCTGGGCGAGCGCGAAGAAATCTCCAGGGGAATGGCGATCGGTCATTCCATTCGCCACATCGCAGCCCAATTAAACCGCTCGCCCTCAACGGTCAGTCGTGAAGTATCGAGAAACCAAGGACGAGGTCTTTACCGCGCAACGGACGCAGATGCGCAAGCCTGGACACGCGGACTTCGCCCCAAACCGTATCGATTGAATCAGTCCCCTGAACTGTGCGAAGTGGTATCGAGTAAGCTGAAGCTCTACTGGTCACCCGAGCAGATCTCGGGTTGGCTCAAACGCGAATATCCCGACGCTCCCGCCATGCAGATTTCCCATGAAACGCTCTATCGAAGCCTGTTTATTCAAGCACGAGGTGTCTTGAAGAAGGAATTGGTTGCCGTACTTCGCTCCAGACGCATGATGCGCCGCGCAAAAACTGCTACGAGCAAGGGGCAACCCAGAGGTCATATCATTGATGCCGTTTCGATATCCGAACGCCCTGCTGAGGTGGCTGACAGGGCCATACCAGGGCACTGGGAAGGAGACCTGATAACCGGCTCTAAAAACAGCCACATTGCCACGCTGGTAGAGCGCACCACTCGATTTTTGGTTCTTGTCCGGGTAGAGGGGAAAGATACCAAGAGTGTTGTGGATGGCCTGATACGCGAGGTCCAACAACTTCCAGAACAGCTCTGGCGCTCCTTAACTTGGGATCGAGGCACAGAGCTTGCCCAGCACAAACGATTTACGCTGGACACAAACATCAACGTGTTTTTTTGCGATCCGCGCAGTCCTTGGCAGCGTGGTACGAATGAAAACACCAACGGTTTATTGCGCCAGTACTTTCGCAACGGCACCGATTTGAGTGGGTATTCTCAATCCGATCTCAATGCCGTTGCATTACAGATGAATCAACGACCACGCAAAACCTTGGATTTCGAAACACCGGCTGATAGGTTGCAACGTCTTGTTGCGCCGACCGGTTGAGCGCACCGTCCCCTTTTTTTCTTGATGCAAACGAAGTCCGCGCAGGACAAGGGCTATCTGGTCTTGGCTACGATGTTACGCACCAGACCACCGCATCAGCTAAGGGTATTCAAGGGCAACGTACTGCGGATTTACATCTTGATGGAATTGGATCTGTCGATGTGTATACGCCGCAGAACCCAGCTCCCAGCAACATAGTTAGGGCGATAGAGAAGAAAGCGAATCAAGCTGGAGGAGTTCTAGTGCAGGCGGACTTGCCTAGCGCCGATATGTCTTCCATCGCTGCTCGTATGTGGGGAAAAACTAACGCACAGAATATAAAGACTATATTCTTCCAAGGTTCTGATGGGGCAGTTTTCCGATTTGATCGGCCTTCTGGAGGGGGCTAACAGTGCCAAAGTATTCTTGTGTATGCGGTTACGTTATGAACCTTTCCCAAGGGTGGTCAGACTATGAGCTGACTCTAATTCCTGAGTCGGCGATAGAGAGGTTGGGGGAAAAATTGGATAATGGAGATGAGCTTTCTTCTGATCAGCTATATGAGGCTCTTGATGAAAGAGCTATCACGGTATATCGATGCCCAAATTGTAGAAGATTGCACTTAGAAGAGGAGCAAAATAAATTCACTACGTATGTAGTTGAGTAAGTGCTCTCTAAAAATCCCCGGCATCTGCCGGGGATTTTCATTTCACTATCTGACTGCCCCCATCCTCTGCTTATGATCGGCCTGATACCTAACGGCCTGTAGTGAAAAGGGGACAGATTCTGAGAAATCCCCGCTTTTTCTTACGACAAATCAAGAACCTAGGAATTGAAGAGACCTGCACGGGGCGGCAGCTTGTATTGCACCACACAAAAACAAGATCCCGATCCCATGCAGGCCATCCGATTTTTACACAGCGCGCTCGCTCAAGCACTTCCCACTGTCCATTCTCGCCGTCTGAAAACGTTGATGTGTTGTGTCAGCGCATTGCTCCGAGGTCGTCGGCTCACTCTGACAGGACTTGGGCGTTTCATGCCGGGCCGTGAAAAGGGGTCACCCATTAGCCGGTCTCGAGTCAAGGCTAAAAGCCAACTTGCCCTGCAGCTCTTGCTGCGGGGTTTCTCCTATCACTAAACCTGACTGGTTGAACCCGTCGTATCCGTTTCCTCATCGCTGGCTACGACCGAGTCGTGCCTGACACCCATGTGGATCAAGCGGTAGCGATACACCCAGCACCGCCCTGGCAGTCAACTGCCCCAGAGAAACGTTGGTGCCGCCAAATGTCCAAAAACGTGTCACAGATCTGTGGCTCGTGCAAAAGCACGTCCAGTCTCAACGGGCTCATTTGGCAGACGACCCGGTTACAACACACTCAGGCGGTGACAGCCGGCCGCCACTCAGATTTTATGGCTTACGCCAGTCCCTTTTTGGTTGATCGGCCATCACCTTAACTCGCCCTTCAGGCGAAACAGCGCTTGGCATCAAAAGGCTGTTTCTCCTTCAAAATGTGGTAACTCGCCCGCGCCAGTTTGTGCGCCAGTGCTTTGGTAGCGACCACGGCGTTGGTCTTGGCTTTCTTTTTCTCGAAAAAGCGTTTGGCGTCCGCACTGAAGCGTCGCGCAAAATTGGCCGCTTCGATAAAGGCCCAGATCAAGTAAGCATTGCCGTTCTTGGTGTTTCCTTCGCCCTTTTTCTTGCCGTTGGAGTAATGCGCACTCTTTACGCAGCGGGCATAAGAGGCGAAGTTGCCGACATCGGCAAAGCGCTCGATATCACCGGTCTCCAACATGATGACCGTGGCCAGGACTTCGCCAACTCCAGGCATCGTTTTTAGTAAACAGAACTCGGGGCGCAGGCTGACTTCATGCAGCAATCGGTCCTCGAGAACTTCAATTTGAGTCTGTAATGCCTGGACAATGGCGACATTGGCTTTCATCGCCAGAGCCACCTCCGTAGACAGGCACAGCCTGTCCACGGAGGTGGCTGACAGGCTTTTGACTTCATTACAGGTCAGTCGGTGGCCAGACTGGCGCGCCATGATGTTTTCAGCGGCCAGAATATGCTGTGTCCTGCTGCGTACCAATTGAATCCTTTTACGTGCCAGATCGCGCAGCGCCCGCTCTTGCGGTGGATGGATATAGCCAGTCGGCAATATTCCCAGCCGCAGCAAATGCGCTAGGAACGCCGCATCATCCTTATCATCGGAATGCTTTAAACCGTTGTAGCGTTGCATCGCCACCGGGTTGGCCAGTTTTACCTCGAATCCCGCCGCCTTCAAGCCGTCGACCAGCCAATACCAGTTGTACGTAGACTCGACCACGACACCGAGCAATTCTCCACGATGTGGTTCGAGTAGCGGGAGGATTTGCGCCAGCTCATTGGGGCACCGCCGGCTGACTAAAACTCGGTCCGTTTCGTCGGTAACCACTACAACGCTGTTGTTCGAATGCAGGTCTATGCCACAGAATTTCATCACGGCCTCCTCACAGCAAAAGTCTAAGTTCGCACCTTGAATTTTGCGCCACCTCCGTGAGGTGGGGAGGCCGGCCAGATGATTCTCAGATTTATTTATTGATAAACGATTTTAGTCGTCGTCCTATCCTGTATAAGGTTTACACCTGTTTCAGGAGTAGACATTGCCGGGTTTTGTTGTCGTAAATAAATCTGTCCCCTTTTTGCTGCTGCCGGTGCCTTGGGTGGCTCGGCCAGCAGGGTACTGGCCGGTTTGTTCAACGAGACCAGTCCAAACGAAACCAGCGAAGAGCGCGAGGCCAAACGCAACATCATCACCAGTCTGGTGACCGGTATTGCGGCCATGAGCAATCCGAACGGTGCCGCGACGGCGAACAACGCGGCGACGGCGAACGTTGATAACAACTGGTTGGCGACGCAGCAAATAGTTCAAGCAACAAAAGAGCTGAAGGCTGCTAAAAACCCTGCGGAAGAATTACTGATTGCTGTGAAATGGGCGGGGATCTCCGGGCGTCAGGATTTGTTGACCGGGTCGGGTATTCTCAAAGGGTTTACTGACGGGATGGCCGGGGCAGGGCTTGGCTCGCTTGATAGTGCTGCCCAGTTGATGGCTCATCCGATTGAAAGTGTGGCTGCCATGAAAGAGTTTGCAGCCACCGCCGATGGGAAAAAGCTGCTCGGTGCCGCCTCTGAAGCGTTTGACTCTCAGTTGACTCAGATTTCTGATGCGCTTGAGCACGGAGGCGATGCCAACGCGGAGAACCTAGGCAATCAAATGGGTCAAGCCGTGGCCTTGGTTGTCAGCCTTGTGGCTGGCGGTGGGACCGACGCTGCCAAGGGCGCATTGGCGCTCTCCAAAATGGGGGTTGATGTTACAAGCAGCGCGTTTCAAAGGGCTGCGGCAATCGCCAAGGCGGGAGGGCTTGAAGGAAAACTGGCCAAGCTCGAGAGGATTGGTCCTGATCTGGATGTGCCGGTTATTGAGCCGAAGCCGGTTGAAATTTCGGTGAAAACGGCTGATGGTGCAAAACCTACTACGACACCGCGCATTCCGCTGGCTGGTCCAACTGAGAATTGGAAAATCTTTGTTAATGCTGAGAATCAGATCCAGCTAGACGCAGGCGCTATCCAACGCGTAGATCAAGTTATCAATGAAACGCTATCTGGTAAGAAAAACTTCACGAGCTCTATGACGCTAACAACCGATGAGGCACTATCAGCAGGGCAAAAATATCTCGGTTCTCAGTACAGAGAGATAGGTAAGCCTGGCTCTGGTGTGTTCCATAGCGCGGATGGCACCAAGGAGTTTCGCATCGACTCCGGATCTTTATCGGGAGCTCATGCTCCTGGAATTCCGCATGTGCACTTTGGAGTGAAAGACCCTATGACGGGAAGTTATATATCTAACAATCATGTCCCCTATGCGGACTAGGATGTCGTTATGTCTATAATTCGAGAGGGTATAGTCGTTGAAGGCGAGTATTTTGGATGGAGAGTGCTTATTGATGATGATCGTGACGGAGACACCGGTGGGTATTATCTATACCTAAAAAAAAGTGATGGTCAAGGATTTGACTATTGGTTCGAACATGAAGCAGGCCTTCAAATCCAATTGGCCGATTTTAATGTTGACTGGATAGATTAGTCTATGTGGGGTAGTAAGGAAGGTCTGAAGTACCCACCGATTTTTCACGAAAAGGGGACACACATTAGCCTTAGAACGAAAAGGGGACAGATTTGAATGACACTTACTTAACCTTCTTCGGGTGCCCATTCCTCCGTACCTCAGCCCTTGCCGATCGACGTGTTTGCATCAACAAATAAATCGCACCCCGCGATGAGATACATAGTTATCGCGGGGTACGGCGTTGAACATCATCGCTTTGCAAGATATTGCGCGCACGACCTGAGGCTCATCAGCTCCTCCCCCGCAACGTGCGGGAACAGCCTATGCGTTACCTCAGTGCTGCGCCCGAATCTGGCGCCCCAACACATCCATCACATCACAACCGTCCCGCAGCAACATCGCCGCTGCGTGGGCGATTTGCTGCACGTCTGCGCCTTTGGCGTGGGCAATGTCGAGGCTGGCCAGGCTTTCCATCATTTGCGTGACCGCCAGAAACCGTGCAGCGGCGTTGCTGTGCAGTACATCCAGCGGTGCTTGGGTGGCGACCAGCAGCACCGGGATATCGCAATCGTTGTTGGTCATCGGCATGTGCGGGTTCATGCGTCATCCTCCGGTTGGGCGGCGTGCAGTCCGTCGATCGACGCCTGGAGCAATGATCGGGCGGTGCCGAGCATCTGCTGGCTGGCCCAGCGTAACGAGACGATGTGTTCCGGGGTGGTGGCGGTGGGGGCTTGATGGGCGAGGGCTTCGGCGCAGCTCAGGTAGACCGAGGCGTGTTCGAGGGCGTCGAGTAACGGGATGTCGGGTTGGACGGCGAACAGGTAATGGTCGACGTGGTCGCAGCGGGCGAAGGGGGTGGATTTTGTGGTTGGATCGGTCATGGGGGAAGCTCCTTAGTGATCAAGAGCTGCCACGTGGTCGCCGTCAAACGATAGGGTGGCAACTGTGCGCAGGTTGACGGACCGGTCTAAGGCACCCGGCGCACTCGAAAGTGCCCCGCGCACAGTCACCATTAAGTTTTGCGTCGAGCACAGAAGTGCACGAGCAAAGTTGAAGGACAGTGCGCGCCTTAAAACTACCGAGCCGTCAAACCCGATCACGAGTGAGTCGTGACAAGCGCGAGGATAGGGAGTGAGGCTGTGGCAGTCAATCGGCCTAAGGTCTGACGCAGGCGGTTTGTTTGTAGGTTTGTTCCGGAACTGACAGTTGCCGTGTGCGCGGATACCGATGCGGAAAAGGGACACCCATTAGCCGGTCCCGTCCTGAACAAGGTTCACAGCAGTTTCAGGAGCAGACACTCACCAAAAAGCCCGGACACGTGTCCGCAATGCTGTTCACTTACGCCGATGTTTCAGGCATATCCGCAGTTGTGGCGAGGGAGCTTGCTCCCGCTGGGGCGCGAAGCGGCCCTGAATTGGGCCTGCTACGCAGTCCAGCGGGAGCAAGCTCCCTCGCCACAGATACTTCTCAGGCCTCCAGACTTCCTTAAGTGAACAGCATTGGGAGCACTGTCCGGGCTTTTTTACATTTCAGCTCACCAACAGCTGATTCAACTCCCCAACAATCCCGTAGTGTCCGCATCAAACAGTTTTTTGGTCTGGTTGGCGGCCGGCGTCAGCAGGGCAAGTAGTTTGGCCTCGTTATACAACTGCGTACTGGCCAGGCTCTTGGGTGTCGGCTCAATCGGGATAATGATGTCCTCATTACCCGCGTCGTTTGCATGCAGCCAGATCGCCACAAAGTGCAGTGCCGAGACAAACAACACTCTGAGCTCATAGGATTTCCCCTGCAAACTCGCCGAGTTTTCTGCCAGGTTCAGCGCGCTGACGGTGGCGGGGGCCATAGCACCATGGTTCAGCGATGAGAACTCGACATTGCCGTGTACTTCGGCCAGTTCGGCATCGGCAATGGTTGTTCCATCGGAAAACACCAGGTAGTGCCAGTTACCTTGGGTGGCCGCTTTCAAGCCTTTACCCTGGGTCAGGTCTTCCAGGCTCAGTGAATAACCGCGGTAAGGCTCGGAGAGGCTGATTTTGCTCGGGACGGCATTTGCAAACTGGCGGTTGATGCCAAAGCCTTGTGTCTGCAAGGCTGCTTGAAGAGCAGGGCGCAGTGTTTGTACGCCGTTGGAAGGCGCCATTGGGTAAGAAAGTTTCATGCTGCCTCCTAATTTTTCCGGGTGAAGTAAGTGTTGGTCCAGTTGCCGCCGCCGTTGTATGAGCCGGGGAACGTATTTAATGCGCGCGTGGAATAGCCATAGATGGAATCTGCAACCAATACATAGTTGCCGTTGGTCCCATAAAACGTCAGGAAGTGAGCGCCACCGCCATACCAGGCAACGCGTATGCCGATGGGTCTTCCCATGTTGATCTGGTTTTCGATGGCGCTCATTTGAATCGAGCCCTGGCTCATGCCGGCAAAGCTTCTTGTGGTCTTGAGAGCCGAATCCAGATAGCCATAAACGTTGCAGGGGCCTGGTTGGTTACAGCAGGAGTTCCTGTCGAGTTCATAGTTGGCGACGACGCATTGGGACCAGGACCCGGTGCCGTAATAGTTGCCAACAGACGCCGAAACCGCTGCCCAGCACCAGTTGGTTTGGGTTTGCCGCTGCATGCTGAAGCTGAGACTGGCAGCGGCCAACGCTGCTGGCTCTGCCGATGTTTCACTATCGGTCAGTTCAGGGTTGATAAGGTGTTGGGACAGGCATTTGGGAAGTGCTTCTCCGGTGGCCGAACTTTTAAACTGTGTTTCTTCAGTCAGTAACATGATTCATCCTCCATGAATGAACGTAAGCGTCCAGCTTGGGTATATGTACCTAATTGAAATAAAACTGCTTTTTAGCGGGTGAGGTATCGGCTTGCGCGATTTGCCATTTTCGATGGCCTGCTCCGATCGGGTCTCGCTGTAACCTTAGGATGCAATATGCGTTAGCGCAAATTTATAATGCGTTAATGCATTTTTTGTGGCGGACGTCTTCGAGTGGAGAGGGCGCTTGCACTCCCTCGCCCCAACCGGGGCGAGGGGCCGGCAGCATTACTCGCAGCCACAGTCTTTGGCGCTTGGCGCGGTCTCGTAACGATCGTGATGGCGCACCCATTCCATGCCGTGCTCTTCGTTGCGGCCCTTGGGCGTCAGGTCGAGGAAGTTATAGGCACCGACCAGCAAGTCCAGGCCGCGCGCGTAGGTGGAATAGGTGTGGAAGATTTCCCCGGCGTCATTGCGATAAAACACACTCAGCCCCGGCAGTTCGCCTTCAGTGCTGGTGCTTTTTTCGTAGTTATAGGTCGCGGTGCCGTCCGCGAGTTCCTGATCGCTGATGGTCACCTTGTAGTCGGCGTTGAAGTCGCTGCCGGCCGATGAGACCCATTTGAACTTCCAGCCCATGCGTTTGCGGAACGCCTGGAATTCTGCCAATGGCGCGTGGGAAACCACTACCAGTGAAACGTCGTGGTGGGACAGGTGCAGGTTGGCGCCGTCGAAGTGGTCGGACAGAAACGAGCAGCCATGACAGCCTTCTTTCCAGCCCTTGGCAAACATGAAGTGATAGATGATCAACTGGCTGTTGCCACCGAAAAGGTCGGCGAGGTTTTGCCGCCCATCGGGGCCTTCGAACACATAGTTCTTGTCGACTTTTACCCAGGGCAGTGCGCGACGTTCGGCGCTGAGTTTGTCGCGTTCCCGGGTAAAGGCTTTTTCGTGAATCAGATGTTGTTTACGGGCCGCGAGCCATTCTTCTCGGGACACGACCTTGTGCTGTTGCACGCTGTTCATGACTTTCCCTCCTGCGAGGTTGGCGTGTTGTGGCTTACACAGCCTAGTCGTTTGGCCGACGCTGTAATCGACAAGCCGCTGATCGGCTGTCGCCGTCATCTGCCCGCATGACAACCTGGCTGAACGGCTGCCGATGGCGCCGGTCACAACCTATGAGAGGCCTCTCACTGTTTGGCTGGAGGTTGATATCGGATGACGGCTTATAACTGGGATTTGCTTGAACGAATGCTGCACGAAGTGCAGAACAGCGCCGACCACAGCTTTGCTCCGCGCGTCTATGCCGAGCAGCATGCGGCAGAGAAGGCGGCAGAGGGTGAGCCCATCGGCAATCTGGATGAGCTGAAAGTGACCGCCACCGAATATGAAAAGCTCCTGCTGGACCGTGGCTATATCGAGTCCCGCCCCGAGGACGAAGGTGGTAACGGCGAGAACTTCATCCTGACACCGCGCGGTTCGAGCCTGCTGTACATGATCGACAGCAGCAGTGCGGGCAATGATCATTCACGGCAGGTGCTCGACGAGCAGGTGGATGCATTGGACCCGGCGACCTTTGATGAGGTGGCGTCTAAAGCGCAGATCGCTTAAGAGGCTCCTGCGACCTTCAAGCACTTCAATGCGCTGAAATCGTTGCGCATCTTGTCGATTTTTTTCAGTAAGTGCTGGCGTTGATCAACGGTACTGTCGGCCATCAGGTCGACAATCAGGCTGCGTGCCTGGGCTTCGGTGTTGCTGTAAGCCTGGCGATAGGCCGGGGTCCATAAGGTCTCGCGATCGACCAGCAGGGTTTCGATGCGTTGCGCAAAGTCGCTGCTGTGGCGTTGTTCCACTGCTGCGCTGAACAGTGCCTGCCAATGAGCGCGATTGGCGATCCATTGCTGATTTTGCTCGCCCAGCGCGTTGGCCCAGGCAACAACGCGCTGCGCTTGAATAGTGTTGAGCGGGCCAAGCCAGTCGCCCAGGCGTTTATCCATCCGCTCGATGCGATGTTTGATCTGTTGTGCCAGCGGCGCTTTGAGGTATTTCTCCTGATGCACGCGCTGGTCTTTGGCGAAGGCCTGTTTCATCTCGTTGACCTGCTGGTCATTCAAGCCTTGCAACAACTCGACCGCCGACGGGGTGATTTCCCGGGCGGTCTGGGCAATGGCTTGCTTGGCTTCGAGGATGCGGGTTTGCAGCGCGGCGTCCGTGACTTGATTGGTTTCGACCATCTGCTGCAAACGGTCGAGCCAGTCGACGTAGCCGGGTATTTGTGTGGAGCAATGCCAACTGAGGTGTTCCTTGAGACGTTCGCTGAGCCAGCCTTTCTGCTCGCTGTTCATGTCCAGGTAGTCGTTGAGCGTCCAGGGAATGATGATGTCGAGATTGCGATAGGCCAGGCTCACTCGGTTGCAGGCCGGTAGCGAGAGGCACAGGGTCAGGAACAGGGCCAGGTGTTTCAACCAGCGCGACATGAGCCAATCCTTGCAAGGGCGTAGTTCTGGTATCTGAATGCAGGATGGACCCGGCTGTTCAGCTGATCAAATCGAACGCACGTTTGGTCTTGAAGGGTGTAGCAGGGGAGGAGGGTTCCAGTCCTAGCGCTTCGAAGCTCAAAGCGCTTAGGGACCAGGGTGACGCGAGGGGGGTATTACTTTTTGCCCAGGGTGATCTGTTTGGACGGGCCGAATGTCTGGCCGCTGACGCCTTTGGCAATTTGCTGGATCTCGCCGCCGGACTTGAGGAAAGCAGCAATCTGGTTGTTGATCGATTCGCTGGTTTCAACGGCTGGAGCTGGCTTTGCTTTGCTGTTGGATGCTTTTACACGCATGGCGGCCATTAACCTGTAGAAAATTAACTTGGCCAGGCATCGTACAGGAAATACTTGACAATTGCTTGGTAAATATCTGCCTGAAATAACCGGGGGCAGGTGTCGATTATTCATAAGTTACTGTTCGCAATAATCACCTAAGCTGCTGTTTTGAATAAGAACGCAGGCCTGAAAAGTACCGTGTATGGCTTACCGATTTCAGCAGAAAGCCGTCCGGACGGCCTGACGAGCGGGCTCTGCTCTGGTGCAAAACCCAGGAAAAATGAGCCTTGCAGCGGATTTTTCTTCGCAAGCCTGCCAGTCACCTAACAGCACCGGCAAAACCGGGTAGAATGGCGCCCAAGCAATGAGGGTATTGGAAATGGCTTTAGTCGGGCGCTACAACAGCTTGCAAGTGGTTAAACACACTAACTTTGGTTTATATCTGGACGGTGGCGCGGATGGCGAAATCCTTCTGCCGAATCGTTATATCCCCAAAGATATTCCCAGCGAAGATGAAGACTGGCTGAACGTTTTTGTTTATCTGGACAGCGATGACAAACTCATCGCAACTACCGAAAAACCGAAAGTTCAGGTCGGTGATTTCGCCAGTCTTAAAGTCGTTGAAGTCAACAGCATCGGTGTGTTTCTCGACTGGGGTCTGCCCAAGGACCTGCTGCTGCCGTATTCCGAAGAAAAGCGTCAGATGACCGCGGGCGAATACTGCGTGGTGCATGTCTACCTCGACAAGCACACCCGCCGTATTACCGCGACCGCGCGTCTGGATCGCTACCTGGACAAAACCCCGGCCAACTACAAGCCTGGCCAGGAAGTTGACCTGTTGGTAGCCGAAGCGACCGACATGGGTTTCAAGGCGATCATCAACAACAAGCATTGGGGTTTGATCCACAAGAACGAAATCTTCAAGTTCATGCGTGCCGGCAAGGAAGAGAAGGGGTTCATCAAGGAAATCCGCGCTGACGGCAAGATCAGCCTGAGCCTGCAGCCCGTGGGCGAAGAAGCCGCCACCAGCCTGAACTCGAAGATTCTCGCCAAGCTGCGCGACAACAACGGCACCTTGCCGGTCAGCGACAAGAGCGACCCGGCGCTGATCAGCAGCCTGTTCGGCGTCAGCAAAGGCAACTTCAAGAAGGCCATCGGCGCGCTCTACAAGAACGGCCAGATCGTCATTCATGCGGATCGCATTGAACTCAGCTGAGCCGAGCTGACTTGACCTGACCTGACTGCCCCGGCCAAGTACCGGGGCATTTTGTTTTTAATGAGTAACTGCCATGTCGTTAACCGTTCGCGAGGTTTCGCGGTGATTGCCACTCGGCGCAGCGCCGATGGTTTTGCCCTGCAAGTGATGCTCGGGTTGTGTCTGATCTGGGGTATCCAGCAGGTCATGATCAAATGGGCGGCGGCGGACATCGCACCCGTGATGCAGGCCGCCGCACGTTCCGGAATTTCCGCATTGCTGGTGGGTTTGCTGATCTGCTGGAAGGGCGGCTGGAATCAGGTTGGCAGCACCTGGCGCGGCGGTTTGCTGGCGGGCGGTCTGTTTGCCACCGAGTTTCTGTTCATCGCCGAAGGCCTGAAACTGACCACGGCGGCGCACATGTCGGTGTTCCTCTATACCGCGCCGATTTTCACCGCATTGGGCGTGCACTGGCTGCTGCCGAGCGAGCGTTTGCGACGGTTGCAATGGCTGGGGATTTTGCTGGCGTTTATCGGTATTGCCGTGGCTTTTGCCGGGGGCGTGTCCTGGGACAATCTGGACCGGCGGATGCTGCTCGGCGATGCGTTCGGCGTTCTGGCGGGGGCCGCCTGGGGCGCGACGACTGTGGTGGTGCGCGCCTCACGGTTGTCGGAAGCGCCGGCGACCTTGACCCTGTTTTATCAACTGATCGTCGGCTTTCTCGGTCTGCTGCTGATTGCCGCGCTAAGCGGGCAGATCACCCACGTCCACCTGACTAACGTGGCGGTGGCCAGCGTGCTGTTCCAGGGGCTGGTGGTGTCGTTTTTCAGCTACCTGACGTGGTTCTGGCTGCTGCGCCGTTACCTGGCGTCGAACCTCGCGGTGTTCTCTTTCATGACGCCGCTGTTCGGTGTCACCTTCGGGGGTGTTGCTGCTCGGTGAACCGTTGAGTGTCAATTTCGTCGTTGGTGCCGTGCTGGTGTTGCTCGGCATCACCTTTGTCAGCGCAGAACAGTGGGTGCGCCGTCGTTTGCGCACAATGCTGGAGCGTTGAGTGGACGCAGCAGCAAACCACCGGCTACCAGCAGGCCGCTGCCCGCCACCATCAACGCCGGTTGCAAGCCACCACTGAAGTGGCTGCTCAGCGCTGCCAGCAATGGCCCGCTGAGCTGACCCACGGCAAAACACGCGGTCAGCAGGCCGGCATTGCGCTGGGTGGCCTGCGGCGCCAGTTCTCGCGAGCGCTGCATCACCAATTGCATGCAGGCCAGAAACGGCGTGCCACACAGAATCACCCCCAGCGCCAGACCGAGCCCGCTGCCCAGCAGGCAAGCGAAGACCCCAGCCGCTTGCAGCCACAACGTCGCGATCAGCCAGTGACGCGTGGCGTTGGGGTTATGCCGGCGCAAACTCACCAGCAGCACACCGATGGCGGACGCCAGACCAAAACACGGCCAGAACAGATCGGCCTGCCATTGACCGTGAAAACGGGCGCTGGCCATCTGCGACAGGAAGGTCGCCGGAATGATGTAGCCCAGGCCGTACAGCGCGTAGATCAAACCCAGTCGCGGGATGCCGGCACTCTTTGGAGCGCCGTCCGTGGCTGTGGCTGCCACGCTCGCAGTCGGTTGCGGCAGGATCGGCAGAATCACCAACAGCATTGCCAGGCCCACGCCGGCATACACCAGCCACAGGGTCGCAGAGCTTTGTCCCAACAGGTTCGAGCCAAGTGCGAGCAAACCTGTCAGAAAAATCCCCAGGCCCGGTCCGGCGAATACCAGTGCACCAAGCCGTGGACGTCCGGCGGCCATCGCTAATGGCTGACTCAACGCGGTGATCATCACCAGCACCCAGGCGCTGGCTACACCAGTACCGAAGCGCAAAACCAGATGCGGCCAGAAGCCCTTGGCCCAGAACGAGGCGAGGGTCAGTAGCACGCACAGCCACAAACCGCCGAGCAAGCGTCGACGGACTTGCTCGGGGCGATGGGCGAACATCGCGTCCACTGCACCGATGAAGTAGCCCAGGTAATTGGCTGCCGCAATCAGACCCGCGGCTGTCAGGTCGATCTGACCTTCGCTGAGCAAGTGCGGCAGCTGCGGAGTGAGCGCAAAGCGCCCAATGCCCATGGCCATCATCAAGGCAATGAAGCTGGCGAGTAAGCGTATAAGCGGCGACATGGTCAGGATTCCTGCAACGGAGCAATGACCGTCAGGCTAGGACTGATTGACTTTCTTTAAAAATGAATAATAGTGAGTAACTTGTTCTTATTTGGAGAAAGGTGTGGAATTCAGCCAATTGCGCATCTTCCAGGCGGTGGCCGAGGAAGGTTCCATCACTCGCGCCGCGGAACGCTTGCATCGGGTGCCGTCCAATTTGTCGACCCGGCTCAAGCAGCTTGAAGATCAGTTGGGCGTAGAACTGTTCTTGCGTGAGCGTCAGCGTTTGCAGTTGTCGCCCGCAGGCAAAGTACTGTTGGACTACACCGCCAAGCTGTTTGCCCTGCATGACGAAGCCCACGCAGCCGTGCAGGGCGGGCAACCGGCCGGCGATTTCGTGCTGGGCACCATGTACAGCACCGCGGCGATTCATCTGCCGGGTTTGCTGGCGCGCTATCACCGCACTTATCCGGCGGTGAACCTGCAAGTGCAGTCGGCGCCCAGCGGTGAATTGCTCGAAGGCCTGCTCACCGGGCGTCTTGACGCCGCGCTGGTCGATGGCCCGCTGCAACTGGCCGGGCTCGACGGTGTGCCGCTGTGTGACGAAAAACTGGTGCTGATCAGCGAAGCCGATCACCCGCCGGTGCGCAGCGCGCTGGATGTGCAGGGGCGTTCGGTGTTCACCTTTCGCCAGGGCTGTTCCTACCGGATGCGCCTGGAGGCCTGGTTCGCCCATGATCATGCGGCGATGGGCCGGGCGATGGAAATCGAGTCCTATCAGGGGATGCTGGCGTGTGTGATTGCCGGTTCCGGCGTGGCGCTGATGTCCGAGTCGATGCTGGCCAGTCTGCCGGGACGCGAGAGTGTGGCCGTGCATCCATTGGCCGAGCCTTTCGCCAGTGCCACCACCTGGCTGATGTGGCGAAAGGGTATGCTCGGCGCCAATCTCAATGCCTGGATCGAGGTGCAACAAGCGGTGTATGGGGTCTCATCTTCGGCGAATGATTGTGGCTAGGGAGCTTGCTCCCGCTCGGCTGCGCAGCAGTCGTAAGGCGTTTGGCGGGTTCAGCCCTAAGGGGGTTTTAGGGCCGCTTCGCCCGAGCGCGGACCGACCCGCGGGAGCAAGCTCCCTCGCCACAGTGATTTTGATGAATTCGGTAACAGATCTTTGCCTTTTGAGGCGAGCATTGCGTAAGACTTCGGACTACTATCTGTATGAAGCGTCTATAGAACCCGGTCGCTCAGCACTACCCTGAAGGGGGGGCACCATGAAAGAGAAACTGCAAAACTGGCTCCATGACCTCGGTGTCGCGCTTGGTTTGATCGAACCACCTCTGCAACCCGTGCCAATCCGCACCGACGATGAGCAACGCCGCCGTCAGCAACGCCGCCGGTAAACGAGGTAAGGCGTGAAAGGATCGCAGCCTTCGACCACCGCGTCGGAGGCGCGGCTGCGCTAGCTCACTTGCCTCAAGCGTGCTGTTGCAGCCACTGGTCAATCATCGTGTGCAACTTCTCCCCGGAAAAACTCCCGAAATGTCCGCCATGCACAGTGCGAATCGGCAACGAGCGCAAGCGTTGCAGGCTGCGGGCGTAATCCTCAAGGTTGGAATGATAGGCGTCTTCGACCAACGGTCCGTCGTAGATGATGTCGCCGCTGAACAGGGTACCGGTGGCAACTTCAAAAAGGCTGATACCACCCGGTGAATGGCCGGGAGTGTGCAGCACCTGCAAGGTTCGATTACCCAGGTCCAGCACGTCACCTTCTTCGATCAGTCCGGTGGCGGGTGCGGCTTTGACCCGGTATTCGGCGTAGCACAGTGGGCAATCGGGGTGGGCTTCGAACATCTCGTCGCCGACAAACGCCCTGGAAAGGGTGTTGTCGCCGTCGGGTTCGGCGAGGATCTGCGCTTCGGCCG